>JACCYJ010000201.1 GCA_013696555.1 Nocardioidaceae bacterium | reverse complement strand
TCGACACGGTCATCACTCGAGAGGGCAAGGCGGTCGGGGTGGCCCTCGGCGATGGCACCGAGCTCAAGGCGGACATCGTCGTCAGCGCCCTCGACCCACGGCGCACATTCCTCGAGCTGGTGGAGCCCCGTGAGCTGCCGGCGGAACTGGTGGAAAACATCAACCGACTCCGCTTCCAGGGAACATCAGCGAAGGTCAACTTCGCCCTCGACGGCTTGCCGAAGTACCCGGCGCTCGGCGATCGCTCCGATCAGTACCGCGGCTTCGTCAACATGGGCCCGTCGATGGAGTACCTCGAGCGTGCATTCGACGATGCGAAGTACGGCTGGTACAGCAAGCGCCCCTACATCGACGGCGCCATCCAGTCGGTCGTCGATCCCGACATGGCACCGCCCGGCAAGCACGTGATGTCGTGCTTCGTCCAGTACGCGCCGTACCACCTCAAGGGCAGCGACTGGGACACCGAGCGCGAGCGGTTCGCGGACACCGTGCAGGCGACGTTGGAGTCGTTCTTCCCCGGCTTCGGTGACCTCGTGCTGCACCGCGAGATCGTCACCCCGCTCGACATCGAGCGGGTCGTGGGCCTGTCGGAGGGGAATATCTTCGCGGGTGAGTTCTTCGCCCCGCAGATGTACTTCTTCCGCCCGGCGCCCGGGTGGAGCCAGTACCGCACCCCGATCGACGGCTACTACCAGTGCGGATCCGGTACGCATCCCGGTGGCTGCGTGATCGGCGCGCCCGGCAAGTTGGCAAGCCAGCAGATCCTGCGCGACCGGGCTGCCAAAGCCTGATCTGCCCTCCCGCCGCACTTCCGAGCCCCGTTCATCCGAGCCTACGATCATGTGAGAGTTATCGCCCTGACACGGCGATCGTCCGGCAAGCCATGACGCGCACGATGCGGCGGATGAGCGCGTCACACCGGGCAGATCGCCCGTAAACCCAGGTGTAGCGTCGCGCTTACGGGGTAAACATGATGCTTCGCGCAGCGGCGGCGCCACCTCCGCATATGGGACGCATGTTCCCCGTGTCGACCCACCACCTGAGGAGACCACCTCGCATGTCAGACGACACCACCAACCCATCGGACCAACCGCGCCGAGGGGCGTCGACGCCGCAGCGGCGCACCGATGAGCGGGAAGACCGTCTGGAAGCGGCCCGCCGTAGAGAATTCGGCGGGATCAACTGGGGCGCGGCGTTCCTTGGTTGGTTGGTGGCAGTCGCATTGGCCATCTTGCTCACTGGCATCTTCGGCGCCATCGCCGCGGCCGTCGGCTCCACCACCGCGGTGACCCAAAATGATGTCGAACGTGCTGCCGGCACCATCGGCGTCGCCACAGCCATCGCGTTGCTGGTGATTTTGGTGATCGGCTACTACATGGGCGGGTACGTTGCCGGTCGGATGTCTCGCTTCGACGGCGGCCGCCAGGGCGCCGCAGTCTGGCTTGTGGGCCTCCTCGTCACCATCGTCGTAGTCGTGATCGGCGTCGTGTTCGGCAGCGAATACGACATATTCGCCCGGGTGGACCTGCCGGCACTGCCCATTCCCACCGACGAAGCGACTTACGGCGGCCTGATCACCCTCGCCGCAGTCATCGTCGCCACCCTCCTCGCGGCCTACCTCGGTGGCAAGGCCGGGCAGCACTATCACCGCAAGATCGACCGCGTCGCCGCCTAGTCGCCACCTAGCTGTCAGTCGTGCGACGTCCACGTGCTCGTCGAACGTCTGACGCTTCACGTGCTGGCCCGCGCACGAGATTTTGAAGCGATGGGTGCTTACACTACGTGCTCAGTTGATGACTAGGTACGCAGAGAATCTACTGTGCGTGATACCTCAATGCTCAATGCGTGACATCCCCCGAAACTTACGTCACATGAGGACCAAAAGTTACCTGTTGTGACTAGCCACAACAGGCACCCCTCTGGCATATTCGGGCTAGCGAACTCGGGTCGCCTTTAACATCCCCGCTCGGCCGCCTCACCAGCGGTCGTCAGACAAAAGGCAGCCAGAAATGTCGCATCTTCGTGTTTGCTCGCTAACTTTGTGTGAGTCATTCTCTGGTGAGGTCCTCACCTACGAGTGGGCCAAGGCCGATACCCGCACCAGCCACTGGGACACCGCAGACACCAGCCACTGGGACAGAGCGGAGTCTTTCGCTTTCGCAGCGTAGTTGGTGTCGATTGCGGCATCATCGGTGCCAGGCAGGCACCGAGGAGCCGTTATCAGTACTCGCTCGAAGCGACAGCTCGCATTCGTCAGCCTGATCGTCTGTGCGATCGGGCTGACTTTTGCGTACCTGCTTGCCCGTAACCCGTTGCCGGGCGGGGTTCCTAGCCCTCCGCTTGTCGTCGCGTCGTTGGCCGGTCTGTTGGTGTTGTCCCATCTGATCCCCCGCCGGTTGATCACGATGGGTGGTTCGGTGGAGTCCATCACGCTCGATGAGGTTCTCTTCGTTCCGCTGCTCCTGGCCTTTGCTCCCGGCGAACTCCCTCTCATTGCGGTAGCGGCCTCTGTGGCCGGGAGCATTGCCGTCCGCCGACCGCCGATCAAGGCGGTGTTCAACTGCGGACAACTCGTGCTGTCCGTTTGTGTCGGCGCCCTCGCCTGCTACGCGGTCAGTGGTCCTGACGTGTCCGAATTGAACTGGCGCCACTTGCTCGGAGCCATGACGGGCACCGTCGTCATCACGCTGGTGTCTCGTGCGGCAGTGACGTCCGTTATCGCCTTCGAGACCCGCTCCTCCTACAACTCCACCGTGCGTATCCCCAAGGAACAGATACTCGCCTGGGTCGGAGCATCGTTCCTCGGCGGCAGCGCTGCAGTGTTGCTGTTCATCGACGACTGGGGCTTCCTGCTCGCCGCGGCACTCGTGGCGTTCGTCCAGCGCGCCTACTCAGCGCAACTACGCGAGAGCACCGGACGGCTGCGGGCCGAACGCTTGCAGCGCGCCACCAGCGAGCTACGTGCGACTCATGAACGGCCGGCGATCGAGAGCACCCTCACGAAGGCCGCACGTGAGCTGGTGGGTGCCCGTACGGCTTACCTGTCCCTGGCGGGCGCAGAGCCCATTCCCGCATCAGCCCTCGTCGTCGAGACCCAGGCCGGATTCCGCCTGGTTGCCGACCTGAGGGCCGGCCCAGGCTCCTGGACCGCACCGGAGCGAGAAACGCTGACGGCGCTTGCTGGGGTCGGGGAGGACGCTCTTCGCGCCGCCGAGCTGATCACCGAGTTGCAGACGATCACCGATGCCCAGACCGAGGCCGTCGTGGCGTTCGACGCCGATGGTGGCGTGACCTTCGCCAACCCGGCAGCCGTCCGGCTACTGCGGGCGAAGTCGGCCACCGATCTGCTGGGCTTGCCGATCAACGAGGCCTGCATGATGGCCGACGGGGGCGAGGCACTGGACCTGCTGACCATGCTGAAGCGGGGTGAAGTCGTTCAGGACAGCGACGCCACGATGTACGGCCACCGTGGCACTCGCATCGAGGTCGCGTACTCGTTCAGCCCACTCACGACCGACGACGACCCGGCCGGCGCCGTCATGGTCATTCGCGACGTCAGCGAGCGACGGGCATTCCAGGAGGCTCTCACCTACCGTGCACTGCATGACGAGCTGACCGGACTGCCGAATCGTCGGCTCTTCCTCGACCGACTCGACGAAGTCCTCGCCCGCAGCGCCAGGGACGGCAGCCACCACGCCGTGATCTTTGTCGACCTCGATCGCTTCAAGCTCGTCAACGACTCTTTCGGTCACCTGGTCGGTGACCAGCTGCTTATCCAGATCAGCGACCGCCTGAAGCGGCTGGTCAGCACCTCTGACACGATGGCGCGTCTGTCCGGTGACGAGTTCGTGATACTGCTCGAGCACGTCGACGTCAACCGCGACTCGCTCGACCTGTCCGAGCAGATGCTCGGCGAGCTGCGGATGCCGTACCTGATTGCCGGCCACACGGTGTTTCTGACCGTCTCGATCGGCGTCGCCGTCACCGCGCCCGGGGACACGCGCGACGACGTGATGCTGGCGGCCGACACGGCCGCGTACGCCGCCAAGTCGGCAGGCCGCAACTGCATCCGATTCGCCACCCAGGAGTTGGTCGACGCGTCGCGCGTACGACTGGAGATGGAGTCGCGGCTGCGCGATGCCCTCGAGAACGAGCAGCTGAGCCTGCGCTTCCAGCCGATCGTCGACACCAAGACCCGGGAGCTCGCCGGCCTGGAGGCGCTGGTCCGCTGGGAGCAGGTCGGCGGAGTCACCGTGCTGCCGTCCGAGTTCATCCCGCTTGCTGAGGACACTGGGTTGATCGTCTTCCTGGGCAGATGGGTTCTCGAGGAGGCCTGCCGGATCACGCACCGCTGGAACGTCAATCATCCGGGCCGCGAGCCGATCGTCATCTCGGTCAACCTGTCTGCGCTTCAGCTGGCGCAACCTCGACTCGCCCAGGAGGTCTTGGAGGTCCTGCACCGCACCTCACTGCCACCCCAGCACCTGTGCCTCGAGATCACCGAAACGGCGGTGCTCAGCGACACCGAGGCACACCTGCAAACGCTGCGCGAGTTGCGCGACATCGGCGTCAGCGTCGCCGTTGACGATTTCGGCACCGGATACTCGTCATTGGCGTACCTGCGCTCC
The DNA here is from genome assembly GCA_013696555.1 of Nocardioidaceae bacterium. Taxonomy (GTDB): domain Bacteria; phylum Actinomycetota; class Actinomycetes; order Propionibacteriales; family Nocardioidaceae; genus JACCYJ01. The sequence continues at coordinate 7,896 of JACCYJ010000201.1, read as the reverse complement.
CTGCCCGTTGACGTGGTCAAGCTCGATTCGGCGTTCATCGCCGGGCTCGGGCAGGACATGGTGGACACCCAGATCGTGGCGGCAGTCCTGCGGCTGTGCAAAGCTCTCGGCCGCCGAACCGTCGCCGAGGGCGTCGAAACCGAGCTGCAATGGCGCACGCTGACCCGGATGGGCTGCCCGTCGATGCAGGGGTATCTCATCGCGCCTCCCATGAGGGCCGATGAGTTCGAGCGCTACTGGGACAGCCTGCACAAGTCGGAGCTACGTGCGCTCGAGGGCTGAGCTACCAGCTGACGAGGCCGCTCAGTCGCTCCCAACGAGGCTGCGGAGGACGGCAATCACCACCACCGCCCCCAGAGCGGCTCCAGCAACCGGCACGATGTTCTCCAACCGCGGCGACCCGTCGGGGCTGACGAAACGTGCCTTCACCCGCGCAAGGGTGCGGTGCGCCACGTTCTTGGGGTTGGAGCGATCGACGATGGCATCAATGGTCCCGGCGAGGCGGTTGCGGGTTTCCTCGATATCCCGCACCAGCGCGTCGGGGTCTTGCCTGGTGTCCAGCTCGGAGCCGCGGGCCACGGCGACCTCCTCGTAGTGCTCGGCTGGCGGCGCCAGCGGTCGGACGCCGACACGTTACCGGTACGGCTCGCCAGCACCACGCCGAGGCACCGCGAAGCGGTCCGGATCGGGCACCACCGCCACCTAGACTGCCGCGCAGGCCAGAGTGGTGGAACGGTAGACACGCGGCACTTAGGATGCCGTGCCCGAGGGCGTGGGGGTTCGAATCCCCCCTCTGGCACGCCGCCATTCCCGCCTCGCTGGCAGCTGTCGCCGTGGTCGTCGAACCGTGGCAGTTGTCACTTTCAGAGGCAGGTCGGGACCTGGGCAGGTCGGAACCTGTTCTCACGGTGACAAGTTGGTGGACACGGCGGTCTGGGGCGCCGAGGCCGGCGTGCGGCCGGCTACCGGCGGCGCAGGGCCTTCGCCACCGTGGGGACCATGTCGCGAAGCGCCCGGCCGCGATGACTGATGCGATCCTTGTCGTCTGCTGACAGCTCGGCATTGCTGTATGTCTGACCGTCGGCCCGGAACAGTGGGTCGTAGCCGAAGCCGTTCGAGCCGCGCCCCGCAAGCAAGATCGTGCCGCGTACCACGCCGATCTCGATGAACTCGTCGCCGTCCGGCGTCACGAACGCCACCGCACAACGGAACTCCGCATGGCGGCGCTCGTCCGGGATGTCGGCGAGCTGGGCCAGCAGGAGCTCGTTGTTGCGGGCGTCGTCTCGCGGAGTGCCCGACCAGCGAGCGGACAGCACACCCGGCATGCTGTTGAGCGCGTCGACGCAGATCCCGGAATCGTCGGCGAGCGACGGCATGCTGGTCGCCGCCACAGCCGCCCTGGCCTTGATGAGCGCATTGCCTTCGAAGGTGTTCTCGACCTCCGGTGGCTCGTCGTAGGGAGCCACATCATCAAGGCCCAGCACTTCGACGCCCGAGATCTCGGCCACCAGGATCCGGCGCAGCTCGGTGAGCTTCTTCGCGTTGTGGGTTGCCACCAGGACCTGGCTCATGCCAAGGCCTCGGCCTGCAGCCGGGTCAGCTCGGCGCAGCCGTGCTCCCCTAGCTGCAGCAGGGAGTCGAGCTCTGTTCGGTCGAACGGCGCGCCCTCCGCCGTCCCCTGCACCTCGATGAAGTGACCGTCCCCCGTCATCACGACGTTCATGTCGGTCTCCGCCCGGACATCTTCCTCATACGCGAGGTCGAGCATCGAGACGCCGTCGACAACCCCGACCGAGACTGCCGCCACCGAGTGCACGAGCGGGTCACCCGCAACAGCGTTCTGCTCCCGCAGGAATCCCACGGCGTCGACGAGCGCGACGTACGCGCCGGTGATCGCGGCGGTACGGGTGCCGCCGTCGGCCTGCAAGACGTCACAGTCGAACACGATCGTGTTCTCCCCCAGTGCCTTGAAGTCGACCGTCGCCCGCAATGCCCGGCCGACCAGCCGCGATATCTCGTGCGTCCGGCCGCCCAACCGGCCCTTGACCGACTCACGGTCGGAGCGGGTGTGCGTGGCTCGTGGCAGCATCGCGTACTCGGCGGTGAGCCACCCCAGACCGGACTCACGGCGCCACCGCGGAACCCCGACCGTCACGCTGGCCGCACACAGCACGCGTGTCTTGCCGTACTCGACGAGCACGGAGCCTTCGGCGTGGTCGAGCCAGCCGCGGGTGATGCGTACCGGGCGAAGCTCGCTTGGCGATCGACCATCGGCTCGCGTCATGCCGTCGACGATATAGCCCGCTCCCGGCAGCGACGATGCCTGTCACACGTCGTAGGAGTCGCCGGCCTCGACCAAGTCGATCGGACCAGCGAAGGCTGACTCGGCATCTGCTCTGACCTCTGCCTTGGAGTTTCCCGGTGGGACATGTGTGAGCAGCAGCCGCCCGACACCGGCCAGGGTGGCCTGCTCAGCGGCTTCCCGGCCGGTCATATGGACACCTTCCGGGTGAGCGACCGACTCCAGGAACGATGCCTCGGCCAGCAGCATCTCGGCACCGGCTGCCAGCCGTACGAGCTCCTCACACGGCCCGGTGTCCCCGCTGTAGACGAAGCTGCGCCCCTCCTCGGAGACCCGGATGGCGTACGCCTCCACCGGATGCACGACGCGTGCGATCGACACCTCGAACGGGCCGAGTTGAAGGGCCACCTGCGGCGACCAGTCACGGAAGTCGAGCTCGGCGACCATGCCGGGCTCCTCCGGCATGTCATAGGCGCGCGCCAGCCTGGCAGCGGCTCCGGCTGGCGCATAGACCGGCACTGGCGGGTGGGGCGCGAGCGGGTGGTACTTGCGCTGCACGTAGTAGGCGGTGAGGTCCACACAGTGGTCGGCGTGCAGGTGGCTGAGCGCCACGACGTTGACGTCGAGCGGATCGACGTAGCGCTGCAGCGGGCCGAACGCACCGTTGCCCATGTCGAGCACCAGCCGGAAGACCTCGCCTTGGTACGGGGCCTCCAGCAGGTAGCAGCTCGCGGGGCCGTCCGGACCGGGGATGGAGCCGGAGCAGCCGACAACGGTCAGCCTCATACGCCCACCCAGGAGAACTGATCGACCCGGTCGAGCTCTGGGCCGAAGAAACGCTGCCCCAGCGCCCGGAACTCCTTCGGCTGGCCGGTCGTCAGAAAGCGGTGCACGGGAGGCGAGGTAGCCGCCGGCCGCTGCATGCGGTGGCGCACCAGCAGCCGGTAGACGTCCTTGGCCGTCTCGTCAGCGCTCGACACCAGGGTCACGTCGTCTCCCAGCACGTACGACAGCACGCCGGTGAGCAACGGGTAGTGGGTGCAACCGAGGACCAACGTGTCGATCGACTGGTCCACCAGCGGAGCGAGGTACTCGAAGGCCACCGTGAGCAGCTCCGGCCCGCTGGTGATGCCCCGCTCGACGAACTCCACGAAAAGCGGGCACGGCTGGGTGTGCAGAGTGATCTGCGGCGCCGCAGCGAACGCGTCCTCGTACGCCTGGGAGACCGCAGTCGCCTCGGTGCAGATGACTCCCACGTGGCCGTTCCGGCTGGCGGCCACGGCACGCCGAGTCGCCGGCAGGATGACCTCGACGACCGGGACCTCATAGCGCTCGCGGGCGTCGCGTAACACTGCCGCACTGGCGGAGTTGCACGCGATCACCAAGACCTTGACGCCCCGCCCGACGAGGTGGTCGAGACACTCCAGCGCATACTCGCGGACCTCACCGATCGGCTTCGGGCCGTACGGCTGACGTGCGCTGTCTCCGAGGTACAGCACCGGCTCGTGCGGTAGCTGGTCGAGCACGGCGCGGGCCACGGTGAGCCCCCCGAAGCCGGAGTCGAAGATCCCGATCGGAGCGTCCCTCACGCGGCAAAGCCTACGGTGGCTGCTCCGCCTCTCGGTGTTCATTCGCGACTTACTGCGCCGTGGAGGCACCCCCGATCGCGTCAGTCGCGATCATCGGTTCGGAAGCCGCGGATGAGGGGGCGATACGCGGGGGTCAGAAGGCTCCGACGAACGGCAGCCTGGCCTGCGGCGCTGCATGCGTGGGGTCGACGCCGTCGAAGAGACTGCTCACCGACTCGCCGGCGTGGATCCGGGTGATCGCCTCCGCGAACAACGGTGCAACCGACCGCACGCCGAGCTCCGGCCAGGGAGTGGCGGGCAGCGGGACGGTGTCGGTGGTCACGACCTCGGTGATGGCCGGATGCGTACCGAGCCGTTCGACCGCCTTGCCGCTGAACAGCCCATGCGTGCAGGCAACGGCCGCCCGGTCGCAGCCCTGCTCGGACAGTCGGTCCAGGAGCTCGAGAATGGAGCCGCCGGTGGTGATCTCGTCATCGAGGATGATCGCCTCCCGGCCGGCGACATCACCCACGATCGCGTCGATGACCACCCGATCGTCAGAAAGCCGCTGCTTGCTGCCGGCCGCCACCGACAACCCGAGGAGCCGGGCGAACTGAGTCGCTCGCTTGGCGTTCCCGAGGTCGGGTGAGACCACGACCGTCCCGGTCAGGTCACGGCCACGGAAGTGGTCCGCGAGCTCACCGGTTGCCGTCAGGTGGTCAACCGGCACCGAGAAGAACCCGTGCACCTGCGGCGCGTGCAGTGTCATGGTGAGCACCCGATCCGCGCCAGCGGTCACCAGCATGTCGGCTACGAGGCGACCCGCGATGGAGATGCGAGAGGCGTCCTTCTTGTCCGAGCGCGCGTACGCATAGTGCGGGATGACCGCCGTCACCTGCGAGGCCGATGCGCCTCGCGCGGCGTCGAGCATCAGCAGCAGCTCCATCAGATGCTCCTGCGTGGGTGGGACGAGCGGCTGCACCACGTAGACGTCACGCTGGCGACAATTTGCCAGCAGCTGTACCTGGAGACAGTCGTTGCTGAAGCGAGTCGTCACCGCCGGCGAGAGCGCGACACCGAGCGCTCCGCAGATGCGTCCGGCCAGCTGGGGGTGGGCACTACCGGAAAACACCACGATCTCGCGCACGTGGGCAGGCTAGCGGCTCGATCGATCCGCTCGATTCATGCGTGAGCCCTATGTTGAAACGGCGCATGCCGGCGCGGCGCGCTAAGAACGTCAGGCCCACGCGTGGGGGTGAGGCGCGCTGGTGGGCGTTAGGCTCCTGAACCGTTATGTGGGAGTCGCTGATCTTCGGGGTCATCGCGTCCAGCGCACTCGTGCTGGGCGCGATTGCGGGCGGGCACATCCAGATCCCCAAACGGGTTCTCGCCGCGATGCTCGCTTTCGCCGCCGGTGCCCTCATCACCGCCCTCAGCTTCGAGCTCTTCGAGGACGCGTACGAGCGGGGTGGGATCTGGCGTGCGGCTCTGGGGCTGGCTGCCGGAGCGATCGTCTTCGTCGTCGTCAGCCAACAGCTCGACAAGTTGGCCGTCGGATCCACCGGCGACGACGACAGCCCGAAGATGGACACGAACGCCGCGGCGACCGACACCGCGCCGTCGAAGGCGTCCGTCGGCGGATCGGCCGGGCTCGCCCTACTCGCTGCGGTCACGCTGGACGGGGTCCCCGAGAACGTTGCCCTGGGCGTGAGCTTGGGTGAAGGCACGAGCGGTCTCGCACTGCTGACAGCGATCTTCGTGTCCAACTTCCCCGAGGCGTTGGTTGGCAGCGCATCCATGCGCGCCCAAGGGCGATCCCAGACGTTCATCCTCGGGGTCTGGTTGGTGTGCGCGGTGGCACTCACCCTGGCCGTCGTCATCGGCGCTGGCCCGCTCTCCAGAACACAGCCCGAGACGTTGTCGTTCCCGCTGGCGTTCGCTGCCGGGGCAGTCCTCGCGTCCCTCGCGGACACGTTGATGCCGGAGGCCTACGAACAGGGTGGCCCCACCGTGGCGCTCAGTACGGCCGCCGGCTTCGTACTCTCCTTCGTGCTGTCGACTCTGTAGCTCGCTCAGGCCCAGAGTTGGCCGTCGAGGCGGTCCTCGGCCTCATCGAGGGTGCCTTCGTAGGCGCCGGTCGACAGGTATTTCCAACCGCCGTCACAGACGACGAACGCAATGTCAGCGCTGTGATGCGCGCGAACGGCCGTCGCGGCCTGCGCCATCGCCGCATGCAGGATGGCCCCGGTGGAGATTCCGGCGAAGATCCCTTCGGTGTCGAGCAGCTCACGGACCCGGCGAACGGCATCACGCGGGCCGACCGAGAAGCGCGCATCCACCAGCGACTCGTCGTACAGCTCGGGTACGAAGCCCTCATCGAGGTTGCGCAACCCGTACACCAGCTCCCCATAGCGTGGCTCGGCGGCGACGATGCGAACACCAGGTTTGTGCTCGCGGAAGAATCGGCCGACGCCCATCAGCGTGCCGGTGGTGCCGAGCCCACCGACGAAATGGGTCACCTCCGGCAGGTCGGCCAGGATCTCCGGCGCGGTGGCCTCGAAGTGCGCGTCGGCGTTGGCGGCATTGCCGTACTGGTAGAGCATCACCCAGTCGGGGTGGTCGAGCGCGAGCTCCTTGGCGACGCGTACCGCCTCGTTGGACCCCCCGGCAGCCGGGGACGTGACGATCTCGGCTCCCCACATGGTGAGCAGCTGGCGCCGCTCGACGGAGGTGTTCTCGGGCAGCACACACACGAGGCGGTAGCCGCGCAGCCGGGCGACCATCGCCAGCGAGATGCCGGTGTTGCCCGAGGTCGGCTCCAGCAACGTGCACCCGGGGCGGAGCAGCCCCTCCTTCTCCGCCCGGACCACCATGGCGAGGGCCGCCCGGTCCTTGATCGACCCGGTCGGGTTACGGTCCTCGAGCTTCGCCCACAGCCGGACGTCGGGTGATGGCGAAAGCCGGGGCAGACCGATCAGCGGCGTCCGGCCAACGGAGTCGAGCAGTGAGTCGAAGCGCATCGCGATCGCTCAGCCGCCGGCTCGGGCTGTATCGCCAGCTCCGCCTGCCACGGCGGGCAGGATCACCACGACGTCGCCATCGGCCAGCGGTGTTCCGAGTCCACCGGTGAACCGGACGTCCTCATCGTTGACGTACACGTTGATGAAACGGCGCAGCTCGCCACGGTCTACCAGGCGCGCCTTGACGCCGGCGTGGGTGCCCTCGACGTTGTCGATGAGCTCACCCAGCGTGGCGCCGTCGCCAGACACCCGCTTGGCGCCGGCGGTGTGCGTACGCAGGATCGTCGGGACCCGGACTTCGATCGCCATGCGGTTCTCCTCGCGGTTGCTGCTGAGATCAACGGCGGGGAGGTACGACTCATTCCGCAGCCGTCTCGAGGGAGGGAACCACCCGTACGTCCTCCTCCTCGACCTGACCGTCGATGATCCGGTACGAGCGGAACTCCGGCTCGTCATCGTTGTCGCGGTCCCGGGTGGACACGAGGACGTAATGCGCGCCTGGCTCCTGCGCCAGTGCGATATCGGTTCGGGAGGGGTACGCCGGCGTCGCGGTGTGCGAGTGGTAGATGATGACCAGCTCCTCGTCACGCGCATCCATGTCCTGGTAGAGGCGCAGCAGGTCCGTGGCGTCGAACTCGTAGAACGTCGGCGACATTGCCGCGTTGAGCATGGGGAGGTGGCGCGTCGGACGGTCGGATCCGGCCGGCCCGGCGACCACTCCGCAGGCTTCGTCCGGGTGATCGCGACGAGCGTGCGCCACGATCGCATCGTGGATGCCTTGGTCGATGGTCAGCACGCTGTCGAGCCTACGCAGCGGCCCCGCTCCGGCCGGCGAGTGGCGCAATATCGTCGGTCGGGGCGGCGCTTTGATGACTCGTCTGCGCCACTCGGAACCATGACGGGGCTTGCCGTCGGCCGGCGTCAATCGCGGGGCACTCGGTCGTTCCGTCAGGAGACGGCGAGTACCAGCGTCTCCTGCACGAAGCCCAGCCAGTCGTAGATGTCG
>JACCYJ010000180.1 GCA_013696555.1 Nocardioidaceae bacterium | reverse complement strand
GCGACCGGGTCGACCCGGTCTTCACCCCTGCCGGCGACCTCTGACTTGGTTGCGGGGTCGGCGAGTAGCTCCAGTGCCGTCTCGTAGTGGCGCGCAGCCTCATCCGGACCTCCCAGCGCCATCGCTTCGTCACCGGCACGGACGCTGGACCGTGCCGCAGTCACCATGTCGTGCGCCGCCCTGGCGTGGCGCGCTAGCTCGGCAGCAGGCCCCTCAGCGGTCGAGCCGAGGGCCGTGGAGTAGGCCCGGTGCAGCCGAACCTTCTCACCGGGCAGCAAGTCGTCATAGATTGCCTCGGTCAACAGGGCGTGGCGGAACGCGTAGCCATTCGCGCCAACAGCCACCAGCACGTTCCCGTCGACCGCCGCGCGCAACCCCCGGTCGAGGGCAGTCGAGTCGATCCCGACGACGCGTTCGAGCAGGCGGTGGGACACCTGCCTCCCGGCGACCGCTGCTGCCCGAACTACCTGGCGCGCCTGCTCGTCGAGCTGGTCGAGTCTGACGAGTAGCAGATCCGCGAGGTCGACCGGTAGAGCCCTGTCGCCTCGGTCTGCTGCTGCGACGAGTTCCTCGGTGAAGAAGGCGTTGCCTTCGGAGCGGGCGATGATGTCGCGGACGCGCTGTTCCGGAAGGGGGGTCGGCTGCAATGTCTGGACCAGCACTCGGATGTCCCGGGGCTCCAACGGGTCGAGATGCAGGCGGCTGACAGCCGGCAGCCGCGCCCACTCCGCCACGACCGCTCGCAGCGGGTGCCGGCGGTGCAGATCGTCACTGCGATACGTCGCGACGACGGTCACGTCGGCGGCGAAGGACCGGGTAAACAGGAAGCTCAACATCTCCCGCGTGGATCGATCGGCCCAGTGAACGTCCTCGATCAGCAACAGGACCGGCGCCGAGCGTGCGAGCTGTTCGAGAGCCGCGTGCACTGATTCAAACAAGTCCGACCGATCGGTGGTCCACGCCTCGACGGGTCCCTCGCCCGGGCGCTGCCGAGGCGCTCCAGGCAACAACCGTCCGACGGCTGGCCGCGATGCGGCAAGCGCGTCGGCGACGACCGGCTCCTGCGCGGCGAGGCGGCCCAGTGCCTCGCTGAAGGGCAGGTACGGCGGGGCACTGTCGCCGAGATCCAGGCAATGACCTACCAGGACGCGCCACGTCGCGCTTTCAGCGCGATCTCGCACTGCAGCCAGCAACCGCGTCTTGCCAACACCAGCGTCACCGGACAGCAGCACCCCGGTCGACGACTCACCACCGTCGAGCCCGACGAGCTCGGCGAGGCGCATCAGCTCGCCGGCCCGCCCGACCAACGGCCCCCGCGGGGGCTGCACCGAGGACATGCCACCAATCATGGCCGCTGGTGCCGACAATTCGAGGACCGCTTCTTCCATCGCTATATGCAGCACCGCTCGGACGACCGTGGGTCGACGGTCATCCGAGGTCGCTCGACGCGTCCACCGGGTCGCTGCGCAGTCCGCGGCGCCGACGCCGACCGTCCGTCGCCCGGCGGAAGTCCTGCCTGATGCGCTCCTGACGGTAAGCCACCTCGGCGGCCGGGAACATCACGGTCATGGACTGGGTGACCATTCCCTGCAGGTTCGACATCTCGTTCTCCTTTACTAGGTTGATCCGATGTGTCGAGCCTGCTCGACTAAGGAGGGGTGTCACATGAGGCGGATGTCGTATCTTTCGCCGGAATGGTCGAGCCAGCGACGCCTTAGGCGACTCCCCAGCTCCGAAAGTCAGCGTGCGGGTACGCCTTCACGGAACCGGCTCACTGTATGCACACGAGAGAGTACGCTCCGTTATTTGAGCGCATACAAAGGGGGCTGCCGACCGTGCGAGTGATGAAGCGACTCAGTGCCCTGCCATGGGTCGGGCGCGCCCTGGACCGTGAGATGAACGCGGACCTGGAATGCGTCGTGGCCGAGCCGTCCGCCCATGACTCCTCGCCGAAGGCCTGGATGGACACCTCTCACGCCGATAAGACGCCGCAGCGCATCCCCCGCCAACGGTCGAGCTCACGCGCAGTGGGGTCGAAGGAAGCGGAGCCTGCCGAGGTGTTCTCGCGCAGATCGTCGGTAGCAAAGAAGGCGCTTGCGGCGATCAGGCCGCTCTAGGAGTGGTCCGCCGTCCGGACGGCAGCGATGCCCCGCGCTCGAGCTCCACCCTGGCGTAACCGCTACGAAGAACGGTCCTCGTTATCCTGCACCCGCCTACCCTCGTGCGCTCGCCCACCCATCACGCGCAGACCCACGAGAATGGCTGCGATGACGATCAGAACCAACACGAAGATGACAACGGCTGTGGTGGAGCGGGACATGTCCATCATTGAATCGGTCGTCCTCCTCGGACAGGGCTTCGAGGGTAACCCGGCCAGCAGGCAGGCGCGCGTGCATCTTCACGTGTCACCGGAATCTCATGCCCAATCAGCCGCAGTCGACAGCACGTTTGGTGGATGAGCCGGCCTGTAGGCCGGATTCATTCGAGCGCACCTTTCCGACCTGCACCAATACCCTCAACCTACCGTTTGACCTGCGATTACTCCGCTCAGTAGTTGCCAACGATTGCCGTTGTTTCTCGACCTCCTGTGCCCCGAGTGTGCCCCGGAGAGGTGGGAGACTTCCGTGCTGACTCATGCCGGTTCGGTGCTGAATGGGTGCGGGTTCTCAGCCGACTCAGTGACAACCGCCGAGCGGTCGGAGCAGGATGACAACAAGCGCCCCGCCCGGTGCGGCGAGCACCGAACGGGGCCGGAGTACCCCCTCGACTAGAAGGAGGCACCCATGCACGACATCGTAGAAGCGCCGCTGCTGGTCACCGCGAAGGACGCCGCGAGGCTGCTCGGAATAACACCGTGGGCCTGTTGGCAGCTGTGCGAGCTGGGTGAGCTCGAGTCCGGCTACCCACGGCCGACAGCGGCTCATCTCGCACGAGTCGATGTGTGTTCCGCGGCAGTCGGCGTTGCTACCGCCACGCTCCGCGCGGCCATGACCCGCCCACCTAGACGGCGAGGTCCGCTCCCTGCGCCTTGGAGATACGGGACAGTGGCGACATGACTAATCGGCTTTCCCATGCCCCACGGGCAGGCGGACTAGGACTCATCTTCCTCGGAGCGTTGGGAGGTCTGGCGTGGGCTGCCGGCCTACGAGGTTTCATGGCCGAGGTCGCCGGAGTGGATTCAACGGTTGAGTGGGTTTCGACGTTCGTTTGGGTCCTCGTGCCAGGGGTTGTCATCGGTGGGCTGCTTGGCTGGGCGGAGCAGATTCGTCGCACCGGAGGTAGACGCGGTTGGCGTTGGCTCTCGGCGTCCCCCCTGTTGTTTTCCGCAGTGCTCTTCAGCCACGGCCTGGACTTTGGGACCCTCGCCGAGGACGGGGTAGGCGGTGGAGCTATCGGAGTGCCGGTTGCAGGAATGGTCGGCGGTTACGCGCTCTCCGGCCGTGGCTCACCATGGGGCCGCCTCGTCTGTGGACTGCTCGCCTTGGCCTCCATCCCAATCTGGGTCATCACAGCACCGGACATCGGCCCTCAGCTGAGCGTGACATCGGCGCGCGGGGCCTGGATGGCGCTGTACTACTGGTCGTTCCTCGCCGTCCTCATGCTCGCCTGCTCCATACCGCACCGTGCCACGGTTCCAAGCCTTGAAAGCAGAGGCGCGTCGCCGGGTGAGTAGTAGCAGAAGTCTCGTCACTTCCGACGGCATCACACGCGCCGAGGCCGCCTGCATTCTCGCCGTCCACGTCGCCACCGTGGACCGGATGATTCGCCGCGGCGGACTGTCGCGCGGCCGGAAGTTCGCCACGGCGCAGTTGTCCCGCGAGCAGGTCGAGCAGTTGGCACTCAGCACGCGGCCGGTGCGCCACCTCGTCGCCGGCGACTACTGGGTGAGCCGCAAAGGCGCGGCGGCGGTGCTCGGGGTATCCGAGCGCCGGGTAACCCAGCTCACCGATGCTGGTCGGGTGCCGTACGTCGAGCATCGGGACGGGTGGCGTTTGTACCGTCGCGAGCAGATCGAGGTCGTCGGCAACGCTCGTCGCACACGCTTTCAGACGACGCAGGGAAAGCGCGTCCCCGTTCCGCGTCGAGCATCGCCAGGCTGGCGACGAAACGCGAGCGCGACCGCGCCGACGACATACACACGACCCCGCTGCACGTCTGAGGCGGAGACCTAGGGTGACTGCGTGGATACCCATCCCTGGTGGCGCCCGTTCGGCAGCGCGGAAGGGGCGCCGGCGCGGCTTGCGCCTCGGGCTCGGCTCTAGAAGGCGCTGAAGGTGTCGTGGACGAATCCGGGATGGACGTCCTGGGCGCTGCGGACGGCGCCGCCCACGTCCGGCTGTGCCTCTAGCACGAGGACCGACCAGCCGGCGTCCACGAGATGGTTGGCCGCGACCAGCCCGTTGGGGCCGGCGCCGACCAAGACCGCGTCGTACGTCGGGCCGGTCATGGCCGCCGCCGGCCCGGGAGGAGCGTCTGCAGGTTGCGAGCGATGCCGAGGATCGCGCTGCCTTGGTGGCCATGGAGCGCGTTCTTGGACGGGCAGGAGGCGAGCACGTTGCCAGGACCGGGCGCGACCGGCGAGGTGCGGTCCTTGGCGGCGACCACGAAGAGCGGCCCCACTAGCGCGTCGAAGACCGGCGGCAGGACGTTGAAGCCGAACCGCATGAGGTTGTTGGCCAGCCCCACCTGGACCCGGGCCTTGGGGTGGTCGACCAGCCGCCAGATCCGATGGGCCACCCGCTCGGGGGAAGCCACCGGCGGCGGGGGCCGGCCCACGACGCCGGAGTAGTTGCCGGCCTGCGCGTAGATCGGGGTGTCGACCCCGCCGGGGGCCACGTAGACGACGTGCACGCCGAAGCGGTCACGGTTCTCCAGCTGGAGCTGTCGGGCCAGGGCACGCACCGCCCATTTGCTGAGGACATAGGGGCTCATGCCAGGCACACCGATATGGCCGATCACCGATCCCACGAGAACAAGCGTGCCGTAGCCCTGCTCGCGGAGGACGGGCACCACGTGCCGGGCCAGGTTCACCGAGCCCAGGACGTTGGTCCGCAGCACCCCCTCGAACACGTCAGCCGGGACGTCCTCGGTACGCCCGTAGGCAACGACCCCGGCCGCGTTGACGACCACGTCGAGGCTGCCCGTGATCGCCACGGCCCGGGACACGCACCGCGCCACCGCGACGTCGTCGCCGAGGTCGAGCGCCACCACCGTGGTGCTCGAGGCACCGGCGTCCGTGCAGGCGGTCGCGACCACCGCCAGGGCGGACTCGTCGCGCGCGACCAGAACCACGTGGTCGCCCGCCCGAGCGGCCTCGAGCGCGGCCGCCTCGCCGATCCCGCTCGAGGCGCCGGTGACGAGCGAGACCCGGGGCTGCGCAGCGGGCGTCACGGCTTGAGGACCACCTTGATGCAGCCGTCCTGCTTCTTCTGGAACATCTCGTACGCCGCGGGCGCCTCCTCGAGCGAGACCCGGTGGGTGGCGAGCGACTCGAGACCGAGGACGTCGTCGTCCTGCTCTAGGACCTTCACGATCTCGTCGGTCCAGCGCCTCACGTGGCACTGGCCGAGCCTCATGGTGATGCCCCGGTCGAACATCTCCATCATCGGCATCGGGTCGATCTCACCGCCGTACACCCCGGACACGGACACGGTGCCGCCCCGCCGTACGGACTTGATCGCGGCCTGCAGGGCGGCGAGTCGGTCGATGGCGAACTTGTCCGTCAACGGTCGGGCGATGGCGTCGGGCAACATTCCGACCGCCCCGATGGCGGCCTTGGCCAGCCCGGACCCGTGCGCCTCCATCCCGACGGCGTCGACGGTCCCGTCAGCGCCGCGACCCTCGGTGAGGTCGAGGATCGCCTGGGGTACGTTACCCACGCTGGTCAGGTCGAGGACCTCCGCGCCGCGTTCGGCCGCAAGCGCGAGCCGCTCGGGGACCAGGTCAACACCGATCACGCGGACACCCGCGTTGAGCGCGATCCGGGTGGTCAGCTGACCGACCGGGCCGAGGCCGAAGACCGCGAGCGTGTCGCCGTCGCCCACGTCGGCGAACTCGAAGGCCTGCCACGCGGTGGGCAGGATGTCGGAGAGGTAGAGGTAGCGCTCGTCGCTGACACCCTCGGGCACCTTGACCGGACCGAACTGGGCCTGCGGCACCCGGAGGTACTCCGCCTGTCCACCCGGCACCGCGCCGTACAACGAGGTGTAGCCGAAGAGGCTCGCACCCTTGCCGAACTCACGGACCTGGGTGGTCTCGCACTGGGCGAAGAGCCCGCGCGTGCACATCCAGCAGTGGCCGCACGAGATGTTGAAGGGGACCACGACGCGGTCGCCGAACTGGAGGTCGCCCGCCTCGGCCCCGACCGCCTCGACGACGCCCATCGTCTCGTGCCCCAGCACGTCTCCCGGGGTGAGGAACGGCCCCAGCACCTCGTAGAGGTGCAGGTCGCTGCCGCAGATCGCCGTGGACGTGACTCGGATCACCGCGTCGGTGGGCTGCTCGATGACGGGATCAGGCACGGTCTCCACCGAGACCGATCGCTTGCCCTGCCAGGTCAGTGCTCTCATCGGATCTCCTCGATGTCGTGGGCGGAAGCGGTTCGACGCTCGGCGATGTAGGCGAGCCGGCGCAGCGTCTCGACGTTGCGCCAGCCCAGGGTGAGCGCGCGCAGTGGTTTGGGGATGAGCAGGCCGGGCCCGGCGGCCGCGTCCTCGTCGATCACGACCTCCGTGTCGGCGCCGACGGCACGCAGCCTGATCACGACGTCCACCTCGCCGGCGGGCCAACCGCGCCCGCGCAGCGCCAGGACGTGGCCCGGCTCGGACTGCGTGACCTCGGTGTTGTCGTCGATGAGCAGGGGCCAGGCGCCTACCGAGTGATGGAGCTTGCTGCCGGTGGCCGGCCAGGTGTCCTCGACCTCCCGCATCCGGGAGGCTCCCACCACCCAGACGGGGTAGAGCCAGCCGTCGGCCAGCACGTCCCAGACCTGGGACGGTGTGGCATGGATGGTGCGCGTCGTCGAGCTCATGACTGCCCGTACCCCGGGAGCCCACGGCCAACACCGTGGCGGACGGTCTCCGTGCGGGGACCTGCCGGGCGCAGGGGACACTCGGGCAGCGTGATTGGATTTCTCACTCACGCGGGGGCCACCAAGGACGGCATTGTCATGATGATCAACACTTCCTCTCTCGATTGGTCAACGACGCCGTTGTCAATGTCCTGAACACGGCCCTATGTGACCCGTGAGCAAGGCGGCCGGGACAGCGGCCCACCGCCTGCTATTCAGGACTACGCGGCAACCGGCTTCGGACCTCCTGCCACCGCTGATTCGGGCCTTGCTTCCGTGGTTCTTCGCGTGAGCGACCGAACGGCCTGGCGATACGACGCCGACGCTCGCTGGCTCATTGTGGACAACGTTCCGCACTATCGGGTCGGTGAGGGCGACGTCTCGTGGTCACGGAAGGGCGACGTGTCGTGGCCCACTTTCACGTCGACTCCATGGATTCGGTCGTCTGACGAACCATCCACCATGCCGCGATGAGTTGCGTCTTACCGCCGC
>JACCYJ010000172.1 GCA_013696555.1 Nocardioidaceae bacterium | reverse complement strand
CGAGCACGCAAACGTCACCGCCGCCGAGTACGAGGCCGCCGCCGACCCGTTGGCGTACTGGGCACGCCAGGCCGATCGGCTCGACTGGGCTACCAGGTGGGACACCGTGCTGGAGTGGGATCCGCCGTTCGCGAAGTGGTTCGTCGGCGGTCGGCTCAACGCCGCGTACAACTGTGTCGACCGGCACGTGGCGGCCGGCCGCGGCGACAAGGTCGCCTACCACTGGATCGGCGAACCCGCCGACGACGCTCGGACGCTGACGTACACCGAGCTAAAGGACGAGGTCTGCCGCTGCGCCAACGCGCTGACCGAGCTGGGCGTACGGACGGGCGACCGCATCGCGATCTACATGCCGATGATCCCCGAAACCGTGATCGCGATGCTCGCCTGCGCCCGACTCGGCGCTCCGCACACCGTCGTCTTCGGCGGGTTCTCCGCCGAAGCTCTCGCCAGTCGCATCCAGGACTGCCAGGTCACGCTGGTGGTCACGGCGGACGGCGGTTACCGCAAGGGGACACCCTCGGCGCTCAAGCCTGCCGTCGACGAGGCGCTGACCCGTTGCCCCGACGTGCGCAAGGTGTTGGTCGTACGCCGCACCGGACAGGACGTGGACTGGGCCGACGACCGCGACGTGTGGTGGCACAACGTGGTCGACGCCGCGTCGCCGGAGCACGAGCCGGAGATGTTCGACTCCGAGCACCCGCTCTACGTGATGTACACCTCGGGCTCGACGGGTAAGCCCAAGGGCATCCTGCACACCACCGGCGGCTATCTGACCCAGGCGGCGTGGACCCATTGGGCGGTCTTCGACCTCAAGCCCGACACCGACGTCTACTGGTGCTCGGCCGACATCGGCTGGGTGACCGGGCATTCGTACATGGTCTACGGCCCGCTCGCCAACGGCACTACGTCGCTGCTCTACGAGGGCACACCGGACACCCCGCACAAGGGTCGCTGGTGGGAGATCATCCAGGAGTACGGGGCCACGATCTTCTACACCGCACCGACCGCGATCAGGGCGGCGATGAAGTGGGGCAAGGAGATCCCGGCGCAGTTCGACCTGTCCAGCCTGCGGTTGCTGGGCTCCGTTGGCGAGCCGATCAACCCCGAGGCGTATGTCTGGTACCGAGAGTTCATCGGCGGCGGCACGTGTCCTGTCGTCGACACGTGGTGGCAGACCGAGACCGGGGCGATCATGATCAGCCCCCTGCCGGGTGTCACCGCCGGCAAGCCCGGCTCGGCGATGACTCCGCTGCCGGGCATCAACGCCGACGTCGTCGACGAACGGGGCGAATCGGTGCCGAACGGGCACGGCGGCTATCTGGTGCTCACCGAGCCGTGGCCGGCGATGCTGCGCACGTTGTGGGGCGACGACGAGCGGTACCGGGACACGTACTGGTCGCGGTTCCCCGGCCGCTACTTCGCCGGCGACGGGGCGAAGCGTGACGACGACGGTGACATCTGGCTGCTGGGCCGCGTCGACGACGTCATGAACATCTCCGGGCACCGGCTTTCCACCACGGAGATCGAGTCCGCGCTGGTGTCGCACCCGAAGGTCGCCGAAGCGGCGGTTGTCGGTGCCCCCGACGAAGCAACCGGTCAGGCGATCGTGGCGTTCGTGATCCTGCGCGAAGAGGCCGGCGACGGTGGGCCTAACGTCGTGCGCGAGCTGCGGGACCACGTGGCCACGGAGATCGGCAAGATCGCACGGCCCCGCCAGATCATGGTGGTGCCCGAGCTGCCGAAGACCCGGTCGGGCAAGATCATGCGCCGGTTGCTGCGCGACGTGGCCGAACACCGCGAGCTGGGCGATGTCACCACGCTCACCGACTCCACCGTCATGGACCAGATCAAGACCGGCCTGGCGGCAAGCAGCGACGAGGACTAAGAGCGGTCAACTCGCCAGTCTCCACGCGACTTGTCACCGTGAGAACCGGCTCTGACCGGACCCGACGGTGACAACTCGAGCTATTGCTGGGTCTCTTGGGCGGTGTCGCGCTGGTTGGCCACCGTCGGGACCAACCACCACAGTCCGGCGAAGAACACCAGCGCCAGTATGCCGGCGATGCTCGACGCGAGTCGCCCGACCACCACGTCGAACACCAGCCACAGCACGCCCGAGATCGTGAACGCCAGCACCACCAGCCCGGCCCGGGCCGCCCGATCCCCGGCCTTGACCAACCATTCACGGGCACCCTGGCGGAACAGCAGCCGGTGGTAGCTGACTGGCGCGATCATCAGGCTGACGGCCAGGACGGCTCCGGCCAGGACCATCAAGTACGCGGTGCGCTGGACCGAGTCGAGCTCGGGGAACCGCTGCTGGAAGGGCAACGTCAGCAGGAACCCGGTCAGGATCTGGACACCGGTCTGGGTGACTCGAAGCTCCTGGAGCATCTCGTCCCAGTTGCGGTTGATCCGCTCCTCGTGGGACTCCTCGCCGGACTCCCCCATCCGCAGCGTCCGATCTTCAGCCATCGCCGATCCCTTGTTCACTGTGCGATCGTACTGCGTTCACCCAGTGTTCATCCCAGCTCCCCGCCCAATGGCGCCGCTGCACCGCAGCCGTACCGTCCTCTAGGCTTCGGGTCGCGGTGAGCGCCGGCTCCCGCGAAGGGAGAGGGCATGAGCACCGCCGCTGGATCGCAGGTCGGCCCCGCGCACACCGATGAGGAGCCGACACTCGGCCGCCTTGTTGCCGACGCAAGCCGTGACGTCTCCTCACTCATCCAGGCCGAGATCGCGCTGGCCAAGTCCGAGCTCCGTTTCAGCGCCAAGGAAGGCGGGATCGGTGCCGCGCTGGTGGCGGCAGCCGGGGTCTTTGGGCTTCTGGTGCTTGTGCTGCTGTCGATCACGATCGCGTGGTTCCTGAGGTGGGCGGGGCTCGACCCGTGGTGGGCCTACCTCATCGTGACCGCCTTCTACCTGCTCGTGGCCGGATTGTTGGCCCTGTTGGGCATCCGGCGGCTCAAGCAGGTCCGCCCACCTCAGAAGACCATCGAGACCACCAAGGAGCTGCCACGCGCCTTCAAGCGCGGCTGAGCTTCAGGTGCAGCCGCCGGTCGACACTTCAGCGACTGCGGTACGACCAGTACGAGCGTCGTCGGCGACCTGTTCGGCGGTGAGGACGTATCCGGTCGACGAATCGTTGAGCGAGGCGGCAAAGACCACGCCGTAGACGTCGCCGGCAGCCGAGACGAGTGGGCCACCGGAGTTGCCGGACCGGACGTTGGCCCGGATGGAGAACACTTCGCGAGTCACCGTGCCCTCGTCGTAGATGTCAGGACTACGCAGCCGCTGCTCGGCGCGCACCCGCGCCGGGGAGGCGTCGTACGGGCCGTTCTCAGGAAAGCCCAGCACCGCAGCGGGATCCCCCGGCCCGGCGGTCGTGTCGAAGCCCAGCGCCGGCGCCGGCCCATCGATGGCAAGGATCGCGATGTCGAGATCGGCGTCGTAGACAACCGTCTCGGCGTCCACAGCGTCATCGCCGACGACGACCACCGGGTCGGCGACACCGGCGACGACATGCGCGTTGGTCATCACCCGGCCAGGGGCGTACAAGAAGCCGGAGCCCTCTTGCGTGCGACCGCACTCCGCCGCCTCGCCGATCACCTTGACCACACTGCGTTGGGCAGCGACGACGCCTGGCCGTTGCAGGATCCGTTCGTTGGGCGCATCGGCGGCCACGATCCGCTCCGGCGCAAACGGCTCCAGGTAGCGCGGGAAGAGTGTCGTGTCGACGATCCGGGCGAACGCAGCAAGAACCTCGTCCGCCTGCGAGGGCATGACGGCGTCGATGCGGGACAGCACCACCGATGAACGAACCGGGTCTGCAATCGCCGGCAGCCGAGCCCCGCTGATCGCATACCCGAGAGCCCAAGCCACGCCGAGCACCGCCGCCATGCTGAGCGCGGCACCGCCCATCGCATCGAGCGAGCGCGCGGGGCGCCAGGTGATGCGCTGGCGCAGCCGATAACCCAGGTAGGCCCCGAGCGCTTGCCCCACGGAGGCGAGCACCAGCACCGAGACCAGCGCCAGCGCCGAGACACCGACGGACGGATCGAGGCGTTCCAGGAAGCGCGGCATCACCACGATCCCGATCGCGCCACCGGTCAGCAGTCCGACCGTCGCCGCCGCTCCGGCCACGAACCCCTGCATGAGGCCGGCGAGCCCGTATCCGATCGTCATCACGATCAACACCGCGTCGAGCAGGTTCATGGCGTGTCACCGAGCAGTGGCGGGAGCGGCCGTACCCGGGTCTCGTCCCAGGCCCGCTCCCAACCGGCGTGGGCAAACAGGCGGGCGACGACGCCAGCGGTGAACCCCCACAGCACCAACCCGTCACCAACCTCGAACGCGGGACCCAGCCAGCCGGAGGGGTGGCGCGCGGTGAAGCGGCGTGCTGGGTCGAGCACCTGATCGAGGGGTACGCGCAGCACCGACGCGACCTCCTCGGCGTCGACGACCGTGACGGGGGTCGGTTCGTACCACCAGCCGAGGACAGTCGTGACCGAGAAGTTGCTGGGCGGCACCCAAAGCGGCGGCAGCGCACCGAACACGTGGACGCCGGCGGGGTCCAGCCCGACCTCCTCCTGGGCCTCGCGCAACGCGGTCGCGGCCGGGCCGTCGTCGCCGGGATCGGCCGCGCCACCAGGAAAGGCCACCTGGCCGGCGTGCGAGCGCAACCCGTGGGCGCGCTCGATGAGCAGCAGGTCCGGACCACCCGAACCCTCCCCGAGAAGCATGAGTACCGCCGAGCCGCGAGCGGTGGCCGGTGGAGGTGGGACGTACCGGGACAGCATGTCGACGGTGATCGTGGTCGCGGCTCGCTGCAGCGGGAGCAGCCATGCCGGCAGCTCGCGCGTCATCTCCGCGGCGGCGCTCACCCGGCGACTCCAAGGCGGTCCAGCACCAATGAGCGGAGCTGGTCGTAGGAGCTGAACACGCGCCGCTCGACGGACACCATCCGTCCGTCGGCAGCCACCAAGACGGTCTGCGGCAGCCCCATCACCTCCAGAGGTACCCGAAGCGACGCGTCAGGATCGGCCAACAGGGGGTACGTGACGCCGGTGTCGGACGCCAACGCGAGCGCCTTGGCCGGCTGTTGGTCGTTGATGTCCACGCCGAGTACGGTCAGGCGGCTGCCAAAAGCTTCGTGCAACCGCTGGAAGAGCGGCAGCTCGTCGCGGCACGGGCCGCACCAGCTGGCCCACAGGTTGAGGACGAGCGGCTTTCCCCGCAACGACGACAAGGTGACATCAGCGCCGCCACCCAGGCAGGGCAGCGTAAGGTCCGGCAGCCCCTCGGCGACCGGGTCGACGGGAGCGACCTGCGGGCAGTCCGCGATACCTGCGCTGGCCTTGAGAGCCTGGAGCTCCGGGGTCGCGACGTCGACAGACGTGGAGATGCTCGTTGTGCGGGCTGCGGGGGTAGCTGTGTCGGGCGTGCTGCCGTAGGCGGAAGCCATGGTCAGCACGGCGCACAGCGGGGCGGCGGCGGCCGCAGCGCGGCGGACCCGTGGGGTCACCGGCGGCCCTCGGTCTTGAGCAACGAGCGCGCCGTTTCTGGATCCGTCGGCCCCTCACCGTAGGCGGGGCACCATCGGGCCAGCGGGCAGACCCCGCAGGCCGGCCGGCGGGCATGACAGCAGCGGCGACCGTGCCAGATGACCCGGTGATTGAGCATCGTCCAGTCGCGCCGGGGAAACAGGATGCCGACCGCGTGCTCCACCTTGACCGGGTCCGTCTCTTCCGTCCAGCCGAACCGACGGACCAGCCGGGCGACATGCGTGTCAACGGTGATCCCTGGGACCCCAAAGGCGTCCCCGAGCACCACGTTGGCGGTCTTGCGTCCAACACCCGGCAACGTGACCAGGTCCGCAAGACGTCCCGGCACCTGCCCCCCGTACCGGGTGCACAGCTCCTGCCCGAGCTTGAGCAGCGTGTCGGCCTTGGCACGGAAGAAGCCGGTCGGCTGAATCAGTGCCTCCAGCCGTGCCCGGTCGGCCCCGGCCAGCGCCTCCGGGTCAGGGTAGGCGGCGAACAGCGCCGGCGTCACCAGGTTGACTCGCTTGTCAGTCGTCTGCGCAGACAGCACCGTCGCGACGAGCAGCTCGTACGGGGAACCGAAGTCGAGCTCACATCGAGCATCCGGGTAGGTATGCGCAAGGACGCGGTTCATCCTGCGTGCCCGGCGCACCAGGGAGGTCGGAGGCGCGACCACATCGGCTGCTGTCGGGGGCACACATTCAGCCTACGGGTGGCGTCCGACGCAGCGACCGGACAAGGTAGGCAGACTGGCAACGACAACCCGGCTGCCTCGGAGGATCGATGGACGACGACGTTCTGCGCCAGGCACCCCTCTTCTCCGGCCTCGACGACGACGCTGCCGCGGCGTTGGGAGCCTCTATGACGGAGACCCGGGTACACCGGGGCGACGTGTTGTTCCGCGAGGGTGACAGCGGTGACCGGCTGTACGTCGTGACCGAGGGCAAGATCAAGCTCGGGCGTACCTCCGCGGACGGTCGCGAGAACCTGCTGGCGATCCTCGGTCCCGGCCAGATGTTCGGGGAGCTGTCTGTGTTCGACCCCGGGCCGCGATCGGCCACCGCCACCGCCGTCACCGACTGCACGGTGCAGAGCCTGAGCCATGACGGGCTATCGCCGTGGCTCGACACCCGTCCAGACGTGGCTCGTGGCCTGCTCAACCAGCTCGCAAGCAGGCTCCGCCGGGCTAACGACGTGGTCGCCGACCTGGTGTTCTCCGACGTGCCAGGGCGAGTGGCCAAGGCATTGCTCGACCTGTCCCAGCGCTTCGGCCGCAGCGCGGACGACGGTGTCCACGTGCACCACGACTTGACCCAGGAGGAGCTGGCGCAGCTGGTGGGCGCGTCCCGCGAGACCGTCAACAAGGCGCTGGCCGACTTCGTGACGCGCGGATGGCTCCGGCTGGAGCCTCGCTCGGTGGTGCTGCTGGACGTCGAACGGCTGCGGCACCGCGCCCGCTGACGCGCCGAGGATCACCCCCCACTCCGCACCGCACTCCGCGAACGTCGTTTGGCGCGTTGCGCTTCGAGTCGTCGGCGTGTCGGCAGCCGCATCGCGCCATTCGATGTGCCTGGCGTCAGTCGCTCGGCACGGTCGATCGCAACCTTTCCAGATCGGGTTGGGCACCAAGCCGGGTGAACGTGTCCATGGCCTCGGTGAGCAGTGGCTCCGCTTCGCCCTCTCGGCCTTGGCCGCTGAGCCACTGCGCCAGGTCCGCCTGGACGCGCGCGAGCCAGTACGGGTAGCCGAGCTCGCGGAAGCCATCTATTGCACGGCGCAGATCCGCCTCGACGTCCTCGTGCTGGCCTCGGGCGGCGGCGACGAGGGCGCGGTAGCGCGCCAGCTGCGCTCGCAGGTAGGGCGGCACATGTCCTCGCGGCGCATCACCGACGAGGGCCAGCAGCGACTCCGCTTCGTCGAACATGTCGGCGGCAAGTGCCGCGTCCATCGCGATCGGCCACGCCAACCGGGAACGGTGGGACAACAGGCCCTGCCTCAGCACGCCTTCCCGCACTGCGCTTCCGGCCGCAGCTAAGGCCGCATCGAGGCGACCCTGGGCCAGCGCCATCACGCCCTGGGCGATTCCGACCACGGCACGATGATCCGGGTCGTCACCGTCCGCTACCTCCATGAGGCGGTGGAAGTGCTGCTCCGCCTCCGCTCGGTGACCACGACCTGCGAGCACCAGCAGCAGAGGAAGGTGCCGGTACGGCCAGCGGCTCCTCAGGTCGAGCTCCGCTGCCTGCCTGGCGTAGCCCTCGGCCTCCCCCCACCGACCGGCATAGAAGAGAGACACGGCCAGGTCGTGCAGGCCTTCCACTTGAAAGCCGGTGTGAGCGAGTCGACGCGACAAGGCCAGCGCCGCCTCCAGCTCCTCCGTAGCCGCTGGCAGGTCGCCTTGCACGCGCAGCCAGCCGAGAGTCCCACGTGCACGGGCCTCGAACTCCGTGTCGTCGTGCTCGTGCGCGACCTTGACGACCGCCAACAGCAGTGCCTCCGCTTCGACAGGTCGGTGCTCCGTAGCGAGCAGCGTTGCCTTGGTATGGAGTCCGGCCATCAGGGCGTCAGGCTGTTCCAGTGCGGTTGCCAAGACCAGCGCTCGCTCGAGATGTTTGGCCGCCGCAGCCGGTTCGCCAACCTCGATCAGAGCGTGGGCCAGGGCCGGGTACAGGTCGGCCAACGCGTCCTGTGCCCCCTCGCGTTCGAGCACGAGCAGCGCCGCTTTCATCTGCCGCAGGGCACGCTCGGGTTGACCGAGGTGGTTGAGCGTGATCCAGCCGGTGGTGTCGGCGAGCCGCGCCGCCTCGACCTCACGGCCGGCTCGGAGGTGCGCATCGGTCGCAGCCTCGAGGAGGGCAAGGGCGTCCGCGGGTCGGCCTGCGCGCTCGGCCATCCAGGCCGCATCCGCCGTGTACCGGGTTCTGTCGGCTTCGTTGTCGGTGAGGTCTGCGGCTGTGCGGTAGTACTCCTCCGCGGCGTCGGGTGATCCGAGTGAGCCGGCCCGGGCACCGGCTCGTTCGAACGCAGCCGATGCTTTGCCGCGTAGCTCGTCGGCGTCCGGGTCGGCGCCGGCGGCGGCATAAGCGTCCATGAGGTGGGCAGCGATGAGCTCCACCACGT
Source organism: Nocardioidaceae bacterium (assembly GCA_013696555.1). Taxonomy (GTDB): domain Bacteria; phylum Actinomycetota; class Actinomycetes; order Propionibacteriales; family Nocardioidaceae; genus JACCYJ01. Next base: position 10,340 of record JACCYJ010000172.1, on the reverse strand, counting down.
CGGCACCATCATCAGGAAAGGCCGACCGCAGGTGAGCGGCCACGGCAAGGTGGCGGGTCTTGCGCTCTCGCCGGGTGAGCGCGTCATACGCGACGGAGCGCAGCATGGTCTGCACGAACGCGTACTGGCTCTGCTCCGGTTTCAACGGGTCGGCGCGGACGGCAAGGATCTCCTTGCGCACCAGTGCCTGCAGTGCCTCGGCGAGCTCCTCGTCGGGCAGGTCGCTGACCGCGGTGACAGCGCGACGAGGGAACGAGTCACCGAGCACCGCCAGGCCTTTGACCAGTTCCCTTTCGTTCGCCGGCAAGCCGTCGATCCGCGCGGCGATCACGGTGGTCAACGAAGCGGGCACGTCCAGGTCGTCGACCTCGCCGACCAGGCAGTAGACGCCTTCGCGCGGAACGACCAGATCCTTGTCGACCAGCGACCGGATGGTTTCCACCGCGTACAACGGGATCCCGCCCGCATGGCCGCTGATCTTGGCCTTGATCGGCTCGGGCATGCCCGGCACGAGGTCGTCCAGCAGCTCCCCGATCGCTGAGTCCGGCAACGGGTCAAGGTGCAGCAAGGTGGCGTTGCGCCGGTCCGCCAGCCAGCCGGGTCGCCGCTCTGCCAACTCCGGGCGAGCGAACGTGAGCAGATAAATGGCCGACTGCGCTGACCAGTCCAACAGGTACTCCAGGAAGTCCAGCAACCCGGTGTCAGCCCAGTGCAGATCTTCGACGAGCAGCACAACAGGCTGGATCGCTGCCAGCCGCTCGAGGAACAGGCGCCAGCCGGCGAACAGCTCTGCCTGCGGGAACTCCCGCTCCACGGCCCCGACCAACACGCCAAGCCGCGGCTCGACGAACTCCCGCTCCTCGTTGTCGGGCACCCACTGCGGCAGACCCTCAGCAACCTTGGCCGCTGCCACGTCCGCGGCATCATCTTCGGCGATGCTGAACCTCTGCCGGACCATCTCGGCCAACGCCCAGAAAGCCACGCCGTCGCCATAGGACAAGCACCGTCCGCGGTGCCAGAACGTCGCGCCGGCCAACCCGTCCACGTACTTCTCGAACTCCCAGGACAGCCGGGACTTACCGATCCCGGCCACCCCCGACACGGCGACCAGCCGAGCTCGGCCGCTCTCCACGGTCGCGTGGTACAGCTCCTTGACCAGGGCGAGCTCCCGAGCGCGACCGACGAACGCAGCCTCCAAACCGTCTACCCGCTGAACTCCACGAGCACTCGCAACCACTCGCACCGCTCGCCATAACCGCAGCGGCCCCGCGATGCCTTTGAGTGCGTGCTCGACGGCGTCGGCGTAGGCGACCGTCGCGCGGCTGGCACGCATGGTCACCTCGTCGACGAACACGGTGCCCGACTCGGCAACCGATTGGACTCGGGCAGCGAGGTTCACCCGATCCCCAGCGACCAGCCCTTCCGAGGTGCCCCACGCTGAGACCTGCCCGGTCACCACGCCAGCTCGGGCTGCCAAGCCGGCCAGACCGCACCGTTCGCCATATCCGGCTACTGCCTCGACGATCTCCAGGCCAGCGCGTACGCACCGCTCGGTGTCGTCCTCCCGGGCTCCGCGGGAGCCCCAGGCTGCAACCACGGCGTCGCCGATGAACTTCTCCACCGTCCCGCCGTACCGCTCGACCACCGTGCGGGCAACGTCGAAGTACCCCGACAACATCTCACGCACATCCTCGGCGTCCCAGCCATCGGTCAGCGGGGTGTAGCCCACGAGATCCACGAAAAGCACCGATGCCCATCGCAGCTGGGGGACTTCCGCTTGCTCCGGAACGGGCGACTCGGTCAGCCGGGCGCCGCACTGCCCGCAGAACGACTGATCCACGAGCGATGGGGTGCCACAAGAAGCGCAGATGCGCGCCAGCGGCGACCCGCAGTGGCCACAGAACCGGTTGTCTGCAGCGTTCGACGTCCCACATGACTCGCAGCGCATGATCGTGCGAACTCTAAACCCGGACGTCGTCGCTGGGTTCGAGGGAGACGTTGGCCTACCCCATCACCTGGCGTCGTTCGGCGGTTTGCGATTGAACTTCGCGGCGTGTCGTCGACCGCTTCGCGCCAAACGACGAGGGGGCTGGGGGTGGGGCGCGGCTGGGGCAGCCCTAGTCGCTGCGGAGGTACGCAAGCTGGGCGGCGACGGACTGCTCGGCGGCCGGCCACAGGACCGGGTCGACGTCGGCATACACGCGCGCCACGACATCGCGGGCGGTCCGAGCTCCCGCTTGCAGCGCTGCACGCACCTGCTCCAAGCGCTCGGCTCGATGCGCCAGGTAGGCGTCGATGGCCCGCAGCGGATCGTTGATGACCGGCCCGTGCCCCGGCCAGATCTGCTGCACCTGCGCCAAGTCGGCCAGCTCACGAAGCCGGCGCAGCGAGTCGAGATAGGCGCCGAGCTCACCGTCCGGGTGGGCCACCACACTGGTCCCCCGGCCCAGGATGGTGTCGCCGGTCAGCACCGCAGCATCGGACGGCACGACGAACGACACCGAGTCCGCGGTGTGCCCGGGGGTGCCGACGACCCGTACCACCAGGCCGTCGACCGCCACCACATCACCATCGGCCAGGCCCTCAGATCCCAGCCGATGAGCCGGATCGAGCGCGCGTACACCGCATCCGACCCGCTTGGCGAAAGCCCGGGCGCCCTCTGAGTGGTCGACGTGCCCGTGGGTCAGCAGAACGACCGCCACCTCGCCAGCCGCGCACGCCACGGCGTCGAGGTGCCGCTCGAGCAACGGGCCTGGGTCGACCACGATCGACCGACTCCCGTCGGCGCCGCGCAGGACCCACGTGTTGGTCCCGTCGAGCGTCATCGGCCCAGGATTCGGCGCGAGCACGCAGCGGCCGCTCATGGCAGCTCCGCACTCAGCGGCAAGACCGCTCGGATCTGCCTGGTCGCCGCAACCGCGACGACCTCCTCCGCACTTTCCAGCTGCGCCAGCTCGCGACAGGTTTCGTACGTCGGCGGCATCATCGCCATGTGACCGGCATCGACCCGGCTGGTTGCGGTCGCGGGCGGCAGCCAGATGACCGACTGCGCCTCCCCGGAGACGTCGCACGTACGCTGGCCCGGCGGCAAGGCGGCGACGAAAAAGCGGGTGTCGTAGCGCCGTGGCTCTGACTCGGGCGTGATCCAGTGCGCCCAGGCTCCGAGCAGGTCGGCTCTCAGGACCAGCCTGCGACGGTGCAGCAGCCGCGCGAGTGACAACGACTGGTCGAGCAGCGCCACTCGGTCGGACTCCCAACCGGAGCCGGTGGTGTCGGCGACCACGGTGTCGGCGTCGGGACCGGCGAGCAGCACCCCGGACTCCTCGAAGGTCTCCCGCACTGCGGCGCACACCAGCGCCCGCGCCAGCTTCGCGTCGCAGCCGAACCGCGATGCCCACTCCTCGGCACCCGGCCCGGCCCATCCAATCGCGACGTCCGCGTCCCGATCGTCGACAGAACCGCCGGGAAACACGAACATCCCAGCGGCGAATGCCATCGTCGACCGGCGCTCAAGCAGGTAGACCTCGACGCCGTCGGCGCCGTCTCGGAGCAGAACCACGGTGGCCGCATCCCGCGGCTGCGCCGGCGAGCGCACCGCTCAGGACACCTCGACGGTCATCTCGACCTCGACGGGAGCATCCAACGGCAGCACGGATACGCCGACAGCGCTGCGGGCATGGCGACCGGCGTCACCGAACACATCGCCGAGCAGTTCGCTGGCGCCATTGGCGATACCGGGCTGGCCGGTGAATTCCGGCACGCTGGCCACGAAGGCCACGACCTTGACGACGCGGACCACCGCCGACAGCTCGCCCACCTCGGCACGGACGGCCGCGATCGCGTTGAGCGCGCACTGGCGGGCGCACTCCACCGCCTGCTCGGGACTTACCTCGGCACCGACCTTGCCGGCCATCATCAGCTCGCCATCGCGCATCGGCAGCTGCCCGGAGGTGTAGACGTAGTTGCCGGTCCGCACCGCCGGCACGTACACGGCGACCGGCTTGGCCACCTCCGGCACCGACAGCCCGAGCTCCGCCAGCCGCTCCTCGGGGGTCACGCTGGCCCTATCACGACCGCGGCCGCTTGAGGTAGGCAACGAGGTTCTCCGGGTTCATTCCCGGCACTACCGACACCAGCTCCCAGCCGTCCTCACCCCAGGTGTCGAGGATCTGCTTGGTCGCGTGCACCAGCAGCGGCACGGTCGCGTACTCCCAAGTGGTCATGCCGGGACTCTAGTGGCTCGGTACCGTTCGCCGGGTGGCCCCCGATTCGCGCTCGGTGCTCGCCCGGCCGGGGGCTGACCCCGACGCGGTCGTGCGCTACGGCGACTCCCCCGATCACCTCGTCGACGTCCACCTGCCATCCGGCGCGGCTCGCCCGTGTCCGCTCCTCGTGCTCTGGCACGGCGGCTTCTGGCGGCAGGAGTACGACCGGCGGCACACCCGGCCGATGGCGGGCGCGCTCCGGGAAGCGGGGTTTGCGGTCGCGACACCGGAGTACCGGCGTACCGGGCGCGACGGGGGTTGGCCGGCCACTTTCGACGACGTGGCCGCCGTACGGAAGCGGCTGCCCGGGTTGCTGCGAGACGTCGCACCTGGCCGGGTGGCAGCCGGACCAGTGACTCTGGTCGGGCACTCCGCCGGCGGGCAGCTGGCGATCTGGTGGGCACTGACCGCTGAGGACCCGGAGTCGGTGCGCGGCGTGGTCGCATTGGCGCCGGTAGCGAACCTGTCCCGCGCTCACGCCGAGCGACTCGATGGCGGGGCGGTGGCGGCGCTGATGGGCGGCTCCCCGCGGCGGCACCCCGACAGGTACGACATCGCCGACACCGCCCGCCTGCTGGGCCGACCGAACCGCCCCCCGATCACTGTGTTGCATGGCAGCGCTGACGCGCAGGTCCCGGTCACGCATAGCAGGGCGCTTCCCGGCGTCTCGTACCTCGAGCTGCCCGGGATCGATCACTTCGCGCTGATCGACCCGCTGTCCGCGGCATGGCCGCGGGTCCTGGACGCGCTCCGATCGGCGCCTCCGATCAGCGCTGGGTAAGTTCAAGACCGTGCCTTCGCCCGCCGACCCGACCCGACCCCGGCTGCGGTTGCACGTGGTGACGGGCAAAGGCGGTACCGGCAAGACGACTCTCGCCGGCGCGCTCGCATTGGCGCTGGCGTGGGACGGCGAACGGGTGCTGCTGTGCGAGGTGGAGGGACGTCAGGGCATCGCACAGCTCTTCGACGTCGCACCGCTGCCGTACGAGGAGCGAACTGTCGCCGTCGCTCCCGGCGGCGGGGAAGTCCGCGCGCTGGCGATCGACGGCGAGGCGGCGTTGCTGGAGTACCTCCAGATGTATTACCGCCTCGGTCGGGCCGGACGCGCGCTAGACCGCTTCGGGGTCATCGATTTCGCCACCACGATTGCGCCGGGGCTGCGCGACGTGCTGCTCACCGGCAAGGTCTACGAGGCGGCTCGGCGACGGAACCCGAGCGGCGACCTCGTCTACGACGCGATCGTCTTGGACGCACCCCCCACGGGGCGCATCGCGCGTTTCCTCAACGTCAACACCGAGGTGGCCGGGCTGGCGAAGGTAGGTCCCATCCGGCATCAGGCCGACTCCATCATGGCGTTGATGCGGTCGCGCCGGACCGCGGTCCACCTGGTGACCGTGCTGGAGGAGATGTCGGTCCAGGAGACGCTCGACGGGATCACCGAGCTGCGCCGCGCCGGCCTTCCCGTCGGACATGTTTTGGTCAACCTGGTGCGCGGCTCTCCGCTGGACGACTCCGCTCGCACCGCGCTGGGTGCCGGGTCGGTGGCCGCGCTCACCGTTGAGGCCGCGCTGCACAAGGCGGGCATCGATGCGACGCCACAGCTGGTGGCTCAGCTGATGGCCGAGGGCGAGGATCATCTCGGACGACTGCAGCTGCAGTCCGCGCAGCGCCAGGCACTCCTCGGCGTCGATGCGCCCGTGATCGAGCTGCCGTTCGTCGCTCACGGTGTGGACCTCGGCGCCCTACACGATCTGGCCGAAGCACTGACCGAGCAGGGGCTGTGGTAACCGTTCCCCGGCGCACCAAATATGGGCCGCAGCGCCCGCCCACGATGCGCGTCGCCCCACCTCGGGGACCCACCGTCAGCGCACCCGATCTCGACGTCGACGGGTTGCTCGACGACCGGGCGAACCGGATCATCGTCTGCTGCGGAGCCGGCGGGGTTGGTAAGACGACTGCGTCAGCGGCGCTGGCGCTGCGCGCCGCCGAGCGAGGGAGGCGGGTATGCGTGCTGACGATCGATCCGGCCCGCCGACTGGCCCAGTCCATGGGGCTCCGTGAACTCGACAACATGCCCCGCGAGGTCAGTGGCATCAGGGGCACCGGCAGTCTCGACGCCATGATGCTCGACATGAAACGTACGTTCGACGAAGTCGTCGAGGCCCACGCCCCCCCGGCGAAGGCGGAGCAGATCCTTGCCAACCCGTTCTACATTGCGCTCTCGAGCAGTTTCGCCGGTACGCAGGAGTACATGGCGATGGAGAAGCTCGGTCAGCTGCATGCCGAGTCCGTACGCGCCGGCCGGTGGGACCTGATCGTCGTCGATACCCCACCGTCTCGCTCTGCGTTGGACTTCCTCGACGCGCCGGAGCGGTTGTCGTCGTTGCTGGACGGCCGTTTCATCAAGCTGCTGCTCGCTCCGACACGCGGGCCGGCGCGGCTGCTGTCCGCCGGCGTCGGGCTGGTGACCGCCACGGTGAGCAAACTGCTCGGCGCTCAAGTGCTGCGCGACGTGCAGGCCTTCGTGGCAGCGTTCGACACACTGTTCGGCGGGTTCCGACAGCGGGCGGAGGCGACGTACGCGTTGCTGCAGACCCGTGGCACCGCTTTCCTCGTCGTGGCGGCCGCCGAGCCGGATGCACTGCGGGAGGCCGCGTACTTCGTCGAGCGGCTCACGGCGGATCAGATGCCCTTGGCCGGCCTGGTCGTCAATCGGGTGACGACGCCGGCGGCTTCGCTGTCGGCTGAGGAAGCGCTCGCCGGTGCGAGCCGGCTCGACCCTCATGACTCCACCCAGTCGGCGGTCGCCGGCCTGCTGCGTGTGCACGCCGAGCGGGTACGCGTCCAGCATCGGGAGGCGCGGCTGCGCCGCCGGTTCGCCGCCGCCCATCCCACCGTGTCGTCGGTGGCCGTGCCGTCGCTGCCGAGCGACGTCCACGATCTGGCTGGGTTGCGCCGAATCGGGGAGTTGCTTGCAGGCTGACCTGGGGCATGGAAGGGGAATAGACGAAGGGATCGCTCCCCCGCTGCGACCCCTTCACCCTTTAGACGCGCTTACCGCCCGATCGGTTGCCCCTATCCCACGTTCACGTGGTATCGGGTCACTTCCAATGGGTTCGTACCCATTGGAAGTGACCCTGAGCCATTGGAAGTACGCGCCGCTTGGTGTCCTTCAGCCAGCAACAGGGATGGCGCTCTGGCGTACCTGCTCGTCCTGCGCTGCCTCGAGCAGCCTGCGCCAGGACGTGACGTTGGGCCGTCGCCGCAGCAAGGCACGGCGTTCGCGCTCGGTCATCCCACCCCAGACGCCCCACTCGATCTGGTTGTCGAGGGCCTCTGCGAGGCACTCGGTGCGAACGGGACAGCCCGCGCACAACTGCTTGGCACGGTTCTGCTCGGCACCGCGGACGAAGAGTTCGTCGGGCCCGGCCTCTCGACAGGCGGCAGACGCCGCCCAGTCCTTAATCCAACTCATGCATTGCCTCCCGAGAAGCGACCCGTTCCGAGGCGGGCCTTACACTTGCATCGCCGGTGCTTGGCGACTCGATCAACGCTAGGATCTGCGCGCCGTCCGCGGCAGCGTCCTATCGGCCATATTGCCTGACCGTTCGGACTATACCTCTGAGGCTGATGGGGCCACAGTGCGTCGCACCGCAGCTACCAAGCGTGGCACCACCCAGCATGATGACCGCCCCGTACCCTGTGCTGTATGTCTTCGCGTTCGTTGCCCGACGGGTCCGGGATTGCCCGCGCCGGCAGCAAACTGCTCAGCATGGTGGGCGTCAGTGCACTGTGCGGCGTCTTGGTGGCCGGACTGCTGCTACCCATCGCCAGCGTGCTCGGTATCACGACACGCAACCTGGCCGAGGGTTTCCAGAATCTGCCGCTCGCCCTACAGGAGTCGGCGATCCCGCAACGTACGACCGTCCTCGACCGAGAAGGCAAGCCGATCGCCTACTTCTACAAAGAGAACCGCACGGACGTGCGGCTTTCGCAGGTGTCGGCCATCATGCGCCGGTCAATGGTGGCGATCGAGGACTCCCGCTTCTACGACCACGGGGCGATCGACGTCAAAGGCACCATCCGAGCATTGATCAACAACCTCGCGAACGGTGCCACCCAGGGCGGCTCTTCGATAACGCAGCAGCTGATAAAAATGCTGCTTCTCGAGCAGGCAGAAACCGCAGCCGAACGCCGGGAAGCTACCGAGCAGAGCTTCGGCCGCAAGTGGCGGGAGCTGCAGTACGCGATGGCCTACGAGCAGACGCACACCAAGAACGAAATTCTGCGCAACTACCTCAACACGGCGTACTTCGGTGACGGGGCCTACGGCATCGACTCGGCCGCGCACCACTACTTCTCGGTGGACCCCTCCGAGCTGTCGTTGCCGCAGTCGTCGTTGCTCGCCGGGCTGGTGAAGAACCCCACCCAGTACGACCCGACCGACTACCCGGAAGAGGCAACGGACCGCCGCAACACGGTCCTGGGGCGCATGGCAGAGCTTGGCATCATCTCCGATGCGCGCGCGCGGAAAGTCGCCGGGGCGCCGCTTGCGCTGGACCTCACTCGCACCAGCAACGGCTGTGTCAGCACCATCGCATCGTTCTTCTGTGACTACGTCCGGCGGTACCTGCTCGAGCAGGAATTTCTCGGTGGCACCCGAGACGAGCGCCTGCGTCAGCTGGAGACCGGGGGGCTGACGATCACGACGACGCTCGACCGTGACATGCAGCGGGTGTCGGACGCTGCTGTACGCGAGCACGTCTACGCAACCGACCGGGCGATCGGCGCCTTAGCGTTGGTCGAGCCCGGGACCGGGGAGGTACGCGCGCTCGCCCAGTCGCGGCCCATGGGGCGCGACGAGAACTTCGGGCAGACGTACCTCAACTACACGGTCCCCCGCGAGTTCGGGGACGGACGAGGATTCCAGGCGGGGTCGACGTTCAAGGCATTCGTGCTCGCGACCGCACTGAGGAAGGGCATCTCACCCAAGACGACCATCACCGCACCGTTCTCACTGACGCAGCCGGAGGGCACCTACCAAAATTGCGACGGTCTCGACACCGAGGAGTGGAAGGTCGAAAGCTCGACGTCGACCGGCACCATGGACATGTACCGCGGCACCCGCGAGTCGGTGAACACGTTCTACGCACAGCTGGAAGCGTTCGTCGGCGTGTGCCCCTCGGTCACGACCGCACGGGCGATGGGGATCGAGGTCCCGACTGCGGACGAGAACGGCCCCTTCACCCTGGGCGCCACCAGTGTCAGCCCACTGAGCATGGCCGCGGCGTACGCGACCTTCGGATCGCGGGGAATCTACTGCGAACCTCACCCGGTCACCGAGGTCCTCAACGCACAGGGGGCGGTGGTTGGCACTGTGGCCGACGACTGCAAGCGGGTGTTCCGCCCACTGGTCGCCGACACAGTCAACGACATCCTGCGTGGCGTCCAGGAGCCGGGTGGCTTCGGCTACGACATTGGTGATGCGGGTCTGGAGATCGACTCGGCGGCCAAGACCGGCACCATCCAGAACAACGCCGCCGTCTGGTACATGGGCTACACCCCCGACCTGGTGACTGCGGCGATGATCGCCGGCGCCAACGAAAAGGGGCAGCCGATCACCCTCAACGGTCAAACGGTCGGTGGCACGCTGATCGCCAGCGCCAGCGGCAGTGGCGTTGCGGCACCGATGTGGAAGTCCGCCATGGGCACCATCCAGCGCTGGCTGCCAGGTAACGAGTTCGTCGAGCCCGACCTCGATCGGTTCAAGGGCGGTGATGGGACGGTCCCAACCGTCGCTGGCAAGAGTGTCGACCGGGCGATCGAGCTGCTGCGCAAGGCCGGGTACTTCCCGCAGGTGGGGTACTCCGTCAGCTCCAACTACAGCGCCGGCACCGTCGCGTACACCTCACCCGGAGCGGGGACGGAGGCGGCCAGAGGCGAGACGGTCTACATCTACCCCTCCACCGGGTACATCCCACCACCGCCCGAGCCGGACCCCGAGCCAGGTCCGGGACCGAACAACCCCGGGCCACCGGACAACCCCGGCGGTGGTGACGGCGACAACCCCGGAGG
>JACCYJ010000162.1 GCA_013696555.1 Nocardioidaceae bacterium | reverse complement strand
ACCGGACCGAACGACTCGTCGCGGTGGCAGGCCATGCCGGGTCGTACTCCGGCAAGCACCGTCGGCTCGTAGAAAAGCGGCCCGATGTCGGGTCGTGGCCGGCCACCGATGAGTACCGTGGCGCCCTTCGCCACGGCGTCGTCCACGTGCGCGGTGACCGTTTCGAGTTGTGCCCGCGACACCAGTGAGCCCATGTCGGTTGCGAAGCTGAAATCCGCCGCCAGCCGCATGGCACGGATTCGCCGGAGGAACAGATCCAGGAAGCGGTCGTAGATCTCGTCGGCAACGTAGAGGCGCTCGGTCGACACGCACAGCTGACCGGCGGAGGAGAAGCACGCCCGGACCGCACCCTCGGCTGCTCGGGAGACGGCCGCGTCGCGCAAAACCAGCATCGGGTTCTTCCCACCCAGCTCCAGCGAGCAGCCGATAAGGCGGTGCGCCGCCTGCGTCGCGACGGCCCGCCCGGTGCGAGTCGACCCGGTGAAACAGACGTAGTCGGCGATGTCGACCAGCGCTGCGCCGACGGTGGCTCCAGGACCGCAGACAACCTGCCAGACATCATCGGGAAGGCCGGCTTCGGCCAGCAGTTCGAGCCCGAAGAGTGCACTGAGCGAAGTGACTGAGGCTGGCTTGCTGACCACGGCGTTCCCGGCTACGAGGGCGGGCAGTCCATCCGACAGCGCCATCGTGAAGGGGTAGTTCCACGGCGAGATGATGCCGACAACGCCCTTCGGGAGCCGGTTGACCCGAACCGACGTGACCGCCGGCAGCCAACTGAGGCGCCGGGTGTCGCTCAGCTGCCGGTGCGCGGTGAACGCGTAGTAGCGCGCGGTCATCGCGACGTGCGCCACCTCTTCGAACGCGTGCTTGCGCGCCTTGCCCGACTCCCACTGGATCAGGTCGAGGATCTCGGCCTGCCGGTCCAAGACCATGTCGTGCAGATCGAGCAGCAGCCGTGTTCGCTGGCGCATCTCGGTCTCGGCCCACGCCCGTTGCGCCCGACGGGCCCGGGCGAACGCCGCCCTCACGTCGTCGGTGGTCGACACAGGGACCTGCGCCAGCACCTGGCCGGTGAACGGCGCGGTCGTTGTGGCGGTCTCACCGGTAGTGGCCCTGATCCGCGACAGCAGCCGGCTGACCGTACGGGGATCCAGCGCGTACGTAGCGCCGGGGTCCAGCTCGGGATCGGCTGGCCCTGCCGAGCCTGGCCCTGCCGATGACCCGGGCCGCACGCTCACTCTGTCACCGTATCGCGGCGGGGTCGCGCGGCCGGAAGAACTCAGCGGATGCCGCTGTCGAGCATCATCTCCACGGTGGTCGTGTCACCGGTCCGCAACCGGACCGACTTCATCACCTCTGACGGGAGGCCGATCTCGCTCGCGACCCGCACCATGAATCGACCTGGTGGCGCCAACAGGTGGAAGCGCCCGTCGGCCCCGGTGCGGGTCTGGGCGACGACCGTGGATTCGTCCAGCAGCTGGACCAGGGCCGACGGCACCGGATTGGGCGGGCATGGGGTTCCGGCCTGCTCCACCGGGCAAGCCGGACATGCCACGACGGATCCGGCGAGGGCGGCCGTCGCGCCGCTGTCTCCACCGCTGCCACCGGAAGGCCCACACGCCGCGACCAGACCCACGAGCAGAACGCTGGCCAGGCGCAGACTCGTCCGGATGCGGGTCACGTTCGTGAGACGCCGTGACACGCGCCGAGGTTCCGACTACCGGTCGTCAGACGACTGACGAACGTCACGGGCCACCACCAGAGTCACCAGCCGGGCAACGACCATCGCGAGATAGCCGACGCCTGCCACCTGCTCGAGCATCACCAGTGCCCGAGCAAGCGGCAGTACGGGGACCACATCGCTGAGGCCGGTGCTAGACAACGTGGTGAAGCTCAAGAACAACAGCTCCATCCAGCTGCGTGGCTCACCCGGGTCTATGGCGGCCACGAAACTCCCCGGATAGACCACCTGACACCAGGTGTAGATATGAGCGAACGCCCATGCCACCAACGTGAACGTCGCGCCGACCGCGTAGATCTCGTCACGGGTGATGTCACTGTCGGCCACCATGTACCTGATGAGGGCGCCCGCTGTGTAGAGGTACAACGCCGCCAAGAGCGCCTCCACCCAGGGCACCAAAGCTTCCGCATCGGTCACCGCCTGCGCGATCAAGATCACCATCGCGGGGGCAGCGAGCGCGACGCTGATCCACACCGAGGCGGGCGAGTGGCCGACTGCCCACACCGCCAACGCCAGGACAACGATGCCCACGGCGCTGAACATGGCCTGCTCGAGGTCCGTGTCCTCCATGAACGGGAAGGCAAGGACACTGACCAGCTGAACGAACAGGAGCACCGCTGACGGCTCTCGCTTGGCACGGACCCAGATGGTCACCTGTCCATTCTGAGGGGCGGGCATCACAAGCCGGCACAAGGAGCCGGGATCGCTGGCGTCGCCTTGCTGGAGCGAATCGCACTGCCTGTGCCTGTGCTGCTGGAGCACCTGGTCGGGTTGCAGGCGCCTTCTCCGCACCGGGCGCTGCCCTCGTCAATCGTCGCCGCCGGCTGGCCAAGGCCGTTCAGAGTCGGCGAAGCGTCACTGAACGACGACCTCGACCCGCTGGAACTCCTTCAGATCGGTGTAGCCGGTCATCGCCATGGCTCGCCGCAGAGCGCCGATCAGGTTCATGGTGCCGTCCGCAACACGAGAAGGTCCGAAGAGTATCTCCGCCAGCGAGCCACACGCACCGATCTCGACGCGCTCTCCGCGTGGCAGATCGGCGTGCCAGGCCTCCGCGCCCCAATGGAAACCCCGACCTGGGGCTTCCTCGGCGCGGGCGAACGGGGAGCCCACCATCAACGCGTCGGCGCCGCAGGCGATGGCCTTGGAGACGTCGCCGCTGCGTCCGACCGAGCCGTCGGCAATGACGTGCACGTACCTGCCACCGGACTCATCGAGGTAGTCTCGCCGGGCCGCCGCCACGTCGGCGACCGCGGTGGCCATCGGGACCGCGACACCAAGGACCGTCCGCGTCGTGTGGGCGGCCCCTCCCCCGAAGCCGACGAGCACACCAGCGGCTCCGGTTCGCATCAGGTGGAGCGCAGCCTGGTGGGTGGCGCAGCCCCCGACGATCACGGGTACGTCGAGCTCGTAGATGAACTCCTTGAGGTTCAGCGGCTCGGTTTTGCCCGACACGTGCTCTGCGGAGACGGTTGTGCCGCGGATCACGAAGAGGTCCACACCGGCATCGACGACGCTGCGGGCGAACTGCTTGGTGCGCTGCGGCGACAGCGCACCGGCCACCGTCACCCCGGCCGCGCGCATCTGCTGGAGCCGTTCGGTGATGAGGTCAGCCCGAATTGGCTCGGTGTAGATCTCTTGCAGTCGCGCGGTGGCCTCCGGCCCGCGTAGTCGGGACACCTCGTCGAGCAGCGGTTCCGGGTCGTCGTACCGGGTCCACAGGCCCTCGAGGTCCAAGACACCTAAGCCACCGTGCTTGCCGAGAGCAATGGCGGTCTCCGGCGACATCACCGAGTCCATGGGCGCCGCGACCACCGGGATCTCGAACCGGTCGGCGTCGATCTGCCAAGCGACTGAGACCTCCTCGGGATCTCGGGTACGCCGGCTCGGAACAATTGCGATGTCGTCGAAGGCGTACGCCCGGCGTCCTCGTTTGGCGCGTCCGATGTCGATGTCCATGCCCGGTGCTCTCAGCGCGAGGCGTAGTTGGGAGCCTCGACGGTCATCTGGATGTCGTGCGGGTGGCTCTCCGTCAGACCTGCGGATGTGATGCGGACGAAGCGAGCGCGCTCCTTGAGCTCGGCGACGTTACGGGTGCCGCAGTAGAACATTGATTGGCGCAGGCCGCCGACGAGCTGGTGTGCCACGGCAGCCACTGGGCCGCGATAAGGCACCTGGCCCTCGATGCCCTCGGGAATCAGCCTGTCGTCGGTCGCCACATCGTTCTGGAAGTAGCGGTCCCTGGAATAGGAACGCGCCTCGCCGCGCGATTGCTGGGCGCCGAGCGAGCCCATGCCGCGGTAGGACTTGAACTGTTTGCCGTTGATGAACACGAGCTCGCCCGGCGTCTCGTCGCACCCCGCGAGGAGCGAGCCCAACATCACACTGTCGGCCCCAGCGGCGAGCGCCTTGGCGATGTCGCCGGAGTGCACCAGACCGCCGTCGCCGATGACAGGGACACCCGCCTGGCGGCACGCCTGCGCGGCGTCGTAGATCGCGGTGACCTGCGGCACCCCCACGCCCGCCACTATCCGGGTGGTGCAGATCGAGCCAGGACCGACACCGACCTTGACGCCGTCGGCACCCGCATCGACCAGCGCCGACGCAGCCGCTTGGGTCGCGACGTTGCCGCCGACGACGTCGACGCCGGCCGCGGCTGGCTCGGCCTTGAGTCGGGCGATCATGTCGAGCACCCCACGCGAGTGGGCATGCGCCATGTCGACCACGATCAGGTCCACCCCGGCTTCGACCAGCAGCATCGCCCGCTTCCAGGCGTCGTCGAAGATTCCGATGGCTGCACCCACCCGCAACCTCCCGTCGGCGTCTTTGGTGGCACGGGGGAACTGCTCGCGTTTGACGAAATCCTTCAACGTGATGAGGCCCCGCAGCACGCCGCGCTCGTTGACCAGTGGCAGCTTCTCGACCTTGTGCTCTCGCAGCAGCTCCATCGCCTGGTGCGGCTCGATGCCCACATGCCCGGTGACGAGCGGCATTGCCGTCATGATCTCCCGGACCTGTCGCGACCGGTTGCTCTCGAAACGCATGTCGCGATTGGTGACGATGCCCAGCAGTACCCCATGGTCATCAACGACCGGAACACCGGAGATCCGGTAGTGCGCACACATGCGCTCAGCGTCGGCGATCGTGGCTTCAGGGCCGATCGTGACCGGCTGCGCGACCATCCCGGCCTCGGATCGCTTGACCAGGTCGGCCTGCTGGGCCTGCTCCTCGATGGCCAGGTTGCGATGCAGCACCCCGAGCCCACCCTGGCGTGCCATGGCAATCGCCATCCTGGCCTCGGTGACGGTGTCCATGGCGCTGGAGAGCAGGGGTACGGCAACGGAAATGTTGCGCGAGACGCGGCTGGAGGTATCGACCTCGCTCGGGACCACATCGGATTTTCCGGGCAGCAGCAGGACGTCGTCGAACGTGAGTCCAAGGGCCGCGAACTTGTCCGGCACTCCGGCTGGCGTCAGGTCCATGCACAGCGATCCTACCGGCCAGCTGTGCCAAGAGGGGGATGGTCTCCGGCGAGGGGTGGCTACCCTGCGGTGGCCAGCGGGAAGGACTGCGTGCGCCGCCTCGAGAACTCCGCCGCGGTTCTCTCACCACCGCGCGGCTCGCAACGGAACCGATACCCGACTCCCCAAACCGTCTCGATCCACGCCGGCCGGCTCGGGTCCACCTCGATCTTGGCGCGGAGCCGGCGGATATGCACGGTCACCGTCTCCGGTGCTCCGATCGTGTACCCCCAGACATCTGCGAGGAGGCGCTCGCGAGGCATCGCGACGCCCCGGTGCCTCAGCAGATACGTCAAGAGCCGGAACTCGAGCAGCGTCAATGCGATTCGCCGTCCATCGATGGACACGCTGTGGTTGTCGATGTCGACGGACAGCGGGCCAGCAATCAAAGGGGCGAGGCTGTGGCCTTGTTGGGCCGTCGACTGCGTTCGCCTCAGCACGGCACGCACTCGAGCCACCAACTCGTCTAGTAAGTAAGGGGCTTCCAAACAGTCGTCGGCCCCGGCGCACAACAGGGCAGCCCGAATGGTCGGGTCGGACAGCGATCCGCAGAGCACAACGGCGGGTGCACCGACCGTCCTGAGCTCGGCGAGCATATCCAGTACGGCTCCAGGGCAGACCGCGATGTCGAGCAGTACGAGGTCCGGGCGCAGCTGGGCCACGACCGTTCCGAGTGCAGCGGCGCGGCGGACCGGCACTGCCACGAGACCTGCCGCGTTGAGGGCTCGTAACTCATGAGGGTTCGTTGCTGCGTCCGGTATGGCCACCGCGACGACAAAGCTGCTCCCCTTGTCGCCGACCGTCCGGAGCCGCTCGGCCACCGAGCTGGTGGCAGACAGGGAGGCCGTTCGCTCCCGTCCGCCTGCCACCAGCGCCGCCAGCCGTGTGTCCATGGGAGTCACGGTAATAGGGGAAGGACCTGTTACCAGGTCCTCTTTGCGGTCGAAAAGGAGGACCAGTTCAGTTACCGAGCGTTCCGCCCACGGCGTCAATTTCGGCGCCGTGGGCG
>JACCYJ010000157.1 GCA_013696555.1 Nocardioidaceae bacterium | reverse complement strand
CGGCAGGTCAGCTTGGTCAGCAGCGAGTCGAAGTACGCGCTCACCTCGGCGCCGGTGTACGTCGTACCGCCGTCGAGCCGGATTCCGGCGCCACCAGGCGGCCTGAAGGTCGACAGTCGCCCGGTGTCGGGTCGGAAGCCGTTGGCCGGGTCCTCGGTGGTGATCCGGCACTGGAGTGCGGCCCCGCGTACCTCGATCGAGCCCTGGGACAGACCCAGATCAGCCAGGGTCTCACCCGCGGCGATGCGCAGCTGCGACTGCACGAGGTCGACGTCGGTGACCTCCTCGGTGACCGTGTGCTCGACCTGGATCCGCGGGTTCATCTCGATGAAGACATGGCGACCGTCCCGGTCCACCAGGAACTCGACCGTACCGGCGCAGGAGTAGCCGATCGCGTGGGCGAACCGCACCGCGTCGGCGCAGATGCGTCCTCGCAGCGACGGGTCGAGATTCGGCGCCGGCGCGATCTCGATCACCTTCTGGTGCCGCCGCTGCACCGAGCAGTCGCGCTCGAACAGGTGGACCACCTCGCCGGTGGCGTCGGCGAGGATCTGCACCTCGATGTGCCGAGGATCGACGACCGCCTGCTCGAGGAACACTGTGGGATCGCCGAACGCGCCGTCGGCCTCCCGCATGGCAGCCTCGATGGCCGCCCGGAGTTCGTCGGGCTGCCCTACCCGGCGTAGGCCACGGCCGCCGCCGCCGGCGACGGCCTTGACGAACAGCGGGTACTCCATACTGTCGGACGCGGCGACCAGCTCGTCGAGGTCGCGGGTGGGCGGTGCCGCTGCCAGCACCGGTAACCCCGCCTCGCGGGCTGCTTCCACCGCCCGAGCCTTGTTGCCGGCGAGCCGCAGCACGTCGACGCTCGGCCCGACGAATGTGATGCCGGCATTCGCGCAAGCCTGCGCCAGGGTCGGATTCTCCGACAGGAACCCGTAGCCGGGATACACAGCGTCGGCCTCCGCCCGGACCGCCGTTGCGACGATGCCGTCCGGGGCCAGATACGCCCGAACCGGATGGCCGCGTTCGCCGATGAGGTACGCCTCGTCCGCCTTGAGCCGGTGCTCGGAGCCACGATCCTCGTACGGGAACACCGCGACGGTGCGGGCGCCGAGCTCGTATGCCGCACGGAAGGCCCGGATGGCGATCTCGCCACGGTTCGCGACCAGCACCTTGCGAAACATGGCACCCTCCCCGTTATCGACCGGGCATCGACGCGACGCGCGACAGGCTAGCGCCCGGCCCAGCCGTACGGTCTCGCCGTGAGACACAACGGCGCGCTCGCTGAGCTGCTCGTTGCACACCTGGTGCACTTCCAATGGCTGAGGGGCACTTCCCATGGGTTCGAACCCGTGGGAAGTGCCCCTTTCCCACGTGAACGTGGGAAAGGGGTGACGAGAAGGGTTGCCTGGCGGAGGGGATCAGACGACGATCCAGTCATGACCGCTGCCGAGCCCGAGTCCGCCTCCGTCGAGGAGGCCCCGCAGTCGACGAAGAAGGTCGACGCCAAGTACTACGAGAAGGAGTTGGCGCGGCTCGAGGTCGAGCTCGTCAAGCAGCAGGAATTCATCCGTGCGCGCGGGCTCAAGGTCGTGGTGATCTTCGAGGGCCGCGATGCCGCCGGCAAGGGCGGCGCGATCAAGCGCATCACCGAGAGCCTCAACCCCCGGGCCGCACGGGTGGTGGCGCTGGCAGCCCCCACCGAACGCGAGAAGACGCAGTGGTACTTCCAGCGGTACGTCGCTCACCTCCCGGCTGCCGGGGAGATGGTGCTGTTCGACCGGTCCTGGTACAACCGCGCCGGGGTGGAGCACGTGATGGGATTCGCCACCAAGAAGCAGTACGAGGAGTTCCTACGGTCGTGCCCGGAGTTCGAGCGCATGCTCGTGCGCAGTGACATCCAGGTGATCAAGTACTGGTTCTCGGTCAGTGACCAGGAGCAGGAGAAGCGGTTCCAGTCTCGGCTGAAGGACCCGACCAAGCGGTGGAAGCTCAGCCCGATGGACCTCGAGGCCCGCAACCGCTGGGTCGACTTCTCCAAGGCCAAGGACGCCATGTTCGCGGCCACCGACATCCCCGAGGCCCCCTGGTGGGTGGTCGAAGCGGACGTGAAGAAACGTGCCCGGCTCAACGTGATGTCGCACCTGCTGACCCAGGTGCCGTACAAGGACCTCACCCCGAAGGCCCCCAAGCTCGCGCGCCGGCCGGCGGTGACTGCCAAGGGCTACGTTCGGCCGCCGATGGAGACCCAGCACATCATCCCGGACGTGGTTCCCTAGCCCGTAACCACCGCGCCACCAAGGCGAGCTGACACTTTCAGATCAGGTCATGACCTGATCTGAGAGCGACAACTCGGTCAGGGGACTCCGGGGAGCGGCCAGTGGCGACCCGTGCCGGTGTCGATAACCGCGGCCCGAGTGGCGCTTGCCGCCAGCGGCAGGATGGCGTGGCATGCCTCGACCAACGCAGGCAGCTGCTCCAAGCGCAGCTGCGTGGAGATGGTGCAGTGTGGTGCCCACGTGCCCGGTTCGAAATCGGGATGAATGCCCAGACCGGCCCGACGCACGGCCGCCGCGACTGCGGCCTGCCGGGTGGCGAGGCTTGCCGTCGGACCCGGAACCAACCAGGCGATGCCGCCGGGAAAGGTCCCTACCCCTTGCAGTGACAACGGCGTCGGTCCATGGTCGGGCAGGGTCGCAACCGCGCCGAGCAAGGCCTCGATCTCGACATCCGGCTCGAGCAGCGAGTAGGTCACGTGCGGGACGTGGCGCCGATGGGTCTGCGATGCAAGCGTCGGGATCCCGAGGCTTTCCAGCCGGTGCCACAGCGACACCAGCGCCTCGTTGGTCCGCGAGTCGAGCAGGAGCACGACTCCGAGCGCCATGGTCAGTCCTTGATGGTGCAGAGGGCCTCGCCGGAGGCCACGGAGGCGCCGACCTCGGCGCTCAGCTCGGCCACCGTGCCGGCTTTGTGGGCGTTGAGGGGCTGTTCCATCTTCATCGCCTCGAGGACCACCACGAGGTCGCCGGCCGCGACCTCCTGGCCCTCCTCGACGGCGACCTTGACGATGGTGCCCTGCATCGG
>JACCYJ010000156.1 GCA_013696555.1 Nocardioidaceae bacterium | reverse complement strand
GGCCTCTACCCCACCGACGTCCCAACCCTCCCCGACGCCGAGCGCGACCCGGCCGACTGACGCGCCCGGCGCCCGCACCGACACCCGCGTGAGACCAAGTCGGGCCCTGCGACACCGGCGCTCAGTTTCATCGAAGACCGCTAGCGTCTTCCTGACATGTCTCGTCACTGGTCCGTCATTGGTTCCGCCGGCCGCCCTCGCTCCGGCTGACGAGTCTTGGTCAAGTAGCCCTGTGGGTTAGCGGTCCTCGGTCCCGGCTCGTACTCTCCGGACGTGAGGCGAATCCTGCTCACGGGGATGTCGGGGACCGGGAAGTCGAGCGTCATTCGGGAGCTGGTCGCTCGCGGGTACAAGGCTGTGGATACGGACGACGGGTGGTCCGAGCCCCAACCAGACGGACGTCAGCTGTGGCGCGAGGACGCCATTCAGGCGCTCCTGACGACCGAGGACGCGGATATCTTGTTCGTCGCCGGCTGCGAAGAAAACCAAGCGAAGTTCCATATGCAGTTTGACCACATCGTCCTCCTGAGCGCGCCGCTCGAGACTCTGGTGGAGCGACTGGCGACCAGAACCAACAACTCGTATGGCAAGGTATCCGAGGAGCTTCGTCGCTTCCTTGACGACGTCGAGACCGTAGAGCCGCTGCTGCGCCGGGTGGCCAGTCACGAAGTTCGAACGACGGTGCCGCTGAACGAGGTGGTGACGACCGTTCTGCGTCTCGTCGACGCGTGACCCTAGTGAGTCGGCCACCGGCCCCGTCGGTCCTACTATGCCCGGGTGTCACCGTCGCGCTCCCCTTTCGATCCTTCGCTGGACGAGCTTCGACAGATGGGCGCCGACGTGGTCGAACTGGTGTCCCGGTTCATCGATCAGCGCTATCAGGCTCCTTCGGTGGACTACACCGATCTGGAGCCACTGCTGGATTCCCTGGCCATCTCACCTGCCGAGGACGGGATCCCCTTGCATCAGCTGCTCGACCTCATCGAACGGGCTGCCGGAAAGGGGTTCGACACGGCCAACCCTGGCTTCGCGGCGTACATCCCCGGAGGTGGTCTGTACTCCGCGGCACTCGGCGACTTCATCGCCTGCTCCATGAACCGCTACACCGCGATCGCAGCCCCTGCTCCTGCGTTCGTGCAGATGGAGGCCAGCGTGCTGCGCTGGCTCTGCGGCGTGTTCGGGCTGCCGGCTACGTCCCAAGGAGTCCTGACCCCTGGTGGGTCCATGGCCAACCTGTCGGCGATCGTGACCGCGCGGACGGCGAAGCTCGGCGAACGCTTTCTCCACGGAACCATGTACGTCTCCGACGAGGTCCATCACTCCATCACCAAATCGGCCCGGTTCGCAGGATTACCCGCTGAGGCGGTGCGGGTGGTATCGACCGACGCCTTGCTGCGGATGGACCCCGCCGCGCTACGCGCCGCCATAGAGGAGGACCGCGGCCGCGGGACGCGACCATTCCTGGTCGTCGCCAGCGCCGGGACCATCGGCACCGGCGCTGTCGATCCCCTGGACCTGATCGCCGACGTGGCCAGTGAGACCGACCTGTGGTTGCACGTCGACGGGGCCTACGGTGCCTGCTTCCAACTGACGCATCGTGGCAGGGACGTACTCACGGGAATCGAGCGCGCCGACTCGATAACCCTCGACCCGCACAAGGGGCTCTTCCTGCCATACGGCACCGGATGCCTGCTGGCACGGGACGCCCGCGCGCTTCGGGACGCTCACGAGGCGCATGCCGACTACCTGCCACCCGCCTCAGACGACGACGGGCTGCCGGACTTCTCATCGTTCTCACCGGAGCTGACGCGGGACTTCCGTGGCCTGCGACTCTGGCTGCCGCTGCACCTGCACGGGGTGGCTGCGTTCGTCCGCGCCCTGGATGAGAAGCTCGACCTCGCGAAACTCGTCCACGAGAGGCTAGCTGCACTCCCCACGCTGGACGTGCCGTGGTCGCCGCAACTGTCATTGGTGACATTCCGCCCACGAAATGGCACCAACGCAGACACCGAGGACCTCCTGCGGCGGATCAACGCGAGCGCCAGAGTCTGGCTCTCCTCGGCCCCGATCCGCGGCCAGCTCTACATCCGCATGTGTATCCTCTCGCACCGATCGACCCGCGAACGAGTCGAGGAGGCGGTAGCCATTATCGCCGCGGCGGCGGCGGCGACCGATCGATGAAGACGCGGCTTCGCAGGCTGTTCCGGCTCTTCTGACAGCCTGTGCCGTGGCAGCCATGTGCGGCTGCACGGATCCCCAGTGAAATCGATCTGAGGATCTCCGAAGAACCTTCATCGCCGGACGGAGAAATGCCGTGGTGCATACCGGGATCGCGAAGTTGTGGAAGCCGGTCATCAGCGTGACCGATCTCGACGAGGGGGAGAGATTCTGGTCGGCGGTCTCCGGCCTGTCGCCGAAAGGGAGGCACGGCCAGTTCTCGGAGTTTTCGGTCCTGGACGCCGAGGATGCCTCGGAGGGAGATGCGTGGATCCTCCTCCAACTCGTGCCAGAGGGTCAGATCGTCGTTCACGGCGGGACCCACCTCGATTTCCGCGTGGACGACGTGGCGGGGGCAGCCCAACAGATCGATGGGATTGGCGGGATGGTGATCAAGCCAGCCGGGTTCTATCCGACTGAAAGCGACGCGCTCCTCGAGTGGGCCGTGATGCAGGACCCGTTCGGTAACGAGTTCTGCATCATCAGGTGGCCCCTGCAGTAGCGACTGCGTCCGTCGTTGCCATGCCGCTGTCGGGAACTTCCAACCCTGCCGCTGTAGGGAACTGGTGAGGATCACACGCTGGTGAGGGGCTCGAGTACGTCGGTGTCGAGCCGCACGCACCGATCTGCCCAGTCGACCTGCTGTACGTGCGTCCATGCGACGTAGCCAGCCTTGGTGGTGAATCGCTCTGACGATGCTTCGAATCAGTGTGTCAAGGTCACCCAGCAGGCTGGTGTAGCCGTCGGTCCGGGAGCGCATCACCGCTATCCGCGCGGCGGTCACCAGCTCCTGCGCCCGAGAAAGGAGATCGGAGTGCGGCTCTCAACGTCGTCCATGCCGTACGGCGGCTGCAGGCGGAGAACCCGTCGGCGGCAGTTGCTACCGTCTTCTCACTGGCCCGGACGGTGGTGACGGCGTAAAACTCCCACACCTGCCCATCAGAGCGAGCACGGTGCAACAGTGCCGTACTGGCTACCTCACTGAGCGCGGCCCCCACCGCCACGTGGGCTTCGTTTCGGTAGGTGTCGTTGTCGGCCGTCTGCGGTGTACACGCCAGCAGAGTCAGCGAGAGCAGGAGAATCAGCGGCCACTTCATCGGCGCCGCCGCGTCAACAAGTGCCCCAGGATTACCAGGAGCGAGGAAATAGATCGACCAGCCGATGGCCAGCGCCATTATCTCGCTCATCCCGCCTCCCACCACCCCGGGCGCGTCTACCTTTGCCACGGTGCCCGTTGACGGCGACGAATTGTTACGAATGCACCAATGACGAGTCGGAGCTGGCCGAGCGGGGCTGCGCTTGCTCAAAGTCCGTCACCTCTCGGCAACCCCTGTAGAACGAGCGGTTCATCGAGCAGTGTGAAGGTGTCCGCAGGAATGTGAGAAAGTAGCGTCTCCGCGACGTGCTTCCGCACACCCCACCTGCCCTCGTACCAGCCGTCAACCAGGAGTCCTCCGTGGAGCGTCTTGCTCGGTTTGTCATGCATCACCGGCGGATCATCAGCGCCTTTTGGGCGGTGCTGTTCCTCGGAGGCATGTTCTCCGCCAGCCAGCTCAGTGACCGGCTGTCGCTCGACTTTTCACTGCCCGGTCAGCCGGGTGATGATGCGGAGCAGCAGCTCATCGAGACCTA
The DNA here is from genome assembly GCA_013696555.1 of Nocardioidaceae bacterium. Classification (GTDB taxonomy): domain Bacteria; phylum Actinomycetota; class Actinomycetes; order Propionibacteriales; family Nocardioidaceae; genus JACCYJ01. Next base: position 5,858 of record JACCYJ010000156.1, on the reverse strand, counting down.
CGGTGTCAGCACCTTCGACACCTACGTCGCGGTTGTCACGGTGCCGGATGGCGAGACCGTGGAGGAAAACCAGGACGCCGTTGCAGAGGTCATCGCCACTGCAACGGCGGCAGTGACGGACGTGCAGTTGCGTGTTGTGGACTTCGCTAACACGGGCGACCCGGGATTTGTGACCGACGACGGGCGCACAACATACGCCCTGATCCAGGCTCCAATTCCGGTGACCTTCGGCCCCTACATCGAGGAACAGCTCGACCCCGCGCTCGAACAGGCGGCCGAGGGCCAAGGCTTTGAGGGCGGTCTGACATCGTACGGCTTGCTCGCTGCGGGCGGCGACACTGAGGGTCCGAGCGTTCTGGTCGAGACGCTCTTCGGCGCAGCCGGCGCTCTTCTCGTGCTGATTTTCGTGTATGCGTCGTTCCTCGCGTTGCTCCCCATGCTCATCGCCGCGGTGTCAATTCTCACGACGTTCATGCTCGTGCTCGGGCTCACGACATTCAGCGACGTCAGCGTCATCGTTCAGTTTCTCATCGCCCTCATCGGACTCGGTGTGGCGATCGACTACTCGCTGCTTCTGGTATCGCGATGGCGCGAGGAACGCGCACACGGCCGCAGCAACGAGGAGGCCGTCGTCGTTTCCATGAAGACGGCTGGGCATGCCGTGGTCGCCTCAGGCGTCACCGTCGCCATCAGCTTGCTCGCCCTGCTCGTAGTCCCCGTGCCGTTCCTGCGCAGCATGGGCATCGGCGGCATGTTGATTCCCCTGGTGAGCGTGTCTGTTGTGCTCACCTTGCTGCCTGCACTCTTGTCGAGTATCGGACCTCGCATCGACTACCCCCGCATTCGCAAGGAGGGCACAGCGTCGCGCGGCTGGTCGGCATGGGCACGGGTCATCGTCAGACACCGCTTCGTTGCCGCGGCGGTAGCAGTGGTCATGCTGGCCCTCCTCATCATCCCGGTGTTCGGTCTCAAGATCGGGCAGTCTGGGCTCGAGTCGCAGGCGCGAAGCGGCCCGCGATTCGACACCTTGCAGACTCTGAGCGACGGCGGCGTCGGAACCGGCATCCTCACCCCCGTTGACATACTCGTGCCGGCAAGCGAGGCGGAGGCAGCGGCCGAGGCGGCCCGCGGCGTCGACGGGGTCCAGCTGGCCGTTGTCGGAACCATCAAGGGTGACGAGGCCGTCGTCGATGTACTGCCTACCGATGTCACGGTCGACAGCGACGGCACGGCTGTGGTCAACGACATCAGGACGGCAGTCGAAGATGCCGTGAGCGGCGACGCGGGCGTGACCGGTCTGGGTGCGACCGTGGAGGACTACTTCAGCGCGGTGTACGACAAGTTTCCGTACGTACTGGCTCTGATAGCGCTGATCACGTTCGTGCTGCTCGTTCGCACCTTCCGATCGGTGCTTCTGCCGATCAAAGCAGTCATCCTCAACTTGATCTCGCTGGCGGCCGTGTTCGGGTCGATCGTCTTCTTCTGGCAGCTGGGCAACGGATCCGACGCGATCTTCAGCGTGTCTGCGACCGGTGCGATCACGTTCTGGCTGCCGGTACTGATCTTCGCCTTCCTCTTCGGGCTGTCGATGGACTACGAGGTCTTCATCCTGGCCCGGATGCGAGAGGAGTACGACCGCACTGGTGACACCAGCATGGCCGTCATCACCGGCATCGGTCGGACGGGGCGACTCGTGACGTCAGCGGCGTTGATCCTCTTCTTCGCCTTCTCCGCCCTCGCGTCCTCACCCGGAACGGACATCAAGGTGCTCGGGACAGCCCTCGGAGTCGGAATCCTCATTGACGCCACCATCGTCCGTGCGCTGCTCGTCCCAGCGCTCGTCAGCCTCTTCGGCCGGTGGAACTGGTGGCTCCCGGACTGGCTCGCCCGGGCACTGTTCGTGGAGCCATCACCCCTCGCGCCCATCACGCCTAAGAAGGCGCAACCAGAGAAGGCCCCTGCTGGCATCGGCTGAAAGTCATCGCTCAATCAGGCGATCTGCTCACAACCTGCGCTAATCAACGGAGTCTTGGAAGAAAACCGAGCTGTGCTCGAAGTCCACGTCGACCTGCACAACCACGTCGTCCATTCCGGGGGTAGGAACCGAGAACGCGTAATCGAAGACGGCTACCCGTCCCGGTAAGAGTTTCTGCTCGAAGCCGCCCCCGATGTCGCGAGCGGAGTCGAACACCTGCTCTGCACTCTTGCCTACCTTGCCGTATGTCACTTTCGCGCTGAAGAAAACAGGATCGTAGACGTCATCGGTGCCGTTGTTGAGTTTGAACGTGAAGACGGCGATGGGTGACCCCGGCTTACGGCAGCAGCCGGTGCGGCTGAGGGTGTCGGACTCCACCCTGACGATGCTGAGCCGCAACCCGTCGTTGTAAACGAAGTTCTCGTCGAAGGTCGCGACCTCGGGACCTTCGCTTGTCTCGGTGCCCGTGGGGTGAGGAGAACCGCTCGGTGGGGGGGTCACGCTTGGTGTCTTTGTCGCCGAAGACTTCCGCGGTGTCGGGGACGCGCTCGTGGTGGCCGCAGACTCGCTCGGATCAACAGTCGGCGTGTTTGTGGCTGAGTCTTGCTCCCGAGTAACGACGCCTTCCGACCCGGCACACCCAGTCAGCGCGGCCACTGTCAACAAGGTGCAAGCCGCTGCCGTGTGCCTTTTTTTCATGCCGCTCCCGAATCGTGGTGTTGCCCGGTCAACGGTGACATGTTGCGCGGGTGCGGTCAGTCGATTCGGTCAGAGCGCACTGTGCGGATCGCGTTGGCGGATACTGTGTCCGACGCTGTCACCGCCTTGCCCCTGGAGCGCCGCATGCAGCCGATGCTTGTCGCCGCCGCCCGCCAACTGCGACGCCTCGGCGTGCGGTGGGATCCCCGTCCCGGTGACCGCTTCGTAGTGGATCAACCGGAGATGGCCGACTCGGTGTTCTGGGTCAGTGACTTCACCATCGACGTGCACGAGTACGGCGCGGAACAGATCTTGGGGTTCAACGGCACCACCGAGTGGGCACTGGACTCGGTAACCCTCTCGGATTGCGTGTGGCTCCCTCGCGAGGACCAGCTTCGTGAACTGCTCGGCGCAAGGCTGGTCCGGCTGGAACGTGCCGGCGACGGTTGGGCTGTTGTGACGCAGATCGAGGGGGCCGAGACCACAACGGTTGGCGGCGACGTCGAGACGGCGTACGCACAGGCACTGCTGACTGCGCTCGGTTGACCGCCGATCAGCCGCCGAGCCAGACATCGATGATGGTCGCGGCTTCGTCGCTCCCGGAGATGATCCCGCCGCATCCGCAGCGGACCGAGTCCCAGTAGATCCGCGCCTGGTTGTCGGAGGGGTGGACGAAGACAAAGCGACGCCCGTCGAACAGCCCGGCTGGGCCGGTCGGTGCGGCGTTGATGCGTTGCACCGAGCCGTCGACGGCAGCGCGGGTATACAGCCGCCGCTCGGCTCGCAACCCGCTGGCGTCAGTTTTGCGAAAGAGTCTGAGCTGGTAGCCGGCGGCTTCGCAGAACACCGCCTCGTCGTCGGGGATCCGTTCGAAGAACGTGAGCTCTCCCGCTGCTGGACGCCGGCAATTGCCCGGTTGGAAGAGATCTCGACCGAACCTGTACAAAGCTCGGGACTGGAACGGCTCCGGGAGCGGACGCCGAGCCCGGTCCGTCACCGACGGTGAGTCGGTGTCGGTCTGTGCGCCGGCGAACGGGTTCCAGCTGATCGCCTGCGTGGCGATGATCGCCACCGCGAGTACTCCGGCGGCCACCCCGACCGCAGTGAGCAACGCCCGTCGCATCCGCGGTGCCTTCGGCGACGCCTGGTCTGCGGCTTCCCACGTGAACGACGGAGCCATCACCGACGCTGGCACCAAGGCAGTCGCGGTGCCGGCTTCCGGGGAGATATCTCGCGGCCGATCGGTTGCTTCCATCAACAGCAGGCGGATACGGTCTGCCCGCAACCGCGATTCCGGCTCCTTCGTCAACATGCCCACCAAGGCCTCACGCAGCGGGCCTTTGACGTGTGGCATGGGCACGTCGGATGCGAGGACGGCAGCGATGGTTCCGGGCGTGGTACTTTCCCGGAACGGCGGTTGCGCCTCGAGCGCCGCGTACAACGTTGCCCCGAGGGACCAAATATCGGACGGCGGACCGATCATTTCGCCGCGTAGCCGCTCCGGTGACTGGTAGCCCGGTGCGCCCTCGAGACCGAGCCCGGCCGAGCCCTGCTGAGCAGCGGTCTGGTTGACCGTCATTCCGAAGTCGGTGACGTACACCCGACCGTCGGTGGCCAGCAAGACATTGCTGGGTTTGATGCCGCCGTGGACGATCCCCACCCGGTGTGCGACAGCCAACAGGTCGATCAGTTCGATGCCTATCACTGCCACCTGCTCGGGCGGCAAAGGTCCGCCGGAGTCGAGCTCGTCGGCGAGGCTGCTCCCCTCGACCAGGGCGCGTACGACGTAGCAGCGAACCCCCTCATAGAACATGTCGTAGATCGGCACTATCCCCGGATGGCGGAGTTGGAGGCTCAGCGAAGCCATGGTCAACAGGCGCTCGCGGACCGCTGCTTTGGCCGACGGAGGGACATCGGCGGACACCTGGACTTCCTTGACGGCTACCCGACGCATCAGCGCCTCGTCGTGCGCCTGCCAGACGACGCCCGACTCGGAACGACCGACGATGGATTCGAGCTGGTAACGACCGGCTAGAACCGTTTCGTTCTCATCCATCGCATAGATACCTCGTGGCCACCGGTGCGGCACCTGAGATCACCGCGGCCGTCGTGTCCTGACCGTGCCCCGCGTGGCGGTCAGGTAAACGACAGTCATTCGGCTTCTGTCGCTTGGGTGATCGCCCATGCAGCGTTGATGAGCCCAACATGGGAGAAGGCCTGCGGGAAGTTGCCGAGCAGCTCGCCGGTGCTCGGATCGGCCATCTCGGTCAGCAGCCCCAAGTCGTTCGCGTACTCGGTGGCCCGCTGGAACCACGCTGTTGCGTCCTCGACGTGGCCGGCCAGCGCCAGACACTCGGCCAGCCAGTAGGTGCAGATCAAAAAGCCACCGCTATCGGTGGCCCACCGGCGGACCAGCCCGCCATCACCGAGCCGATCTTCGATCGCCTCGATCGTGGTCCACATCCGCGGGTCATCCGCCGGCAGGAAACCCACGATCGGCATCAGCAACACTGAGGCGTCAAGCTCGTCAGAGCCGAACGCTCCGGTGTACGCCTGCGCCTCGGAGCTCCAGGCCTGCTTGACGACGACGGCGTGAAGCTCGTCGCGGACCCGCGACCACGTGTCCGGATCGGCTCGCTCGCCCAGTCGCGACGCCAATTTGACGGCCCGATCAAGCGCCACCCAGCACAACACCTTCGACGAGGTGTAATGCCGCTTCTTGTCACGCGCCTCCCACATCCCGGCATCCGGATCCGACCATCCCGTCGCCGCCCGGTTGGCCATCAGGACAAGCATGTCCTGAACGCTGGCTTCGAGGTCACCCAGCGAATCCCGAAGTCCGTAGACGGCGTCAAGCACCTCCCCCAACACGTCGAGTTGTTGCTGTCGCCAGGCGGCGTTCCCTACTCGCACCGGCTGGCTATCGCGGTAGCCGGACAGGTGCTCGAGCGAATGCTCACTGAGGTCCCGCTCGCCTTCCACCCCGTACATGATCTGCACCAGCTCGTCGCCGGTTTTCCCGGCGGCGTTCGCGAACCAGTCGAACAGCCGATCCGGCTCGGACGGACATGCCGCGATCCACAGGGAACGGATCGTCAGGCTGAGGTCCCGTAGCCAGGCAAAGCGGTAGTCGTAGTTGCGATCTGCGCCCAGCTCCTCTGGCAGCGACGTGGTGGCGGCCGCC
>JACCYJ010000122.1 GCA_013696555.1 Nocardioidaceae bacterium | reverse complement strand
GATTGCATGGGTCCCATGACGGACGCTTCGCCGAAGCATGAGCCGGGGCCGACGGCGTACCCAGAGCTCAACGCGTTGCTGCACGAGCTGACGACGCGCACTGCGGATGTCCTCGGCGACAGCTTCGTTGGTGCGTACCTACAGGGCTCATTCGCTGTCGGCGATGCGGACGAGCACAGCGACTGCGACTTCTTGATCCCTGTCCACGGTGCCTTGAGCGAAACGCAGGAGGCTGGTCTCCGCGCCCTGCACGACGAGATCCCCACGAGGCGCGGCCAATGGACCAAGCACCTGGAAGGTTCCTACCCGCACAAGGACGAGCTGCGCACACTCGATGCCCTCGGCAAGCCGTGGCTGTACATCGACCACGGCTGGCGGGAGATGCAGTGGTCTACCCATTGCAACACCGAGATTGCGCGCTGGTCACTGCGCGAGTGCGGCGTCACGTTGGCAGGCCCCGACCCGCGGACCCTCGTCGACGTGGTCGAGCCGCAGGTCTTGAGGGCGGCGATGCGCCGGCAGGCCGGACGCTTCCTGCCCGACTTGTTCACCTGGATCAGCTTCGACATCGCCTGGGCGCAGCGCTACGCGGTCACTACTCTCTGCCGGATCCTGCATACGCTTGACTGCGGACGTGTGACGTCGAAGAAGGTGGCCCTGCTGTGGGCCGCGGACGCCCTTGACCCTCGCTGGTCGAATCTCATCCACCAAGTGATCGACGACCGGCAACGGGGGTGGGACCCAGACGAGGAGCCGCGGCCGGGCAGCGTCGAACTCACACTCGCCTTCGCCGAGTACGCCAAGAGTCGGGCCGCCGCTGCTCCTGACCAGGAGCAGGTGTCAGGCTAGCCGTTACGGCCAGCGCAGCGACCCTTAAGGCTCGGTACGACCCAATCGCTCACTACAGGAGGAACACCGTGTCGCTCGAGAATAATAAGGCTTTGATCCGCCGGCTCTTCGAAGAAGTGCTTCCGGCCGGGGACCCAGCGGCTGTGCCCGAATTGGTGGCCCCGGACTTCGTCGACCACAATCCGTTGCCTGGGCAGATAGCGGGCGTGGACGGTATCGGGTACGTGGTGTCGACGCTGCACACCGCGTATCCCGATCTGCGGTTTACCGTCGATGACCTGGTCGCCGAGGCGGACCGGGTCGTGATCCGTTGGACGATGCGCGGCACCAACACCGGCCCGATGTTCGGACAGCCACCCACAGGTCAGTCCGTCGAACAGACCGCCATCGTGATCTTCGGAATTGCGGGCGGCAAGATTGCTGAGCGCTGGGCAAGCTTCAGCCCTAGGGCTGGCTGATCTCTACGCCTCTGGGCGGTGGCCGACGAACAGCTCGCGTGGTGACCGGTCTTCGGTGGTCTCTTCGACGACGGCGTCCGCTTCAAAGCCCGCGTCGGTGAGAAGGCGCAACCAGACGTCGCGACTGAACACCCCGAGGCGATGTGTCTCATGCACGACCCGCACCGAGCCGTCGGTGTCACGAAGAAGGAACGCGTACTCGGTGACAGTCCAGGTGTCCGCAGGATCTGGGTCCCACTCCCAGCCCAAGAAGCGCACCCCCTCACCATCAGCGCCATCGCTGCCGCCTAGGTGGCTGCTCGGCACGAAAGTCTCCGCGATGTTGTCCGGGACGAAGACGGCGACACCGCCAGGGCGGCAGTGGACGAAGGCCGCCTCGACGGCTCGGCGCAGGTCGGCCTCGGTGGTCATGTAGTCCACGGCGTCGTGGACGAACACCGCATCGAAGGTGCGCCCGAGACGCACCGTGCGCATATCTGCTCGATGGTGAGCGCATTCGGGGTTGAGCCGCCGCGACACCGTGAGCATGTCCTCGGAGATATCGACCAGCGTCAACACGAACTGCGCCTTCAAGTACGCGGCATTGTTGCCGCCACCGCTGCCCAGCTCCAAGACGTCGCGCACCCGGACCGATCCCGAGGTGAGGACCGTGGCCGCGAAGGCCGCCTCTTCGGCGTACTCCTCGACTGGCGAGATCAACGGCCACCACACCGCCAGGTCGCCGTACAAGCGGCGTCCCGCCGGCACGTCGGTCATGCCGAGCCCCACCGGCGGCCGCGTCGGGCGTACTCCTCGATCGCTGCCCACAGCTGCCGGCGGTCAACATCGGGCCAGGCGACGTCGCTGAACACCAGCTCGGCGTACGCCGACTGCCACAGCATGAAGTTGCTGATCCGCTGCTCACCGGAGGTACGCCAGAACAGGTCGACGTCGGGCAGGTCCGGCTCGTCGAGGTAGCGGGCGAACACGCGCCCGTCGACCCGATCGGCGTTGACCCGACCGGATGCCACGTCGCGTGCCAGGGCGGCAGCGGCGTCGGCGATCTCCGCTCGGCCCCCGTAGTTGACGCACATGGTCAACGTCAGCACGTCGTTGTCACGGGTGAGCTCCTCCGCCGCCTCGAGCTCCCTGATGACGCTGCGCCACAGCCGCGGCCGCCGGCCGGCCCATCGCACCCGCACCCCCAACGCGTGCATCGAGTCCCGCCGGCGCCGGATCACGTCGCGGTTGAACCCCATCAGGAACCGCACCTCGTCCGGGGAGCGTTTCCAGTTCTCGGTCGAGAACGCGTACGCCGAGACGCACTGCACGCCGACCTCGATTGCGCCCTCGACAACATCGAACAGCGCCGCCTCTCCGGCCTCGTGGCCAGCGGTACGCGGCAGACCGCGCTGTCTCGCCCACCGACCGTTGCCGTCCATGACGATCGCGACGTGCTCCGGGACCATGTCTCGCGGCAGGTCCGGTGGCGCGGCGCCCGAGGGGTGCGGCGTCGGCGCGGCGTACCGCGAGCCTGCCATCGGCTCAGCGATCCACGTGCGAAAGCGAACGAAGCCCGCGCTCGAGGTGCCAGGACAAGAACGCTGCAACCAGGCCGCTGGTCTCCCGCCGTGACCGCGGCTCACTCGTCGCGGCCCGCGCCCAGTCACCGGTCAGCAGCGCGCTGAGCAGTGCGACCGTCTCGCGCGAGGGATGGGCGGAGCCAGGCGGGCTGCAGCGAGGGCAGAGCATGCCGCCGGAGGCCGGGGCGAAGCTCCGGTGCGGCCCGGGCGCGCCGCAGCGGGCGCACTCGTCGAACGACGGCGCGTACCCCGACACCGCGAGCGAGCGCAACAGGAACGAGTCGAGGATCAGCCCCGGATCGTGCGCCCCCGTGGCCAGCGATCGGAGCGCGCTGACCAGCAACAGGTACTGCTGCAGCGATGGGTGCTGTTCCTCCCCCGTCAGCCGCTCCGCGGTCTCGAGCATGGCGGTACCGCAGGTGTACGCCCCATAGTCGGCGCCGATGACCGCACCGAACGGAGCGAGGGTCTCGACCTGGGTGATGATGTCGAGCGAACGGCCCTGGGCGAACTGCAGGTCGACGTACATGAACGGCTCGAGTCGCGCCCCGAATCGGGAGCTGGTGCGGCGTACCCCCTTGGCCACCGCCCGCACCTTGCCGTGGTTGCGCGTGAGCAGCGTCACGATGCGGTCGGCCTCACCCAGCTTCTGGGTGCGTAGCACGACACCCTCGTCCCGGTAGAGGCTCACCCAGCCATTGTCGCGCGCTGGCGGCAGCGTTGTGTTCGCACACCCGCGCGCCGTAGCGACCAGAATGGGCGGGTGTCACAACTCGAGTTGATCGAGCAGTACTACGACGAGGCCCCGCGAGCGAACGCGGACGCGCACGAGGTGGGGCCGTTCACGCTGTTCGTCGCCCGGGAGGGATGGCCGTACTACGCCCGGCCACGTGTCGGCGAGCAGGACTTCAAGGTCGACGACGTGACCCGGGTCGTACGGGAACAGCGCGCCCGGCGGTTGCCGCAGTCTCTGGAGTGGGTCCATGAAGTGACACCGGCGCTCTTGGCTCCAGCGACGGCCGCTGGGCTGCGCGTCGCGCACTGTCCCCTCTTGGTTCTGGATGCCACCCTGGACGCCGGGGACGGTCTCGTCGTCGACATCCTGAAGGCCGAAGATCCCCGGCTGGGGCGGGTTTTCGCGGCCATCGAAGCAGGGTTCTCAGAGACCGACCGGGTACGAGCCGAGCCGGTCCGCGAGTGGGTGGGGCCGCGGATCCGGCGGCGACTGCTGAGCGTCGCCGGCGCCTTCAATGCCTCTGGCGACGCGGTCGGCGGTGGCAGTCACGCCGTCCGAGACGGCGTGAGCGAGTTGACGGGGATTGCAGTGCTGCCGCAGTACCGCCGGCGGGGTATCGGTGCCGCGATAACCAAGGTCCTTGCCGACGACGCTGCCGCGGCGGGCGCAACCACGGTCTTTCTCTCCGCCGGTACCGACGACGTGGCCCGGGTCTACGAGCGCGTCGGATTCCGCCGGGTGGGTACGGCCTGCATCGCCGCTGCTCCGAGCCGCCAGCAAGCCACGTAGGTCAGAAGCCGAGCCGGCGAAGCTGCTTTGGGTCACGCTGCCAGTCCTTGGCGACCTTGACCCGTAGGTCGAGGTAGACCGGCGTACCCAAGAGCCGTTCGATCTGCACTCGGGCGGTGCTGCCGATGTGCTTGAGCCTCGAGCCGCCGGAGCCGATGACGATGCCCTTCTGGCTGGTGCGCTCGACGAAGAGGTTGGCGTGGATGTCGACGAGCGGCGCACTCTCGGGCCGCCCCTCGCGCAATCCCATCTCCTCGACGACAACGGCGATGGAGTGCGGCAACTCGTCCCGGACATCTTCGAGCGCCGCCTCCCGGATCAGCTCGGCGACCAGCGTCTCTTCCGGCTCGTCGGTTAGCTCGCCGTCCGGATAGAGAGCCGGGCCTGCGGGCAACTCTGCGACCAGCAGGTCGCGTAGCAACTCGACCTGGTGTCCGGTCGCCGCCGACAACGGCACGATGTGCTGCCACGACACTGCGAGCTCGCTTCCCAGCGAGTCGATGGTCGCCAGATGCTCGGCCAGCCGGTCCGCACTCACCAGATCGGTCTTGGTGGCGATGGCGATCGTGGGGCGGCGGCGTACCTTCGCAATCTCACCGACCAGGTAACGGTCTCCGGGACCGATGCGCTGGTCTGATGCCAGACAGACGCCGATGACATCGACCTGCGACCAGGTGGTGCGTACCAGATCGTTGAGCCTCTCTCCGAGCAGCGTGCGTGGACGGTGCAAACCAGGGGTGTCGACGATGACGAGCTGGGCGGCGTTGAGGTGAACCAACCCCCGGATCGCGTGCCGCGTCGTCTGTGGGCGCGATGACGTGATCGCCACCTTGGCGCCGACGAGTGCGTTGACCAGCGTCGACTTCCCAGTGTTGGGCCGGCCGACGAAGCAGGCGAAGCCGGCGTGGAAAGCCTCCTCGGACATGCTCATGTAATGGTCACCGCGCGGGGGGATCCCGAGCTGTCCGTGACATGGACGGACACGCCGACACCCGCGAGGTCGCGCACGGCGGCCAGGTCGTCGGCGGTCGGCCCATCGGCAGCAGTGACCAGCGCGCCGGCCTCGAGTCCGCGGGCGCCGGAGGATACCGCCATCGCGGTCGCCAGCCGCAGCGCGGACAGCGTCAGCGAGGGCAGCGATACCGAGGCTGCTGTGTAGGTCCGGCCGTCGAGGTCGCGCACCGCGGCACCCTCAGCGGCCTGTATCCGGGCCCGGCTGGCACGGGCCAGCGTGATCAGCTTGGCGTCTTCGGCAGCAATGAGTTCCGGTATGTCGGGAGGCATCTACCGAGGATGTAACCGAACCGCGAGTGGCGCAAACCCGCGGGTCCAAGCATGGAACCACCGCAGTTTTGCGCCACTCGTTCCCGTCGGACCGACCGGCACTATGTACGCCCGGAGGGTCAGCTCGTGTGGGCTAGGCGGACCGGGCCATTGCATCTGGTGGGAGGACGGCTCCGGTGCCGACCCGCTCGACGCCCCGCCGGTGACGGTCGACCAGCTGGTCGACCTGGCCCGGGACCCGCGCGTTCACTCTGACCTCGTTCAATAACCGTCGTAGACGGTCCGCGCCTTATGACGGAGCTCAGGCGGAGACGATCCGGCCCTCGGCGTCGCCCGCTGGTTCGTTCGCCTCATCGCTGCCGACCAGCCGGACGACAACGGTGCCGACGCGGTTGCGCCGTCCCGCCGGTGACTCGGCGTGCAGCGCCAACCCCTCCACCTCGACCTGACTGCCGGGGATCGGGACCTTGCCGAGATGCTTGGCCATCAGACCCCCCACCGAGTCGACGTCTTCGTCCTCCAGCTCGATCCCGAACAGCTCACCGAGATCATCGACCGGGAAGCGCGTCGACACCCGTACCGCACCGTTCGCCAGCCGTTCGACCGCGTCCGGCTCGACGTCGTACTCGTCGGTGATCTCGCCGACGATCTCCTCGAGGATGTCCTCGATCGTGACGAGCCCGGCGGTGCCGCCGTACTCGTCGACCGCGATGGCGACGTGCATGCGCTGGGCCTGCATCTCACGCAGCAAGACGTCGACGGGTTTTGAGTCAGGGACGTACAGGCACGGGCGCATCACCGATTCGACCCGCTCGGTGCTCTCCGCCTCGTGCCGGTCGAAGACGCGTTTGGTCATGTCCTTGAGGTACGCCATCCCCACGATGTCGTCGAGGTTCTCTCCCGTCACCGGGATGCGCGAGTAGCCGCTACGCAAGCCGAGCGACATCGCCTGCCGAAGTGTCTTGGTGCGCTCGATAAACACCATGTCGGTACGCGGCACCATGACCGCGCGAACGAGCGTGTCGCCGAGCTCGAAGACCGAGTGAATCATCGCCCGCTCATCGGACTCGATCAGCCGGCTGGCCTCAGCCAAGTCGACTGCCTCGCGCAGCTCCGCTTCGGAGTTGAACGGGCCTTCGCGGAACCCCTTGCCGGGGGTCAACGCGTTGCCGAGCATGATCAGCAGCTTCGGCAGCGGGCCAAGCACACGGGTCAACAACAGGACGGGGCCGGCAGACAGCAACGCGACCCGGTTGGAGTGCTGCTTGCCGATGGTGCGCGGCGCAACACCGACGACGACGTACGACACTACGACCATGGCCCCAGCGGCCAGCAACACCCGCTGCCAAGTCTCGTCGAACGCATCCGCGACGACGAAAGCGACGAGCACGGTCGCGGTGATCTCGGCGGCCATCCGCAGCAGCAGCACGGTGTTGAGGTAGCTCGGTGGATCCTCGGCGATGCGTCGTAGGCGGCTCGCGCCGCTGCGTTCCTGGCGCTCGAGCTCATCGGCTCGGGCCCGGGAGAACGACGACAGCGCCGCCTCTGCACCGGCGAGCAGACCGGCCACCACGATGAGGAGCGCGGCGATCGCGAGCAACCAGATGTCGGAGGCGCTCACCGAGGAACGCTCCCCTCGACACTTTCGCCGGTACGGACGCCCTGCCACTCCGCGAGCAACCGCACCTGCAGGTCGAACATGGTCGCGTGCTGCTCCGGAACGCCGTGGTCGTACCCGAGCAGGTGCAGCAGGCCGTGGACGGTCAGCAGCCGCATCTCCTCGATCGTCGCGTGGCCCGCCTCGGACGCCTGCCGGCTGGCGACCTGCGGGCACAACGCGATGTCACCGAGGTAGCCCTCGGCGGGTTGTCCATCGGCTGGCCCCCCGCCGAGCTCGTCCATCGGGAAGGCGAGCACGTCGGTGGGCTCCGCCGTGTCCATCCACCGTTGGTTGAGTGAGGCGATCGTGGCCTCGTCGACCAGTCGCAGACACATCTCGGTGGCCGGGTGGAGTCGCATCCGCGACATCACGAACCGGGACAGACGGGCCAGCTCGACAACATCTACCTCGTCACCGGACTCATTGAGCACGTCGACGTTCACGGTCGTCCGGTGCGATACGTCCTGCGTTCGATCGCCTCGTCGACTCTGGCTGGTCCGGGCGTACTCGCACGGTCGGCTTCGTGGCGGTCGTAGGCCGCCACGATGCGGCCGACCAGCTTGTGGCGCACCACGTCGTGACTGGTGAGCCGGATGAAGAACACGTCCGGGATCTCACCGAGGATGCCTTCCACCACCCGCAGGCCGCTGTGGGTGCCCGACGGCAGGTCGACCTGGGTGACGTCGCCGGTGACAACCATCTTCGAGCCGAACCCGAGCCGGGTCAGGAACATCTTCATCTGCTCGGCCGAGCTGTTCTGCGCCTCGTCCAGGATGATGAACGCGTCGTTGAGGGTGCGGCCCCGCATGTACGCCAGCGGCGCGACCTCGATGGTCCCGGCCGTCAGCAGCTTCGGGATCGTCTCGGGGTCGATCATGTCGTGCAGCGCGTCGTACAGCGGGCGCAGGTAGGGGTCGATCTTCTCGCTCAGTGTGCCCGGCAGGAACCCGAGTCGCTCCCCCGCCTCCACAGCGGGTCGGGTGAGGATGATGCGGTTGACCTCTTTGGCCTGCAGGGCCTGCACGGCCTTGGCCATCGCGAGATATGTCTTGCCGGTGCCTGCGGGGCCGATGCAGAAAACGATCGTGTGCTTATCGATCGCGTCGACGTAGCGCTTCTGGTTGAGCGTCTTCGGCCGGATCGTACGCCCACGGTTGGAGAGGATGTTGAGGCTCAAGACGTCGGCCGGGCGCTCCTGGGTCTCGGTGCGCAGCAGTTCGATAGATCGTTCCACTGTCTCGGCGGCCAGTCCTTGGCCGGTCCGGATCATGGCGACCAGCTCTTCGAGAAGCCGCTCGACGATGGCTGCCTCGGATGCCTCTCCGGTGATCGTGATCGTGTTGCCCCGGACATGGACGTCGGCGGTGAACTCTCGCTCGATGATGCGCAAGAACTCGTCCCTGGGCCCCAGGAGGGCCACCATCGGGATGCTCGCGGGGATCGTGATCGTGTCTTGTGTCGTGGTTGGCTCTGACATCGGCGCCCTGCGCTGAGGGCCGTCCTCCCGGGTCGGTGGTGTGGTGCCGCAACCATGCTACGGCCAACCGGCCCCGGCATCGATCGAGTTGTCACTCTCAGAACAGGTCATGACCTGATCTGACAGTGACAGGTCGGGGGAACCGAGCACCGGCTAGCAAGCCTCCGGCTCGCGGGTCGGTACGTCGCCCAGTGCAGAGCGGTCACGTGCCCTCTTCGCCGTGCGCCTGCTCATCCCGGTGGCCAGTCGAACGACCGACCTGCCAGCACGTGACCGTGGCAGTGGAAGACCGACTGCCCGACTGCGGCACCGGTGTTGAAGACCAGGCGGTAGGAATCGCCATGACCCTCTTGGGCGGCAGCCTCCCGTGCCAGGCGGAGCACCGCGATAGCGGCGTCGGGGTCGTCCTCGGCCAGAGTTCCGATGTCGGGGTGATGCGCCCTAGGGACCACTAGCAGGTGGGTCGGCGCTTGCGGATTGAGGTCGCGGAAGGCGACCGCATGCTCGTTCTCACCGGCGGTTTCGGCGGGGATCTCACCACTGACCAATGAGCAGAACACGCAGTCCGACTCGCTCGCCATGCGGCCCTCCCACTCCCTCGTGCCGGCGTGGTGTAAACCCAGACACGTCCCAGCGCGTCACCTGGGCATGACGGCAACCTACTCGACTCTGTGGCGCCGACCTGCTGCGGCGGGGAAGGCTGTGATGACGACCTGGGACGCCGACGAGGCGGTCAGCCAGCTGTACGGGGCGCACTACACCCGACTGGTACGCCTCGCGACTCTGCTCCTCCGCGACCAGGCGGTCGCCGAGGAGGCCGTGCAGGACTGCTTCGTCGCCATGCACGGCAAGTGGAGCCGGCTGCGCGACCCGGACAAGGCCGCGGCGTACCTGCGGCAGTCGGTGGTCAACCGTTCCCGCTCGGCGCTGCGCCGAAGGACGGTCGCCGCCCGGCACGAGCCCGAGCCGGTGGGCTCGCACCCGAGCGCCGAAGACAGCGTGCTGGAACGAGAGCGTCGAGCGGAGATGCTGGTCGCACTGGACGGGCTGTCGCAGCGGCAGCGCGAGGTGCTCCTGCTGCGCTACTACCTCGACCTGTCCGAGGCCGACATTGCCGAGACACTGCGCATCAGTCGCGGCGCGGTCAAGAGCCACAGCTCACGCGGGCTTGCCACGCTTCGTACCACCTGGGGAGAGTCACGATGAATGATCACGACGACATGGGCGCGCGACTGGCGCGCGGACTGCAGGAAGAGGCCGAGCGGGTGCGGCCGGAGTCGGGGCTGCAGTCGATCCTGGCCCGGACCCGGCCGGCGCCGGCACGGCGGCCGCGGTCGCACTGGTGGCCGGTGGTCGGCGGCGCTCTGGCGACGGGGGGACTGGTGGCGGCGTTCGCGTTCGTCGCGGTCGACGACGACCCGACGGTCGAACCACCCGTGGCGACGGCGACTTCAGCGGTGACGCTGTACTTCACCAACCTCGACGGCAAGCTGGTGAGCGGGCTGGCGGAGGTACCCGACACGGGTGACCACGGCCTCGACGCCGTGAACGCCCTGCTCGCCGCAACACCCGAAGACCCTGACTATTTCAACACGTGGCGATCTCTGAGCGCCGATAACGACTCAGGGTTGGAATTGTCATCACCCGTGACAGTGAGCTCGGTGGAGCCGGTGGGCAATCTGATCACAGTGGACTTCGACGGTCCGGTCGATAATCCCTGGCCGCTGACTCAAATTGACTGGGCGATCGACCCAGAGACCTTCTCGCAGCAGCTGGCGTGGACTGTGCAAAACGCGCTCGACAGTGATGCCCGGGTGTTGGTCACGATGAACGGTGAGGCCGTGGATTCCATCCTCACCGCCGAGGTTCGCCAGCCCATTGCCGAAGACCCGTACGCGCTAGCTCCCGTCCAGATCGAGTCACCCAATCAGGGCGACACGGTGTCGAGCCCGGCGACGGTCTCGGGGCAGTCGGCGACCTTTGAGGCCAACGTTGTCTGGCGAGTCAAACAGAACGGTCAGGTCGTGACGGACGGCTTCACGACCAGTGAAGGCGCCAACGGAGTCTTCGGACCGTTCGAGTTCACGGTCAACCTCCCACCGGGCGACTACACGGTGGAGGCGTTCGAGCACAACATGGAGAACGGCAAGGTCATCAACCTCGACTCCAAGGACTTCACCGTCCAATAGCCGATCTTTAGGGATCGCGGGCGTCATAGCGACCGCAATCCCTAAAGTTCCGAGTGGCCGTGGCCGGGTCAGCCCCAGCGGGGGGTGCGGCTCAGCAGGATGGCGACGGCGACCGCACCGGCGGTGGAGGTCCGCATCACCGTCGGGCCGAGTCGTACCGCCCGGGCGCCGGCGGCATCGAATGCCGCCAGCTCGTACTCGCTGATACCACCCTCGGGGCCGACGATCACCATGACGTTTCCATGGTCGGGGATATCTGGTGGACTTTCCGTGGCCGACTCGTCCAAGACCAGCGCCAAGGCCGCCGACGGCAGCCGGGAGACCACATCGGCCGTGGTCGCCATCAGAGTCACGTCCGGCACATAAGCGCGGCGCGACTGTTTCGCCGCCTCCCGGGCGGCCGCCTGCCAGCGCTGCAGTCCCCGCGTTGGTCGGTCACCGCGCCACCGGGTCACGCACCGAGCCGCTGCCCACGGCACGATGACGTCCACCCCGACCTCGGTGAGCAACTCCACCGCCAGCTCTGCCCGGTCTCCCTTGGGCAGGGCTTGCACCACTTCGATCCGCAGCGAAGGGGCTGGCTCCCGCACCACCGTTTCGACATCGACACTCAGCCAACCACGCTCCACCGTGGCGACCCGGCCGCGTACTCGCAAGCCGGCCCCGTCCACAAGCTCGACGCGCTCCCCTGTCCGCAGCCGGCGTACGTCCGCCGCGTGGTGACCCTCAGCCCCCGTCAACGCCACCGTTGCGCCGCTCGCTGGGTCACACTCCTCCGGCAGCCAGAACACCGGCGTCGACACGGGTCAATCCATCCCAAACGCGTCACGCAGCCGTCCGAAGACACCACGTGCTGGCCGGGACACCTGGCCGGTGGGCTGCTCCTCACCCCGCAGGGACGCCAACTGGCGCAACAGGTCCTCCTCCTCGCGAGCGAGCCTGGTCGGCGTCTCCACAACGACGCGGACGACCAGGTCGCCACGACCGGTGCCCCGAAGTCGCGGCACGCCACGGCCACGGATCACGGTCTGCTCCCCCGACTGAGTCCCAGGATCGACCGCCAGCGGCACCGTCTCGTCGATACCCTCGCCACCGCCCTCCCCCTCGAGGGTCGGGAGGTCGATGCGGGTGCCAAGAGCGGCGGCGGTCATGGGCACCGTGACGTCGCACAGCAGGTCATCGCCGTCACGGGTGAAGAACTGGTGCGGCGCCACGTCGATCTCGACGTATAAGTCGCCTGCCGGACCGCCACCGGGGCCCACCTCGCCCTCGCCCGACAGCTGGACTCGGGTGCCTGTGTCCACACCAGGGGGGCTCTTGACCTGGATGGCTCTGCGGGCGCGCACCCGACCGTCACCACTGCACTCGTCGCAAGGCTCCGGGATGACGGAGCCATAGCCGCGACACGTCGGGCAGGGCCGAGCGGTGCGGATCTCGCCGAGGAAGGAGCGCTGAACCTGTTGGACCTCACCACGGCCACGACAGGTCTGACAGGAGACCGGCTCGGAGCCGGCGGCCGCGCCACTGCCATGACAGGTGCCGCAGACGACGGCGGTGTCGACCTTCAGCTCGTGCGAGGTGCCGAACGCCGCCTCGGCGAGATCGATTTCCAGCCGGATCAGCGCGTCCTGGCCCCGCCGCATCCGCGGCCGGGGACCCCGCGTACCGGTCTGGCCGAAGAACGCGTCCATGATGTCGGTGAACGAGAAGCCGGCGCCGTACCCACCACCCGCGCCCGAGGCACTCAGCGGATCGCCGCCGAGGTCGTACACCTGGCGCTTGCGTGGGTCCGAGAGCACTTCGTACGCGGCCGTCACGACCTTGAACTGCTCTTGGCTAGCGGGATCGGGGTTGACGTCGGGGTGCAGCCGACGCGCCTGGCGCCGGTAGGCCTTCTTGATCTCCTCCGGACCGGCCTGGCGGTCGATCCCGAGGACCTCGTAGTAGTCCTGACTCATGCCTGCCTATCTCATCGTCGGTGCAGTCCGGGGTCGTGCGGCAGGGTCAGCCGCGGCTGAGGGTGCGGCTCATATAGCGGGCGACCGCGCGCACCGCAGCCATGGTCCCGGGATAGTCCATGCGGGTTGGTCCCACCACGCCGAGCGTCGCCAAGGACTGCGCATCCATGCCGTACGCAGCGGCGATCACCGAAGTCGTCGAGAACTCGTCGTACGGGACCTCGTGGCCGATGCGTACCGTCACGGCGCTGGGGCTGGTCGCTTCGCCCAGGAGCCGCAGCAGCACGACATGCTCCTCCAGCGCTTCGAGCACGGGGCGGATCGAGCTGTCGAAGTCGTCGCCGAAGCGCATCAGGTTCGCGGTGCCAGCCACCGCCACCCGCTCATCGGAGCGTTCGTCGGAGAAGGCCTCGACGAGCGCGGTGATCACGACGGTCACGACTGGCCGATCCGGGACAGGGAACGTCTCTGCGATGTCGCTCAGCCGGGAGGCGGCATCGGCCAGCCGATGTCCGAGGGTCGCGGTGTTGAGCCGGGCGCGCAGGTCCGCAACGACGTCTACCCCCACGTCGACCCGCGTCTCGATGACCCGCTGCTCGACGCGCCCGCTGCTGGTGATGAGCACGAGGAGCAGCCGGTTCGGCGCCAAGATGACCAGCTCGACGTGGCGTACCGTCGATCGGGTCAGCGACGGGTACTGCACGATCGATATCTGTTGGGTCACCTGAGCCAAGATCCGGACGCTGCGCTGAACCACGTCATCGAGGTCGATGGCGCCTTCGAGGAACGTCGAGATAGCGCGCTTCTCCGGCGGCGTGAGGGGTCGTACGGAACCGAGCCGGTCGACGAAGAGGCGATAGCCCTTGTCGGTGGGGATCCGGCCGGCGCTGGTGTGTGGTTGAGCGATGAAGCCCTCCTCCTCCAGCGTCGCCATGTCGTTGCGGACGGTCGCCGGCGAGACGCCGAG
Organism: Nocardioidaceae bacterium; assembly: GCA_013696555.1. Classification (GTDB taxonomy): domain Bacteria; phylum Actinomycetota; class Actinomycetes; order Propionibacteriales; family Nocardioidaceae; genus JACCYJ01. Next base: position 16,185 of record JACCYJ010000122.1, on the reverse strand, counting down.
GTGGTGGCGGTCGACCAGCGCCTTGGAACCAACCGGCTCCCGGGTCGAGACGTAGTCTTCGACGATGGCGCGCAACACCGCGAGCTTTCGCTCGTCGAGCATGTCGCACCTCCGACCGCTGTTGGCACTCCATCGGGATGAGTGCCAGTCTACGCCCGGTGAGCAGTGACGACACCTACGCCGAATGGCTCGAAGTCGGGGATAGGTGCTTCGTCCGGCGGTACGAGTACCTCGACGTCTCGTGCAGCCTCGTGCTCGGTGAAGTGGGGGCGCTGGTCGTGGACACGCGGGCCAGTCTCGAGCAGGGCCGTGAGCTCGCCGAGCAGGTGCGTGAGCTGACCACGCTGCCGGTGAGTGCGGTCGTCAACACCCATGTGCACTTCGACCACCTCTTCGGCAACGGCGCCTTCGCCGGCGTGCCGGTCATCGCGCACGAGTCGGTGCCCGTGGAGCTCCCGGCCCACGGAGCCCGGATCCAGAAGGCGTACGAAACGGAGCTCGACGACCCGGATCGCGAGGCGGCCTTGGCGACGGTCGTCGTACCGCCCGACGTCACGTTCTCGTCGGTGTGGGCGGTCGACCTCGGCGACCGGCACGTCGAGCTGGCGTACCTCGGCCGTGGACATACGGCTGGGGACATCGTGGTACGGGTGCCCGACGCCGATGTGGTGTGCGCCGGCGACCTGGTGGAGGAGTCAGCGCATCCGAGCTACGGGTCGGACTGCTACCCGTTGGAGTGGGCTTCGACTCTGGAGTCGGTCTCGGAGCTGCTGGGACCGACAACGGTGATCGTGCCGGGACATGGCCGGGCGGTCGACAAGGAGTTCGTGCTCCAGCAACGGCTCGACGTGGTCGACGTCGCCGAGCAGATTCGCGAATTCGCCGCCGCGGGTGCATCGGTCGACGACGCCGTGCGCCGTGGCAGCTGGCCCTACCCGCGTGACGACCTTCGCGATGCAGTCACCCGCGGCTTCGCCCACGCCCTTCCCCGCTGAGCCTGCCTCCCGACCCGCTGAGCCTGACGCTTTGCGATGACACGCCGGGCAGATCCGGCCGAAACCGTCAGTCTCACGGCGAGGGGATCAGCGCACGGGTAACCGTGTCGGCCAGCAACCGGCCCCGCGGTGTCAGCACGACCCGGCTGCGCGCCACTGCACGGGCTTCGATGAGGCCGTCGGCAACCATGTCAGGTATGGCGGGCCGGACCGCGTCATCGAGGGCGTCCACCGGCAGTCCGTCGCGTAGGCGTACCGCCAACATAACCCGCTCGACCTGCCGGGTCGATTCGCTCAGCACCTCGCGTGCCTGTGCAGGACTGCGACCGGCTGCCAGCCGGGCGGCGTAACCCGAAGGGTGCTTGACGTTCCACCAGCGGACGCCTCCCACGTGGGAGTGCGCACCTGGTCCGACCCCCCACCAGTGACCGCCAGACCAGTAAAGCTGGTTGTGCCGGCATCGCGAGCTCGGTCCGCCAGCCCAGTTGGAGATCTCATACCAGCTCAGTCCGGCTGCCTCCAGCAGCCCGTCGGCGGCGGCGTACTTGTCCGCTAGGTCGTCATCGTCGGGCTCCGGCAGCTCCTCTCGAGCCACCTGACGCGCGAGGGCGGTGCCCGGCTCGACGATCAGGGCGTACGCGCTCACATGATCAGGTGCAAGGGACAACGCGGCCAGCACACTCGCCAACCAGTCGGCCATGGACTCGCCCGGAGTGCCGTAGATCAAGTCGAGGCTCACCTGGTCGAACCCAGCGTCACGCGCGGCGGCCATGAGCTCGGGCAGGCGGGCCGGGTCATGCGTGCGGTCCAATGTCGCGAGGACGTGCGGCACCGCGGACTGCATGCCGAACGAGATCCGGTTGATACCGCCATCACGCAGCTGTCTCAGGCCAGCCGCGTCGACACTGTCCGGGTTGGCCTCCGTCGTGACTTCGGCGTCCTCGCGAAGGCCGAAGCGTTCCCTTACCCCCGCGACGATGCCAACCAATTCGGCCGGAGGCAGCAGCGTGGGCGTGCCACCACCGAAGAAGATCGTCGACACTGACGGTGTTTCGCCGAGGACGCGGTGCGCCAAGTCGAGCTCGAGCGCCACCGCGTCCGCGTACGAGTCGCGAGACGCGCCTCGGTCCTGACCAAGCTCGGCCGTGGTGTAGGTGTTGAAGTCGCAGTAACCGCAGCGCCGAGCGCAATAGGGAACGTGGACGTAGATCCCGAACGGCTGGCTGCCGACCTCGCGCAACGCCTGTGGAGGCAGCGTCCCGTTCGACGGCACCGGCTCACCCGATGGCAACGACGGCACCGCTCCAGTGTGCCAGCGGCGCCCACAGACCAACTTCACACGGCAACCGTGCACTTCACCCGGCGTGCACGCCGGGTGAAGTGCAGTCGTACCAGGTGATCCTGGTAAAGCGACCTCGCGCGTCAGTCGTACAGGGCGTTCAGGCGGTCTCGATAGTGGTCCTCGATGATGCGCCGCTTGACTTTGAGGCTCGGCGTCAACTCACCCGACTCCACGCTGAGGTCTCGCTCGAGCACCGTGAACCTCTTGATCGTCTCCCAGCGGTTGAGCCGCTGATTGAGCTCGTCCACGTACCCCTGGATCTCCGTGCGCATCGGCTCCGACGTGACGATCTCCTGGTACGCCAAGTCGCCCATGTCATGCCGCCCTGCCCACTCGCTCACCGCATCGGGATCCAAAGTGATCAGCGCCGTGCAGAAGCTGCGATCGGCACCGTGCACCACCATCTGGCTGGCCAGCGGGCAAACCGACTTGAACCGGCCCTCGATGATCGACGGAGCCACGTACTTCCCGCCGGATGTCTTGAACAGATCCTTCTTCCGGTCGGTGATGCGGATGAACCCGTCGGCGTCGATCTCGCCGATGTCACCGGTCATCAGCCAACCGTCCTCGCTCACGATCGACGACGACTCCTGGGCACTCCCGTGGTAGCCGGCCATGACCCCGGGGCCGCGGATCAGGATCTCCCCATCGGTCGCAACCCGAAGCTCGCTCCCGGGCAACGGCAGACCAACGCTGCCGAACCGGAAGCTCTCGGGCCGATTGACCGCGGTGCCCGCAGAGCTCTCCGTCAGGCCGTAGCCCTCCAGGATCAGCACCCCCGCCGCATGGAACCACTCGGCGACCTCCTGCGACAGTGCCGCCGAGCCGGAGATGAAGAAGCGCACCCGCCCACCGAAACGGTCCCGGATCTTGGCGAAGACCAGTCGATCGGCGATCTTCTGCTGCGCAGCCAGCCGCCGAGGCACCGGTTTGCCGGCCCGCTCCAGCTCTGACGCCCGGCGGCCGACATCGCAGGCCCAGTCGAAGATCTTCGCCTTGACCGCGCTCTCTGAGTGCGCCATCGTCACAATCCGCCCGTACGCCTTCTCGAAGATGCGCGGCGCGGCACCCATGAATGTGGGACGGATGACCGCCAGGTTCTCGATGATCTTGTCCACCCGGCCGTCGACCGCGGTGGAGTACCCGACCTGCAACTGCATGGTGAGCAGCACCTTGCCGAAGGAATGGGCCATCGGCAGCCATAGGTACTGGATGTCGTCGACGCTGAGCAGCCCGGTCGCCGCGACGGCGGCGCCCTCGTAGGTCCAGCTCGAGTGCGGCAGCCGTACGCCCTTTTGCCGCCCGGTTGTGCCGGAGGTGTAGATCAGGGTCGCCAAGTGATTGGGTTCGACCGCGTCGATCCGTCGCTTGACCAGGTCGACATCGCGGCTCAGCGCTTCGGCTCCGAGCCCTTCGAGCCGGTCCAACGTGATCACCCAGGCGTCATCATCCGCATCAGGTGCGCCGTCGAACGTGATGACCTTGACCACTTCAGGCAGCTCGGCCCTACGTGCACGCAGCTTGCCGAGCTGGATTTCGTCCTCGGCGAACACGATCCGGCTGCCGGAGTCGGCGAGGATGTACGCGACATCGTCGGGAATCGTCGAGGGGTACACGGTAGTGGTGGCGGCGCCAGCACACATGATCGCCAGGTCAGCCAGGATCCACTCGTAGCGCGTTGCCGAGGCGATCGCCACGCGCTGCTCCGGCTCGATGCCGACGGCCACCAAACCGGCTGCGAGGCGGCGCACCGTCTCACCGGTCTCCTGCCAGGTCCGTGACTCCCAGGCGCCATCGGAGGGGAATCGGAACGCCTCCCTGGTCGGGGTCTCGTGCACCCGGTCGAAGAACATCTGCGCCACCGAGTCGGCGCGGTTCTCGACGAGTGAAATGTCGTCGGTGGGCGGTGCGGTAAGGCTCATCCCAGCATCCTTTGAGAAGGGCAGCGCTGTGGGTTGGAAAGCACCGTAGAGCAGGTGCCCGCGGTGCGATAGGGAACGCTCATGTCGACCTCCGGTGAGCGCCGGCTCGTTGGGGGCTCCGAGCCGCCAGTGTCAGCGCCGCTGGCCGGAATTGGTCGCGGGTACGCGCTGCCCAGGCGACCGCCGGGAGCAACGCTAGACCCAGGACGACGAACGCCGCACCGAGCAACCACCAGCCGGGGACTCCGAGCCCGATCGGGAGCACCGTGATCACGGTCGGCGCGATCATCGTCGACAATGAGAAGCCTGTGCTCGCCAGCCCTTGGTACTGGCCTTGCGCATGTTCGGGCGCCAGCTCTTGGCTCAGACAGAACTGCGCCGCAGCCTGCAGCAGTTCGCCGAACACATGCGTCAGTGCCGCGGCCAGCAACAGCAGCACCGCCCACTCCGTTGGGCGGCCTTGTGCTGCGGCGAAGAGCAGGCACGCCACCAAGAAGACAACGCCGGAGGCCGAGATCACCCGCGCCGCCCGCGGAACGGTCTCCACATGGCGACTCACCGCCACCTGGAACAACACCACCACGACGGTGTTGATCATGAACATCACCGAGATGATCCAGCGTGGTGCAGTCGTCTCGAGGGTCACCCACAACGGCACCCCCACATCGAGGATGGAGTACTGGACGGCCATCGTCGCCATCAACAGCGTGACCACGACGTAAGGGCGGTCCCGAAACACCTGCCATGCCGATGCCCGCTGCGCCAACGGTGTCGGCGGGATGTGCGGGTAGCGGCGTAGTACCAGCGCCGCCACCAAATACGTTGCTGCGTTGACGATGATGACGATGACGTACGCCGAGCGGGTATCGATATGCAAGGCGATCGCGGCCACCGCGGCGCCGATCGTGATGCCGACGTTGGTCAGCGAGCGCAGGTACGCCCGCGCATGCACGCGATCGGCCCCGGCGACGGTGGAGGCGATCAAACCGCCGCGGACGGCGGCCGAGCCCCGGTCGAGCACCGAGAGCAGGCTCGAGACCAGCACGAACTGCCAGAACCCGGTGGCGAGCGCGGCGCCCAACGCCGCCGCGGTGCAGCCGAGCAGCAAGAAGATGAGCAACTCCCGGGCGCCGTAGCGGTCGCCCAGGTGGCCCAACGGGACACCGGCCAGCAAGCCAAACAAGCCGGCGATGGTCAGCCCTACCCCCACCTGATAGGGGCTGAGGCCGACGATGCGGGTGAAGTAGAGAACCGCGATGACGAGGTACATACCGCCACCGGATGCGTTGATGAGCGTGGCCACCGCCATCGTGCGCATGGCTGGGTGCTCCGGCAACAACGCTCGGATACGCGCACGAGTGTGGTCGTCGCCCCCGGCTGAAACCACGTCAGGTCGCCTCCTCGGCAGTCTCGAAAGCGACTACACGCTACCGCCTTCCGCGCGCTGCCCTTTTCTAGTGCCTCATCGTCCTTTCCCCCACCTCGCCTGTGGACAGCGCGGCAATGAAAGCTTCCTGCGGCACTTCGACCCGGCCGACCATCTTCATGCGTTTCTTGCCCTCCTTCTGCTTCTCCAGCAGCTTGCGCTTGCGAGTGACGTCACCGCCGTAGCATTTCGCCAACACATCCTTGCGCAGTGCTCGGACAGTTTCCCGGGCGATGACCCGGGCACCGATCGCCGCCTGGATAGGGACCTCGAACTGCTGACGGGGAATCAGTTCCTTGAGTTTCTGCGCCAGCGCGACACCGTAGGAGTACGAGGAGTCGCGGTGCACGATTGCGCTGAAGGCGTCGACGGGGTCGCCGTGCAACAGGATGTCGACCTTGACCAAGTCGGCGGCCTGCTCGGCGACCGGCTCGTAGTCGAGTGAGGCGTACCCCTTGGTGCGCGATTTCAAGGCGTCGAAGAAGTCGAACACGATCTCGGCGAGCGGGAGTGTGTAACGCATCTCGACGCGGTCCTCGGACAGGTAGTCCATGCCCTGGAGGGCACCGCGACGGCCCTGGCACAGCTCCATCACGGTGCCGATGAAGTCGCTCGGGGTCAAGATCGTGGCTCGGACTACCGGCTCGTACACCTCGGCGATCTTGCCGATCGGGTACTCGCTCGGGTTGGTCACCGTCACCTCGGTGCCGTCCTCCATCCCGACGCGGTAAACGACGTTGGGTGCGGTGGAGATGAGCTCCAGGTTGAACTCGCGCTGCAGGCGCTCACGGACGATGTCCATGTGCAGCAGTCCCAGGAATCCGCAGCGAAAACCGAAGCCGAGGGCGCCGGAGGTCTCCGGCTCGAACGCCAGCGCGGCGTCGTTGAGCTGCAGCCGGTCGAGGGCGTCGCGCAGCACTGGGTAGTCGTCCCCATCGATCGGGAAGAGCCCGGCGAAGACCATCGGGTTCGGGTGGCGGTAGCCGCCGAGCGGCGTGGTGGCACCACGCACCGCAGCCGTGACCGTGTCGCCGACCCGCGACTGCCGGACCTCCTTGACTCCGGTGATGAGGTATCCGACCTCGCCGACGCCGATGCGATCCGCCTTCATCGGCTCGGGCGAGATGACCCCGACCTCGAGCATCTCGTGGACGGTGCCGGTCGACATCATCTTGATGCGCTCGCGGTGGCGCAGGTGGCCGTCGAAGACACGGACATAGGTGACCACGCCGCGATAGGTGTCGTAGATGGAGTCGAAGATCAGCGCCCGCGCCGGCCCATCGGGGTCGCCTCGCGGTGGTGGCACCTGGACCACGATCGCGTCGAGCAGCGCTTCCACCCCTTCACCGGTCTTCGCCGAGACACGGAGCACGTCGCCGGGGTCGCAGCCGATGACGTGCGCCAGCTCCGCAGCGTACTTTTCGGGTTGGGCGCTGGGCAGGTCGATCTTGTTGAGCACCGGGATCACGAGGATGTCGGCCTCGAGCGCCAGGTAGAGGTTCGCCAGCGTCTGGGCCTCGATGCCCTGCGCAGCGTCCACGAGGAGCACGGCGCCCTCACAGGCCGCGAGGCTACGGCTCACCTCGTAGGTGAAATCGACGTGCCCGGGAGTGTCGATGAGGTTGAGGATGTACGCGCCGGCGTCCGCGCCGGAGGTCTTTTCGAACGGCAGCCGAACGGCCTGGCTCTTGATCGTGATCCCGCGCTCGCGCTCGATGTCCATGCGGTCGAGGTACTGCGCTCGCATGGTGCGCTCGTCGACGATGCCGGTGTGTTGCAACATCCGGTCGGCCAGCGTCGACTTGCCATGGTCGATGTGCGCGATGATGCAGAAATTGCGCAACATCGCGGGATCGGTGGCGCCAGGCACGGGAGTGGGAGGCACAACCAATTCTCCCATGCCCAACCCCACCCTCTCGCCGCTGAGCCACCGCCGTCGCTGAGCCTGACATGCTTGCGACGACACGCCGCTAATTGGCCGCGTACGTCAGACTCACGCCGTCGGGGCGATCCGACAGGATGGCTCGGTATGGTCCACCCGTTGCCAATCCCGGTTGGCCGGACCGCGATCCGGCCGACGTGGGCCGAGCTGCCGAGTGGCGTACGTGAGCTGATCGAGCGGCGCCTAGGCAACTCGGTGACCGGCGCGGTCTCGCAGCGGTCGGGCTACACGCCGGGCTTCGCCTCACGTCTCACCCTCGCCGACGGCAGCCGCGCGTTCGTCAAGGCGGCCGACGGCGCAACTCGTGGTCACTTCGCCGATACCTACCGGGAGGAGATCCGCAAGCTACAGGCGTTGCCGGCCGGTATCCCGGCACCCCTTCTGCGATGGTCCTGGGACGCCGACGGCTGGGTGGTGTTGTGTCTCGACGATATCGCCGGGAGCCCACCGCAGCGGCCCTGGCTCGGGTCCGAGCTGCGTGCTGCCGTGGACACCGTCACCGCCATGTCGCGGCTGCTGACTCCCGCCCCGGACGGACTCCAGCTCCCGACCTGGCGCGAGGAGCTCGGCGGCTTCCCGGCTTACTGGGAACGCTTCGACCCACAGGGCGAAGTCGCCGAGCATGGGGAGGAAATCCGCGAGCTGGCGCAGTCAGGGCTGATCGTCGGTGGCGGGGACACACTCGTCCATTGCGACTTGCGCGACGACAACCTGATTGTTGATGACGCCGGAAAGATGTGGGTCTGCGACTGGAACTGGCCGGTTCTCGGAGCTGAGTGGGTCGACCTGCTCACGCTGCTGATCTCAGCTCGCGGTGACGGGCACGACGTCGACGCACTGCTGGTAGCGAACCCGCTGACCTGCGACGTGCCGTCCAGTGATGTCGACCGCGTGCTGGCGCTGCTCGCAGTCTACTTCCTCGGAGCCAAAGAGGGCGAGACGCCCGCGACGTCACCGTGGCTCCGCGTCCATCAGCGGTGGTACGCCAACGTGACATGGAGCTGGTTGGCGGAGCGCCGAGGCTGGCGCTGACTGCTGACTGGGTGAGACTGACGCCTGGCGGCAGGACCTTGGGGTGTCGCCGCAGAAACGGCAGGCTCACGGATGTGGTGCCGGATTTGGGACGGCGGAAAGGGCGCTGGTAGCCTGGGCAGTCGCGCGCCCGCCTGGTGTGCATAGCCCCCACCCATCTGATCACGTTCGAGGCCTGCCCAGTGGCGAACATCAAGTCCCAGATCAAGCGCAACCGGCAGAACGACGCCGCGCACGAGCGCAATAAGTCGGTTAAGTCGGCGCTCAAGACGGCGGTACGCAGCTTCCGCGAGGCAGCCGATGCCGCGGACGCTGACCGAGCGCGCGCCCTCGGCAGCGAGGCCTCGCGCAAGCTCGATCAGGCCGTCTCCGCCGGGGTCATTCACAAGAACCAGGCCGCCAACCGCAAGTCGGCGATCGCAAAGCGCATCACCACCCTGTAGGAGCGCCACCCAGGACGCAGCGCCCCCAACTACCGAGAGACTGACGTCTGCCTGCGCAATCTCGGTGCGTCGACGCAAATATGTCAGGCTCAGCGGCGGCCGCGGGCCCAGGCCACGGTGAGCACCATCCGTTCCAGTGCGTAATCGGGGTCCCCCGCGCCCCCTTTGACGTCGAGGTCGGCCTGCGCCACCGCCTGGATCCCCCGGGTCAGACCGGATCCTTCCCATGAGCGGAGCTGGCCACGTAGCGACTTGAGCCGAAACGGCGGCGCCCCCACCTCACGAGCCAGGTCGGCGTCGCGCAGGCCGCGCGGCGCCGACTGCATCCGGGCAAGCGAACGCAGACCGCTGGCGAAGGCGCTCGTGATCAGCACCGCGGGGACGCCGTTTCCGAGTGCCCAGCGCAGCCGCTCGAGCGCGACCGCAATCTGGCCGTCGATGGCGGCATCCGCGATGTCGAAACTCTTCACCTCGGCATGGCCGTCGTAGTAGCGACGGACGATCTCGATCGTGAGCCGCTCCGGGGAGAAGTCGTTGACCAGCTGCTCGGCTGCGGCTGCGAGCGCGCGCAGGTCGGTTCCCACCGCGGCGACCAAGAACTCGGCGGCGTCCTCGGTGATCGTGCCCCGATGGTGGCGGACCTCGGCAGCGACGAACCCAGGCAGCTCCCACGGCTTGGGCGGCTCACTCGTGACCACGTGGCCAAGCCCCGTCTGGCGCAACCGATCGAGCAGGCGCTTACCCTTCGGCCCGCCCGGGTGCACGAGCACCAGCGCCACGTCAGCCGCGGGCTCCGCCGCGTACGCCACGAGCTCGTCATGGACACCCTCGGGGAGATCCGGCAGCTCCCGGACGACGAGCGTTTGGGCCGTCGCGAACAGGGACGGACTGGTCAGCTCGGCCATCGCCCCCGGCCCGAGAGCACCCGCGTCGATCTGGGTGACATCGGCATCGGCGTCGATGGCCGAAACCGCTGACAGAACGCGGGCTACGGCGCGTTCGGAGAGGAACTCCGCCGGTCCGGCGATCAGCGTGACTGTACCCAGTGGCGGTGGTGTCGGAGCTGGCATCGCGGCCAGCATGTCAGCCGCGGCGGACATCGACGATCAGCGGGTCGCGACGGATAGCTGGCCGTCGCGTACGACGAGAGCTACGTCGCCGTCCTGATCGGTACGCAGCACCCGGGCACCCGCATCCTCGAGGGTCTCGACCGTCTCGGCCGACGGGTGCCCGTAGCTGTTGTCGGCTCCGACGCTGACGACGGCGACCTCTGGCCCGACGGCAGCCAGGAACTGCGGATCCTGATAACGACTGCCGTGATGGGGCACCTTCAGCACATCCGCGTGCAGGGTCTCGCCCCATGCCAGCAACGCGGTCTGGGCTTCCGGCTCCACATCGCCGGCCAACAGCAGACGTATCCCGCGAGTGCTGACCAGCAGCACGACGCTGCTGTTGTTCTGCGCCGTTCCCGACTCGTCGGCCGACGCAACCCCCGGAACCGGTCCGAGGACGTCCCACGACAGGGCACCGACGCGTCGTTGCGTCGCGTACTCCGTGCGTACGACAGGTACGCCCGCTCGCGCTGCCAGGGCGCCGACCGCCGCGAACTGCGAGCTCTCCGGGACGAACGGCCCGATCTCGAGCGCACTGACCGTCCGGTCGTCGAGAACCCCGGCCAGACCATCACTGTGATCGGCGTGCAGGTGAGTCAGCACGACTGCGGCCACCCGGCCGACATCGAGCCGATCGAGGCACTGGTCGACTTGCCGAGGTTCGGGGCCGGTGTCGACGACGACCACGGATCCGCCTCCGGCGTTGAGGACGATGGCATCTCCTTGTCCCACATCGCAGGCGACCATGACCCAGCCCTCCGGCGGCCACCCAGGTGAGATCGGGTGTACGACCCACGCCGCGACCACCGTGACGCACAACAAACTGGTACGCGCTGCCGCCAGCGCCCGCGTGGTAACCAGGCAGAACGCCACGCACAGGGCACCGAGTACTCCGACCGCCGCATACCCAGATCCCCACGTGATGCTGGCCCCGGGCAGCGCGGCACCGTGGGTGGCAATGATGATGATCCACCCCGCCATCCACCCCGCAAGCATTCCGATGACGTGACCGGCGCCTTCCCACAGCAGCGACACAGCCCCTGCGGTGAGCCCGAGAACTGTCGCTGGACCGACCGCCGGACCGGCCAGCAGATTGGCGGCGACAGCAACGATCGAAACCTGTCCGGAGAACGCGGCCACGACGGGCGTGCAGGCAACCTGCGCCGCCAACGGGACGGCCAAGGCTTCGGCAAGCGGCTGCGGTAGCCACCGGGAAAGCGCGGCGCTCCACCGGGGTGCAAGGACGAGAATCCCGCCGGTCGCCACGACGGACAAGACGAAACCGATGGACCGAGACAGCCACGGGTCGACAAGCACCAGGACGAGCACTGCAATGCTCAGCGCGCGCACGCCGCGGCGGCGGCCGCCCGCTCCGAGACCGGCGAGGGCCACCAGTCCCATGGCAGCGGCACGGAGCACGCTCGGCTCCGGACGGGCAAGCAGCACAAAGCCGGCCGTGCCGAGGATTCCGACAAGCACTCGGGCGTAGCCACGCACCCCGCACCAGCGAGCGAGGATGAGCAAGAAGCCCACGACCAGCGTCAAGTTCGTCCCGGACACCGCCAGCAGATGGGTGAGGCCGCAGGTACGAAAGTCGGCGGCCAGGTCTTCGGAGATTGCGGAGTCGTCGCCGTCGACGAGGGCGGGAATGAGCGCCCGCGAGTCGCTGGAGGTGACGGCGACACCCTCGACGATGCCGCCTCGCAGCGCCGACGACGCTCGCCACCACCAGGCGGGGGGCTCCAGCACCGCGTCGATGCGCGCGGGCAGAAAGATCGCCGCCAGGTCACTGTCGCGGGCGGGTGCCAGCGCACCGACGGCACTCACCCGGGTCCCGAGAGGCAGCTGCGCCCATTCGGCGTCGGTGATGACCAGCACCGGGGAGTCGACGTGCGCGCTCATACCGCGACTGACAATCGTGTCGATCCGGGCCTCGGCGAAGACCTCGTCGCCGAAACGTCCAGGACGGAGCACTGGATCGGAGCTCAGCGTCAGCACGGCTTCGACGACCGCCCGGTCCGCCGCCAGGGCGGGCACCGGGCCGACACCGTTGGCGGTGACCCGGAGGCCGGCAACCAGTGCGGCGGCGGCCGCGGCGAGCAGCACGAGCGCCAACCAGTGACTCCGGCGGCGTGAGCTCGTCAGACCGAGGACGACCAGTAGGCTGCCGGCCGCCAGTGTCCGGCCAGGGGCGATGCCAACGGCTACGGCGGCAGTAGCCCAAGCAGCCGCCGCGGGTGCCGCGAGCCGGAAATCGGGGCGGTCGGAGACGACCTCCGGCTCGGACCGCGGCGCGAGTGGCTCCGCGGGGGCAAGACTCACACAGTCACCAGGTCGCGAAGATCCGCGAGTGTCGCCTCCCCGATCCCATCGACCTCGAGCAGCTCGTCGACACTGCTGAAACTGCCATGCGCTGCCCGCCAGTCGAGGATTGCTTGCGCCGTCACCGGGCCGACACCCGGCAAGGTGTCCAACTGCTCGGCCGTGGCGGTGTTGAGGTTGACCGGAGCGATCGGTACCCCGCTCGTCGGTGTCGTGACCAACGCCCCGGGTGGCGGTGGAACCCCGACCGCGACCAGGCCGACGAGCAGCTGCTCACCGTCGACGAGCTGCCGAGCGAGGTTGAGCGAGGTCAGGTCCACCGTCGGACGAGCGCCGCCCGCTGCCTTCAGCGCATCCACCACCCGGGAGCCGACCGGGAGCGTGACAATACCTGGGCGCCGGACCTTGCCGGCGACATCGACGATGACCAGCGCGCCGGGTGATGCTGCCGACGACTCCACGGGCATCGGGACTTCTATGCCGTCAGACGCAACCGGCACGGAGTCGGTCACACCCATCGGTTCGGCCGGTGCCAGCGTCGGTGTGACAATCGGCTCGGTGCTCGACCGACCGGCCACGACCCACCACGCCGTGACGGCGAGACACATGGCAAGCACAGCGGCCAGGACAGCGACATGATGCCCGGAGATAGTGCCGCGGCCCGTCAGCTCGCGCACCGCCATTCGGCGGTCTTCCAACGCAGCCGCCACCCGCCGCCGCACTGGAGGCGCCGCAGCAACATGCCGGGTCGGCGGCAACCCCAGCGCGGGTGTCGTCGTGGACTCCTCCTGCCGTCCCTTCGCCAGGGGGGCGGCCGGGGGGTCAACGGTCGCCTTGATGCCGGCGAGATGCGCGGTCAGCACCTCGAGGCGCCGTTGGGCAGCCGACTCACTGGGCTGCCGGCCAGAGCTTTTCGACCTCCAATCCACCATGCCTTGACGTTAGGGAGCAGACCTCTGGTCCGGGAGAGACACCAAGCAATCTGTGGACGATCTCAACCGAGGGCGAATCGAGGCGCCACCGCCACGGCGACCATGCCAGGACCGACGTGCGCCCCGATCACCGCGCCTACCTCCGAGACGAACATCTGATGCACATCGAGCCGCCCTTCGAGCCTGGCAGCCACGGATTCCGCGCGCTGCGCACTGGCGAGATGCTGCACTGCGACGTCGACCGGCCCCACACAGGCGGCAGCCGCCTCGCTCACCAGCTCCTCGATCCGCGCCAGCGCCCGCGCAGCCGTCCGTACCTTCTCCAGCGGTCCGATCCGGCCGTCGGTGACCGTGAGCAGTGGTTTGACCGCCAGCGCCGATCCCAGCAGGGCCGCGGCGGCGCCGATCCGGCCACCTCGGCGCAGGTGTTCAAGCGTGTCGACGTAGAAGTACGTCCGCGTCGCAGCCGCTGTCTTTGCAGCTGCCTGCGCTGCTTGCTCGGCCGTGGCGCCGGCGGCAACCGCTTCGGCAGCCGCGAGGACGGCAAAGCCGGCACCCATCCCGACCTGGCGGCTGTCCACCGTCTCGACGGGTAACGGCGCCGACGCCGCGGCCAGCCGGGCGGAATCGTACGTGCCGGACACCTCCCCGGACAGGTGAACGGAGACAACGGCCTCGCAGCCTGAGTCGGCGGCCGCCTGGTAGATCCGAGCGAACGCCTCCGGGCTGGGGCGCGACGTACTGACCGGTGCAAAGGCGCGCAGCGCGGTCGCGACAGTCTCGGGTGTCGCCTCGCTCGCCTCTGCAAATGACCGAGCGCCGATCACGACCTGCAGGGGCACGACCTCAATGCGGTACGACGCGATCAGGTCGGCGGGCAACGACGAGGTCGAGTCCGTGACGAGCGCGACACGACCGGGCATGGCCGGAGGTTAGCGCGCACCGGGGCCGAGAAGATCTGCGTCTCATCGGTGAACGCTTTGAACTCCATGGCGTTGCCGGCGGGGTCCAGCAAGAACATCGTTCACTGCTCCCCGGCACGATCCGCAAAGCGCAGGTAGGACCAGCCCCTGCGGCTAAGGCTGTCCCTATCCCACGTTCACGTGGTACGGGGTCACTTCCAATGGGGTCGAACCCATTGGAAGTGACCCTCCGCCATTGGAAGTGCTCATTGGTGACGAGCCATGGGAGGTGGTGGCCGGGCACGAGAGATGAGCGGGGTCAGACCACCACATTGACAAGCTTCGGTGCCCGCACAATGACCGTACGGACCTCACGACCCTCGATCGCGCGCTGAACCATGGGATCGGCCAGGGCCAGCTCGCGCAACCGCGCATCGTCGATGTCCGGCGGCACGTCGAGCCGCGCACGCAGCTTGCCCTGAACCTGCACGACGCAGGTCACCGACTGCTCCACCAGCAGCTCCGGATCCGCGGCGGGCCATCCGGCCATCGCCACGGTCGGCTCGTGGCCTAACTCGTGCCACATCTCCTCGGCCGTGTACGGCACCACCAGGCTCAGCATGATCGCCATGGTCTCCGCCGCCTCGCGGACTGCGGGGTCACCGGCTCCCGGCCCGGTGTCGATCGCCTTGCGGGTGGCATTGACCAGCTCCATCACCCGGGCGACGAAGACGTTGAAGCGGAACGCTTCGATCAGCTTGGTGGCCTCATGAATCGTGTGATGTGTGACCCTGCGCAGCGCCACATCGCCACCGGTGGGCGGCACGCCGACCTCGTCGTCGACGTCGTGCGCGATCCGCCAGGCGCGGTGCAGGAACTTCACCGACCCGGCGGGGGACATGTCCGCCCAGTCGATGTCGTCGGAAGGAGGCCCGGAGAAGACCATCGTCAGGCGGACCGCGTCCACGCCATACCTGTCGAGCTGTTCGCCCAGGTCGACCCCGTTCCCCCGGGACTTCGACATCCTCGCGCCCCGGTTGATCACCTGGCCCTGGGTCGTCAGAGCGGTGAACGGTTCGACGAAGTCGACCATGTCCATGTCGTGCAAGGCCTTGGTGAAGAACCGGCTGTACAGCAGGTGCAAGATGGCATGCTCTACACCGCCGAAGTAGTGGTCTGGCGGCGCCCACCGCCGCACCTGCTCCGGGTCGAAGGCTGCGTCGGCGTCGTGGGGTGAGCAGTAGCGAAGGAAGTACCACGACGAGTCGACGAAGGTGTCCATGGTGTCGGTGTCCCGGTGCCCTTCGCCGCCACAGCGAGGACATGCGACGCGGGCCCAGTCGGTGGCCGCCGCCAGTGGGGACGTGCCCTTGGGTGCCAGGTCGGCACCGCGAAGGTCGGGCAGACTGACCGGCAGCTGGTCGTCCGGAACGGCGACCTCACCGCAGCTCGAGCAGTGCACGATCGGGATCGGGCACCCCCAGTAGCGCTGGCGACTGATCAGCCAGTCCCGGAGCCGGAAGTTGACCGTTCTCTCGCCGACACCCTTACTCTCCAGCCAGTCGCTGACCTTGGCCTTGGCAGCCTCGACCCCCAGCCCGTCCAGACTCACCTCGCCGGTTGCGGAGTTGATGACCGAACCCGCCCCCGGGTAGGCCTTGCCCTCGAAGTCGGCCGGAGGCTGGACGGTACGCACGATCGGCAGGTCGTACTCGACGGCGAAGTCCCAGTCCCGCTGGTCCTGGCCCGGGACGGCCATGATCGCGCCGGTGCCGTAATCGGCCAGCACATAGTCGGCGGCGTAGACGGGGATGT
>JACCYJ010000113.1 GCA_013696555.1 Nocardioidaceae bacterium | reverse complement strand
GTACGCACGATCGGCAGGTCGTACTCGACGGCGAAGTCCCAGTCCCGCTGGTCCTGGCCCGGGACGGCCATGATCGCGCCGGTGCCGTAATCGGCCAGCACATAGTCGGCGGCGTAGACGGGGATGTGCGCACCGTTGACCGGGTTGAGCGCGTACGTGCCCAGGAACACCCCGGTCTTGGGTCGCTCGGAGGACATCCGCTCGATCTCGGTGGCCCGTTTGGTCTGCTCCAGGTACGCATCGAAGGACGATCGCTGCTCGTCCGTGCACAGTCGTACGGCGAGCGCGGTCTCGGGTGCGACGACCATGAACGTGGCGCCGTACACGGTGTCCGGTCGCGTCGTGTACACCCGGATCGGATCCGCCACCCCATCGACCTCGACCGCGAAGTCCACGTACGCGCCCTCGGAGCGCCCGATCCAGTTGCGTTGCATGGTCAGGACCTGCTCTGGCCAGGTGTTCTCCAGCAGGCCCATGTCGTCCAGCAACTGCTGGGCGTACTCGGTGATCTTGAAGTACCACTGGGTCAGCTCACGCTTGGTCACGGTGGCACCGCACCGCTCGCAGGCCCCCGCGACGACCTGCTCGTTGGCCAGCACCGTCTGGTCGTTGGGGCACCAGTTGACGAAGGACTGCTTGCGGTAGGCCAGGCCCCGCTCGAAGAACCGCAGGAAAAGCCATTGCGTCCACCGGTAGTACTCGGGATCGGAGGTGTTGAATCGCCGAGACCAGTCGAAGCTGATGGCGTAGCGCCGGATCGACTCGGCTTGCGTCTCGATGTTGTCGTAGGTGTAGCGCTCCGGGTTTTCGTTGTTGCGGATGGCGGCGTTCTCGGCCGGCAAGCCGAACGAATCCCACCCGATGGGGTTCAAGACGTTGTAGCCGCGCTGGAACCAGTAGCGAGACAGCAAGTCGTGCAGCGCGAAGACCTCACCGTGACCCATGTGCAGGTCCCCCGAGGGATAGGAAAACATGGTCAGCGCATAGCGACGCTCGCGGGTGTCGTCGCCCTGATCGGCCACCTCAGCGTCGGCGCGGAAAGGGTCGATCTGCTCCCAGACCTTGCGCCAGCGTTCCTGTGCCGCGCGTACGTCGTAGCCGTCCACCGTCTTCGCCTCCAATCCGCTGGTTGCATGCTGACATGAAAAAACCCCTCGAGAACGAGGGGTCGCCGCGCCGTCGGTGTCGTCGATCAGCGCGACCGTCCAAGAAGCAGAGGACTCATGGGACCAGAATAGCGCACTCCGATTGTGCAAAGCCCACACAATTGCGCCTTATGGCCGCCCAGCGTCGCTCCTTCTCCGGGACAGCCTTGACGATGCTCTGCCGCAGCCTCAACCAGACGGTGAACGCGAGCGCCGCCATTGAGCAACCGCCGAGAACGACGCCAGCGCGCTGGACTGGCGTGAGCGACGCGAAGCCATCCTCGCCTAACGCGCCTAACGTCACATCAGGTAGACCGGCTCCACGTGTCGGACGCGTATCGGCCGAGCCGCCGCCTCGCGTAACGCGTCCAAAGTGGGGACATTGCGCAGCAAAGTGTCAGCGGTTCGCTCACCGACACAGGGCAGGGAGAGGCGGCCCTCAGCATCGATCTCGGCAAGCAGCGTCGAGTTGGAGGGACCAACCGCCCACAGATCGGCGTTGTAGTCAGTGCCTGCCCATTGCAGCAAAGGCAACATCAGCTCCTGCTCGCTGAGCAGCTGAGTACGGGCGTCTTCCAGCGACACGTCCCCGTTGACGGTAAAGCTCACCTGGATAGTGGTCGGGCTCTGGTCGTCCACCGACGCGAGTACTTCGTCGACGGCAACGGTTGAGTGGACGTGCTTCCACATGGCGCCCGGGTCGTCGAACGGCACAACGACTCCATCCTCGGGACCATCTTCGCCGTCGTCCTCCATCGCCCATGCCCTTCCAGCCACCACGTCGGTCACCTGCCCCACGACGACCAGAGGCGTGAGCGGCTGAGGTGCGGATGGTGGGCCGCCGCTGGTGAACAAGGTGTTCGGCAACACGTCGGCGAGGGATTCGATGTTCGTCAGCGCGCCATCCACTGTCCAGCAACGAACGTCAGCATGCCTAGAAACCGTCAAGTCCTCCGAAGACGGAATCGTCTCCGTCGCTTCGGTCGTCGAATCACAGCTCGCGGTGAGGAATACCAGGGCCACTAGCGTGACCAACGTCTGCTTGCTCATTGGATCGCAGTCGGATCGCCGACGACTCCCTCGAAGAGTGGCGCGCCGCTCGGCTCGTGGACGATCGCGAACGCGAAGGGGTGGTCCACTGTCATGCTCACGTCCGGGGAGGGCCCCGCAGATACCACAAACCCGATTCCGGTCACCGCCGCAGCTTCGGTGCCCTTCTCGTCCACGGTGATGCCGGCGCGATGCACAGCCTGATCAATATGTAGTCCTGCCGGAGAGATGCCGGAAAAGTCCGCCATCGCACTGAACGGCACCGACATACCCATCCGCGTCAACGGGTCGTTCAGCGGCAGGTCGGACTGAAAGTCCCACTTCGGCAGCGACAGGTCCACTCGTTGCCCGCGAGCTCGGTCCATCGCCGTAGTAAGCACGGCCGGTTCGAGCAAGGCGACCGGATCGCCATCTCGAGCGGTTGGCAGCAGCACCCACATCGCCAACTCCTCCCCGAGGTAGGGCATCCGCACCGCTGACCATTTGGCAGTCGCGGCGTACTCGTACCGCTCAGGCTCGTGGTGGCTCATCGTCTCCGGCCGCACGACCGTCCCGTCAGCGCGGTGGAACGGAACCGGGCGGGTGAGGTCGGCGAGAAACTGGCGCTCCCAGGTGGCCTTGAGGTACACGGCATTGGCCAAGACGAGCTGCGTAGCCGGGTCGAGATCGTTGAAAAGCTTGTCGATGCGATCGCGGGTCTCAGTCTTCACCCAGGCGTTGATGACGTCGGCCGCCGAGCCGTCAGCGAAGTCGACCTGCCGAACTCCGGCGCCGAAGTCGCGAGCCAGTGTGTCGAGGTAGTCGGGCTCCAGCGCAAAGCCATTCTGTGCGAAGATCGCATTCGCGACGCTGAGCTGCGGCGCATCCTTGCCGCCTCGGCTGGTCCAACCCCGGGTCAGGGCGTTGTACGCATCGCCGAGACCCTTGTCAGGGAAGTGCAGCACCGCGTCGATCTGCGTGGCGGTCTGTCCGCGTGCACCAGCACGGGCCATCGCAAAGGCGACCCCAATGCTCGCCGGTGAAACAACGAGGTTGCCGTCCTCGATCAGTTGAGGGTTTTCGCGGATGAGCTGGTAACCGAACGTCTGCAATCCGCGGGCAGCCTCATCGACCGGCGTGTCTGGGGCCGGGGTCGCACGTTGGAGGTCACTCACCGCCAGCGTCGTGCCGGCGGGAGTCTCCGTCACCGTGGGCTCCGATCCACAGGCAGCCAGGATCAGGGCGCCCAGAGCCGTGACTGTGGCGATCACCCGATTCGACCCACCCACACTCATGTCAGAACCAAGCGTCTGGTTCGTGCGCGGAGCGCGGCCATTCCCGGTCCCCCTTCGTCGCCGTACAAGGATCGTGACCCTTGGACGGCTGCCTAGGGAGAGCGGTTCCGCAGTTGTGACCGAATCGGAACTGGAACGTCACCAGTGAGTGGAGCTGAGGGGACTCGAACCCCTGACCCCCTCCATGCCATGGAGGTGCGCTACCAGCTGCGCCACAGCCCCGCAGACCTCGCGGTCGGTGCCCAGACGGGCCCGGACAGGATAGCCCCTCGTCAGTGGGGCCGAAACGACTGGAACTGGGTCCGGTCACGCCGATCCCGCACTGGTGCAGGGACCCCCGTGCCAGTCCCATTGGCCGCGTGACCCACGACGGCGAGCGGCGCGGACATCAGAGGACCCCCACCGCCCATGGGAGCGGCGCACACCGGCCCTGACCTCACTGCGGGTCGTCCGCGCTGGCGTCGCCGGACTCGCCGGGGTCGTCCGAGA
>JACCYJ010000193.1 GCA_013696555.1 Nocardioidaceae bacterium | reverse complement strand
GGAGATCGCGCCAGCGCCTCCCGGTCGTTGGCGCTGCTCGATGCGTTCACCACGGCACCGCAGTCGATGAAAGAAGAGCTCGATCCGGGTTTCAAGGCACGTGTTTGGAATCCGGCTCTCGGTCGGCTGACCGGGCTGGGTCGCCGGCTGACACCGGACGACAGCGGCAGTCGGATACGGCAGAAGCTGGACGCCGCCGGGAATCCCCCCGGCTGGACACCCGACCGCGTCTCCGCCCTAAAGGCCGCGGGCTTCGCGAGCGGGCTGATTGTGGCGCTCCTGGCGTGCATGCTTCTCGGGCTGTCCTTGATGCCCACCATGGCCATCTCGGTGGCGGTGGCGCTGGCCGGCTACTTCGCCCCCAACATGTGGCTCTACCAGAAGACGTACGAGCGCAAAGAACTGACTCAGAAGGCGCTTCCGGACGCGCTGGACCTGCTCACGATCTCGGTCGAAGCCGGCTTGGGCTTCGACGCCGCGCTGGCTCACGTGGCGAAGAACACACACGGACCCCTGGCAGAAGAGTTTGCCCGGGTGCTTCAGGAGATGCAGCTCGGCTCGGGTCGCAGCGAGGCGATGCGCGCACTCGGCGAACGCAGCTCGCTTCCCGAGCTGAGGGGGTTCGTCACGTCGATGGTCCAGGCCGATGCGTTCGGCATTCCCGTCGGCCGTGTCTTACGAGTCCAGGCGACGGAGATGCGGACGAAACGACGCCAACGTGCTGAAGAGAAGGCGCAGAAAGTGCCGGTCAAGATCCTCTTCCCGCTGATTTTCTGCATCCTGCCGACGCTGTTCGTCGTGGTCATGGGCCCGGGTGTCATCAGCATGATGGGCGTCTTCTCGGGCAACGCCGGGTGATGGTTCTACTACCCACGGTGGCGCTTTTTCTCCTGGTCAACTACGCTCTGTAGGGCTTTCCTGACATTGAGTATACGAGGAGGTAGCTGTGGTTGCGGTGCCGCTGCACCTGCCGTCCCAACACCCGGGACGGGTGGCGATGGGGGCACGCCTCTTCGGCATCCTCGCGGTGGTCGCCCTGGCCGCTGTGCAAGGCACTCCGTCGGGAGTGCTGGCTGTCGTCTTGCTCGCCGTGTCAGCCGTGGTGTGCGGGCTGGCATCCCGGCGTGGGGTGAGCGGGACCGTCCTCGGCTTGGCCGAGGCACTGGCCGCGTCAGTGGTCATCGGCACTCAGCTCGGCGACCAACCGTACGCTCTGCTCTACCTGATCGTGCCACCGTTCGTCGCCGGTCTCAATGCCGGCTTGGCGGGGACAACAGGCGCATGTCTCATCGAGGTCGCCGTCATCGACGTGCTGACGGCTCCGTCGATCTCGCTGACGGTGCTGACCGACCGGATGCAGGTCGCCGCCCCCTGGTTCTTGACCAGCCTCGGCACCGGCCTGCTCGGTGCGTGGTTACGCCAGCTCGAGCAAGAACCACCCCGTGACCACGACGCCTACCACTCCGCCCGCCGGTTGCTGGCCGAGCTGCGCACGGTGGCCCGCAGCCTCTCCGCCGGACTGGATGCGGTGGGAATCGCCCAGCAAATCCTTGTCGAGGTCCACGAGGCGCTTCAGGCCGAGGCGGCCGTCGTGCTCGTGCGCACCGAAGGTGGCGTCTTGGTCCCGCTGACGCTCGACGAGGGTGACCGGCTCAGCGACGTCGGCAGCGACGACCCAGTAGTGATGGAGTGCTGGACCACCGAGGCGCCGGCCCAGGAGATCGTCGAGGGGCGAAACGATCGAATGACTCGAGTGGCTCTGCCGCTTCAGGCAGGTCTGCGCATGGTCGGTGTCGTCGTCGCCGAGTGCGCGACCAGCCTGTCGTCAGTCTCCCTGCAGGAGCTACGTAGCAGACTCGCCGAGCACAGCTTCCGGCTGGACACCGCCCTGGTCTTCGACGAGGTACGGACGTTGGCAACGGCCAACGAGCGCCGTCGCCTCGCTCGTGAGATCCACGACGGCATCGCCCAAGAGGTGGCGTCGATCGGTTACACCGTCGACGAGATGATCGCCGACTCAGCCAGTGACGAGCAACGCGAGACCCTGCGCGGTCTGCGCTACGAGCTGACCCGGATCGTCAGCGAGCTGCGGCTCTCGATCTTCGACCTGCGCAGCGAGATTTCGCACCAGGCCGGCTTCGGCACGGCTCTTACCGACTACGTCCGCCAGGTCGGAACGCGGTCGGGGATGACCGTTCACCTGTCCTTGAACGAGACACCGCAGCGACTGCGGGTCGAGGTCGAGACCGAGATCCTGCGGCTGGCACAGGAGGCCATCACAAACGCCCGCCGACACAGCGGCGCCAGCAACCTGTGGGTGACGTTCGCGGCGGACCCGCCGCACGCGGTGCTCACGATCGCCGATGACGGGCACGGGCTTGGCGTCCCCCGCTCGGACTCCTACGGCTTGCGGATCATGCGAGAGCGCGCCGACCGCATCGGCGCCTCACTCGACATCCGTGCCCGAGACGGGGGCGGAACCGAGGTATCACTGACTCTCGCCCCCGACACCGCACGTGCCTCGGGCCGCGCTGCCGCCAACATCAACGGCTCTCGGCAGAGCTCCGGCACTGTCCCAGGAAAGGACATCACCGATGTCTACGTCGGTTCTACTCATCGATGACCACGACCTGATTCGCCAGGGGCTGAGTCGCGCGTTCGAACGCTCGGATGACTTCACCGTCGCCGGCCAAGCGGGCACGCTGTCGGAAGGCGAGCGGATGGTGCACGCCTTGCCGCCGCAGGTGGTCGTCATCGACGTGCGGCTGCCGGACGGCTCAGGACTCGACGCCACTCGAAGGTTGCGTGAACGCAATCCAGAGATGGGCATCGTCGTGCTGACCATGTACGCCGGCGATGAGCAGCTGTTCGCCGCACTCGAGGCGGGCGCATCCGCCTTCGTACCCAAGGACGCACCCAGCGAGGACGTCGTTGCTGCCGCCCGCCACGCAGCGGCATCACCTCACTCGTTCACGGCCCCCGATCTGGCTGACGCCATGCGGCGCAAGATGCAACCCACCGGTCCACAGCTCTCTCCCCGCGAGAAGGAGGTTCTCGCCCTGCTGGCCGAGGGGCTGGGTGTCTCTGCGATCGCGCGGCGGCTCTTCATCTCGGAGTCGACCGCCAAGACCCACATCTCCAAGATCTACGACAAGTTGGGCGCCGCCAACCGGGCGCAGGCCATCATGTGCGCCATCCGGGCCGGCCTGCTGCGCGACATCGCGGCGGTGACCTGAGCCATGAATGAGTCTTACGCGCCAGCCGGGTGAGAGCGACTCACCCGTTCGGCCATTGGGAAGTGGACGCTCACCGGATACCACGAGGCGCCACCGGACGACAGCATTGGGTCAGCGAATCGGACCTGCGCCACCGCGGCGCGCTCACAGCAAAGGACACAACATGCTTGACTACATGCGCTCCATCGCCAACCGTCGGCGGGACGCCGAGACTGGCGCATCGGCGGTGGAGTACGGCCTGTTGGTCGCGCTCATCGCCGCCATCATCGTGCTCGCCGTCTACGCCCTCGGGTCGCTCGTCAATGACTCGTTCCAGGACACCTGTGGCGACATCGCCGCGAACAGTGGCAGCACGTCCGACGAGGCCGCGGCCTGCGTCAGCGACTGATCACAACCAGCAGAGGCGTGGTCGTGACCTGGATCGGGGAGGTCACGGCCACGCTTCTGCGTTTCTCTCGGGAGTCAGAATGCAGCGGTCAAACACTCGACCGGAGCGGGGCGCGTCGTCAGCTGAGTACGGACTTCTCGCCGCATTGATCGCGGCGGTCATCGTGCTCGCGGTCTTCGCCTTGGGCACTCTGACCAACGACCTGTTCACCGACACCTGCGACGCCTACTCGAGCCAAGCGCCCGACGCGAGCACCGCCTGCCCCTAATCTCGAGCGCTGCTGGATCGCCGACCAACCTTCGGCGAGCGCGATCCGCTGAGCCACCGTTGGGTGGCTGGCGTACCAGACATACAACAGCTGGTTGGGATCCGGGGCCGACAGGTTGGCCACGGCCAGCCGGCGCTGAGCCGACTTGAAGGTGCCCACGTCGCGAGTCAACTCCAGCGCGTGGACGTCCGCGCGTGCCTCCACAGCCCGGCTGATGAGGTTCTGTAACGGGCTGACGAAGAACGAGCCAACCGCCACCAGAGCCAGCACGGCCGGGACGACGGCGGCATCTCGGGGACCGGCGTACCCGGCCGTCCTTCTCATCGAGCCGGACTCCAGAATCAGCGCGAACAAGGCCACAACTCCCACGGCGCCCAGGGCGCCGATCAAGGTTCCTTGCAGGACATCTCGGTTGTCGGCGTGCCCCAGCTCGTGCGCGACGATCAGCCGCACCTCCTCCGCGCTTGCTTGGGCTAGCAGCGTGTCAT
Organism: Nocardioidaceae bacterium; assembly: GCA_013696555.1. Lineage (GTDB taxonomy): Bacteria > Actinomycetota > Actinomycetes > Propionibacteriales > Nocardioidaceae > JACCYJ01. The sequence goes on along the minus strand of JACCYJ010000193.1, from coordinate 2,929 downwards.
AGACGACGATCCGTTTGGTGGCGCCGAAACCTGAGACGTAGGCATTGAGTGCGGTAGTCCGTTGTGACGCGTCGGCCACCAGCACCTCATCGACGCGAACATCGTCGCGAGCCGCGAGCTCGACCAATGACGTACGCAGCTCACCCGCGGGCATTGGCGTGAACCGGGCGAACAACGGCTCGACGAGCACCGGGTAGACGAACGAGCCGGCGATGACTAGGGCTGCTGCGAGCACCGACGCCGGCAGCCACCAGCGGCGCGTCCGACGCGCCAACCCCACGATCAGCAGCGCCCCGATACCGAGGATGACGACGCTGACTGCGTAGCTCGTGGCGACGTCGCTGGCCCAGTCTGCCCACGGCTGCGTGGACAGCCCAAACCGGTGGCGTACCTGCTCGACCCGGATGGCGAAGGGCAGCGTGACAAGCCGGCCGATCAGCACACCCGCAGCCACCGCGAGGGTCCCCTGGATCCACCAATGCTGCCGCCCTGGGAGCCGGCGAACCAACCGTGAGCCGTACCCGCTGAAGCCGAGGAAGCCAACCGCCAACAGTCCGGCCAGGGTGCTCAGGAGACCAACCGGGACGACGTTCGCCCGGTAGTCGGAGATGCGCTCCAGCTGCTCCGGCTGCAGTCCAGCGGTCGGGTCCACAGCCGCCAGCTCGCCACCGGGCAACCACTGCCATGGCGTCGTCAGCGCGACAATGAGCCCGAAAGCGACGGCCACCAGCACGAGCAGTACCACCAGCTGCCGGCGGTCCCCGAACGTCAACTGGACGCCGCCGCGAGGTCCCGGAGGTAGTCGCGCCATCCGGCGGCCAGCGACGTCGGATTTAGGCCGAGGACACCGAGGGATCGGCGAAGCGAAGCACCGTCTCGAATGCGCAGGTAGAACCCAACCGTCGCCGTGTTCCCATAACGATGCGCCAACATGCGAAACGCCAACCAGGCTGCCTCATACGCCTGCCCTAAGCCGGGCGCTTCGCTGGCGAAGTCAGCCGGCGTGGGAAGTCTGTGCGGGGGGCCGGCGCGGTCTACCCGGGCGAGGATCTGCCCGGCTGCCGCATTGACGGGCAACGGTGTGGCCCGCAGCGCGACGTAGTCGGCGAAACCCTCCACCACCCACAGCGGCATCGCCGAGGTAGTTGCGCCGGTCGTCGCGTGAGTCATCTCGTGGACGAGAACGAACTTGGCCGCCCGTCCACCGAGGGCGTCGAAGACCGGAGCGTTCAGGACCACCTGCACTGGCGCGTTTCGGGAGTCGCTGCCGTCCACGCTCGCTGTCACCGCGGCGATCCGGGCTAGATCCTCCGTAGCCGAGCCGAGCAGCCCGTTCGCCGTCTCGGCGTCGGGTGGTACAACCACCGAGACCACCTGCGGGCGTATCGGCAGTGCTGCCCGGACGTCTCGGGCGGCCCGGGCGACCATGAGCCGCAACCTGTCGAGATGTGGCTTGTGCCCCACCCCGATGAGCTCGACTCCGCGTTCGGGGACCACCCGAAGTCGACCAGCGAGCCAGACCGGCAGCGGATCCGCGGCTGGGGTTGAGTTCGCCACGTCCACGGGGAAGCCGGAAGCGTCGAAGCGCAGCGGCACGACGATCGGCAAGGTTTCGCTGTCGTCCTCCGGTGTCCAGCGCACCTCGACCTCTCCGACGAACCCGCCCTCGGCGGACCTTCCTGGTGACGCTGACATGTCGAGGAAGCGCAGCGAGACTTCCTCGACGCCCAAGACGCTGAGGTTCCGCTGAACCATCGTTGCCCAAGAGCGTGCTTGCCGGGAAGCGCCGGTCAATCGGTCATCACGGTCCGCGGCGGTTAAGGCGGCGTCCAGCAGCGACACCGCTGCGGCGGCCTGGGCCTGGTGCCCGTTCCCACCTGTGATCACGGCCGCTGACGTCGGCGCGCCACCGAGTGCCCCGGTGGTGGTCCCGTCGTTGCCCGCGACCCACACCAGTACCAACAGCGCCGCGGCCGCCCAAACGACGGCGTGCCATACCCGGGCAGGCATCCGCGACCGTGGCTCGCTCACGATGCGATCCTAGGGAGCGGCAGTCGCGCCGAGACGAGTCCCGCTCGCGTCACTGCATCGCGACCCACCTTGCGATGTGCCGAGCAGTAGGCGGCTACGGAGCGACCGCGGTCACGATTTCGCACCTGATCAACGTGTCCTGGGGCTCGGGGGTGCCGCCATCAACCACGACGGTGTCCTTTTGGAGGCCGCACGCGACGGTGTCCGGGTCGCCGTCGGTGCTGAGGGTAATGACGTCACGGCCTCGTGCACCGGCGAGGAAGTCTGCGCCGGAACCGTCAGCGAGCTGGTCGGCGCGACGTCCGCCGTAGAGGCGGTCGTCGCCGGAGCCACCGCTGAGCTGGTCGGCACCGCTGTTGCCCTTAGCCGTGTCGTTGCCGCGGTTGCTCGACATGACGTCGTTCCCGCGGAGTCCCCTCACGAAGTCATTGCCGGCCTTCGGGACAAAGTGATCGTTGCCGGGGGTGCCGATCAGCGCGTCGTCGCGGTGGGTGCCGCGCACAGCCCCGGCAGCATTGGCAACCAGGGGCACAGTAGTGATGAGAGCAGCGATCGCCACAGCGGCGACGGTTCGAGATGTGAGCACGAGACGCTCCTTAGATGTTGCTACTGAGCGCCACGGTGACACCACAGATAGTCCCCAGGGATTGTTTCCAGATCGTCTCGGCTGCATGGCCGGCACGTTCGAACCGAATGGGTGACTACCCGGCCGGTGCCGAGCTCGAACCGCGTTGTATCCACTGTTCTGATCGCCGCCACCGGGCTGGGAATTACAGAGACCGGTTCGACGTCTACGGTGCGGGGAAGTCTTGCGAGCAGACCTCATCGATGGCGGTGACCAGGCGCAGCGGCGGCACCATCCCCGAGTCGGCCAGCGCGCCGAGCGCGACGCGCTCGT
>JACCYJ010000100.1 GCA_013696555.1 Nocardioidaceae bacterium | reverse complement strand
TGCACGACGGCACCGACTTCTCGGCCGCCTGCGGGTCGCCGATCTATGCGGCGGCGCCCGGCGTTGTGGTCTCGGAGTACGTGGACGGCGGCTACGGCGACCGCATCATCATCTCCCACGGGAACGTCAACGGCGTCAGCCTTGCCACCTCGTACAACCACCTCAGCCGCTTCGTCGTAAGCGACGGTCAGCGCGTGAAGCGAGGTCAGCTGATCGCTCTGGCTGGTACGACCGGGTACTCCACCGGGTGTCACCTGCACTTCATGGTGTACGAGAACGGTGTCGCCGTGAACCCGCTCACCTGGTTGTGACGCTGTAGGAAACAATGACCGCCATGGCTCGGGAGCAGGGGCGAAAGGTGGTCGCGCAGAACCGCAAGGCGCGCTATGACTACCACGTCGAGGACACCTACGAGGCCGGCCTGGTGCTGACCGGCACCGAAGTCAAGTCGTTGCGCGCTGGGCGGGCCTCACTCGTCGACGGGTTCGCCGAGGTCGAGGGCGGCGAGATATGGCTGCGCGGGGTGCACATACCCGAATACACGCAGGGGACATGGACCAACCACGAGCCACGCCGCGCCCGCAAGCTGCTTTTGCACCGGCTCGAGATCGAACGCCTCTCGGCGCGCGCGGCTGAGCGTGGCTTGACCATCGTTCCGCTCTCGCTCTACTTCAAAGACGGTAGGGCGAAGGTCGAGATCGCGTTGGCGCGAGGCAAGAAGTCGTATGACAAGCGCCAGGCCCTGGCCGAGAAGCAGGCCAAGCGGGAGACGCAGCGTGAGCTCGGCCGTCGGACCAAGGGCCGCACCGCCTAGTCGCGGGTCGCGACGGCGAGCAGGTACTCCTGCTCGAAGCGTGCCTCCTCCTCCGTGCCGAGGTTCCATTCGTGGCAGAAAGCCTCGAACGCCGCGTCGAACTCCGCCTCGCGTTCGTTACGACGTGCGTTCCCGAGCGCCGTGATGGTCGGTCCATAGAGGTTCTTGAAGTGCTCGCCGTAGTCGAGCGGGTGCTGGAAGGCGGTGATCTCCAGCACCCTGCGCTCGAGCGTCGTGAACGTGACCCGGTCACCGAAGAGGGCGCGGATGTGTTCCTCCGAACCCCACTGAGGCGGCGGCTCCGCTCCCGGCGGTGGTGGCGGAGCAAACGGCTTCATCATGCGGAACAGTGCCCCGATCATTCCCTCCGGTGTCCAGTTCGCCATCCCGATCGTCCCACCGGGTTGGCACACGCGAACGAGCTCGTCGGCCACCGGCTGATGGTGCGGGGCGAACATGGCTCCGATGCACGACATGACGACCTCGAAGTCTCGATCGGGGAATGGCAGACGTTCTGCGTCGGCCTCCACCCACTCGAGCTTGAGGCCCATCGACTCCGCCCGGGCTTGGCCCGCGTCCAGCAGCTCCGGTGTCAGGTCACTCGCCACCACCGACGCACCGCGCTCGGCGGCCGGGATGGAGGCGTTGCCCGAGCCGGCCGCGACGTCCAGCACGCGCATGCCGGTTCCAATTCGGCAGGCGTCGGCAAGAACCGGCCCCAGCGGAGAGAGGAACGTCTCTACCATCGAGGCGTAATCGCCTGAGGCCCACATTGCCCGGTGCCGCGTCTTCAGCTCTTGATCTGGGTTAGCGATAGTCATGGGTAACCTCCAGGGTTCGTCGGCACGCTACACCGACGCGCACGGGGCGGGTCCGGGGCCAGGCGATGGGCTGTCGGAGACGAGGGTGCGACCAGCCTCCGGCCGACCGACGGAGCCCGGTTCAGGCAGGGTTCCACCGGTCGGCCGAGCCGGCCGTTGGGGTTGGGTTACCGGGGCGGGAACTGCGAGTTGCGCGCGGGTGTGGCGAGGTTCGCAGTCGGAGCCTTGGCGGTGAATCCGATGACGACGCAGTTGATGTTGACCCCTGAGGCGCCGTACGGCGTGGGCTTCCCGGTCACCGGGTCAACGCCGGTGAGCAGGTCGGGGCGTCGGGCGGCCAGGTTGAAGACCTGGACCTCGTCGATCTGGCGTCGGTTCACACCCAGACGCACCGCCTTGTCGGTCCACAGGCCGAGCTGCGCGTCCCACAACGGGCTGTAGGCGTTGGAGTGCCGGGGATCTCTCAGCGTCGGGAAGTCACCGAAGACGTTGAGCAGGTCTCCGCCCTTGCGCAGGGCGTTGATCAGCGCCCGGTTGCCGGCACTGGCGTCTTGGGACGCATGCCCGTCACGGACGAGGTGGACGAAGCCCTGTGCCTGCGGATTGCCGGCGCCGGTCTGTCCGTTGACGAACCCGAAGAGCCGCTCGCGGGCGGATCCGAGGAAGTCGTCACCGCCGTTGTACGCCGCCCGGTTCAGAGCCGGGACGTACGTCGCCCGTTCGAGGACCGCGGTCAGGGGCTGACCGGCGTCGGTGCTGAGGTACACGATGGGCTGGCCGGCATCAAAGCCCTTGATGAGCAGCATGTCGACCCACGACTCCCTGAACTGCCCGGGAGGCGACTTGCGGGCGATGTGGACCCCGAGGACCCGGTCGGCGGTGTTGGAGTGATGCACGACGTCGAACGGACCGTCGCCGGTGGCAACGATGGGTGCGCTGTAGACGACAGGGGAGCCGGCGATCCGGATGAACGGGCTGTACCCCGGACCACCCACAGCACCGGGTCGGAAACTGGCCAGCGGGAAGCCGTCCGGCCCCGGAACCGCCTTGCGGGTGGGGCTGAAGTCCGGCGCACCCCGGAACCTGACGACTGCCTGCCCGAAGCGGTTCTGCTCCGGCGACGGGGAAGCGATGGTCACCGTTTGCACGCAGGCTGGGCAGCCGATGCCCATGTTGGCGAGCTTGGGCGCGAAGTTCACGCCATGGTTGTTGGCCAGCCCCTCGTCCGAGGCGTCAAGGAGCACGAACCAGACGGTCTGCCCGTTCGCTCGACCCTCGTACAGCGGGAGGCGGGCGGTGTTGGCGCTGAGATCGACCTGGATAGTGCTCCCCAGCGTGAGCTTCCTCCGAGGCAGCAGACCACTGAGCTGTCCCAGGCCACTGGCAGCACCCGTTCCGGACTGCGTCTCGGCCGCGACCGCTGCCGACTTCGCTTCACCGCCGCCACCAGTGGCGAGCGGCGCACCGGCGATTGTGAGTGCGATGGTGCTCACAACAACGCCCCACCCGAGCGTGCGACGAGACTTGAATCGGTCCATGTTTCCTCCTGCGCTGGTCTGCGGGGACCGGTCTTCGACGACGCTGCATTGGCCGATCGACCCGCGCTCGATAAGTGCGACTGACCCAAGGTTCTCCCCACCAAGGCAGGTTGAGCGTTGTCGAGGGACAAATGTCCTCACCTCGTAAGATGTCGGGCAGTGAACCATCCCGGGATTGACCGGGTCACCGGCCCGGCGCATGGAAGGCACCGACTCGGAATCGACCAAGCGCTGGGACCGTTGCACGAGGTACGCTGGCACGGTCGGCACATGGCTTGGCCGTACCGGCAACAACTCAAGAGGGGCTGAACGGTTTCGACTTTGGTCGGACGGTTCAGGTGAAGCGGGTCGAGAACCCAGGGTCATCTCGTGAACGT
>JACCYJ010000089.1 GCA_013696555.1 Nocardioidaceae bacterium | reverse complement strand
CCGACCTCTTCGCGGACCATGAGGTCATCGGCACTGGTGGCTTCGGCGGCCTGGGCTTCGGCCAGCTCGCGTTCCAGCGCAGGGATGTCGCCGTACAGCAGCTCGCTGGCACGGGCCAGGTCGCCCTCGCGCTGAGCCCGCTCGGCCTGGCTGCGCAGATCGTCGACGCGTTCCTTGATCTCGCCGACCCGGTTGAGGCTCTGCTGCTCTCGTTCCCACCGCGTCTCGAGACTGCGCAACTGCTCCTCGGCGTCCGCCATCTCGGCGCGTAGCTTCGCCAGCCGCTCCTTGCTGGCTTCGTCGGTTTCCGACGACAGGTGGAGCTCTTCCATCTTCATCCGGTCCACGGCGCGCCGGAGTTCGTCGATCTCGATGGGGCTGGAGTCGATCTCCATCCGCAACCGGCTGCTGGCCTCGTCGACGAGGTCGATGGCCTTGTCGGGCAGTTGGCGACCGGTGATGTAGCGGTTCGACAGGGTGGCCGCCGCCACCAGCGCGGCGTCCGCGATCGCCACCTTGTGGTGCGCCTCGTACCGCTCCTTGAGCCCACGCAGGATCGCGATGGTGTCCTCGACACTCGGCTCACCGACGAACACCTGCTGGAACCGTCGCTCCAGCGCCGCGTCCTTCTCGATGCGTTGGCGGTACTCGTCAAGGGTGGTGGCGCCGATCATCCGGAGCTCACCGCGGGCCAGCATCGGCTTGAGCATGTTGCCGGCGTCCATCGCCCCCTCACCGGACGCGCCGGCACCGACAACCGTGTGCAACTCGTCGATGAACGTGATGATCTGGCCGGCGGACTCCTTGATCTCGGTGAGCACCGCCTTGAGCCGCTCCTCGAACTCACCGCGATACTTCGCGCCGGCGACCATCGCTCCCAGGTCAAGCGAGATCAGTCGGCGGCCGCGCAGCGACTCGGGCACGTCCCGGGCGACGATGCGCTGGGCGAGACCCTCGACGACGGCGGTCTTGCCGACGCCGGGCTCGCCGATCAGGACCGGGTTGTTCTTGGTACGTCGGGACAACACCTGGACGACCCGGCGGATCTCCGCATCGCGGCCGATGACCGGGTCCAGGGATCCCTCCTGCGCCCGGGCAGTCAGGTCAATCCCGTACTTCTCCAGCGCCTGGTACGTGGCCTCTGGGTCGGGTGTGGTGACGCGGCCGGCACCCCGGACGCTCGCGAACGCGGCGCGCAGCGCGTCGGCGTCGGTGCCGGCCTGGTGCAAGACGGTTCGGGCCGGGCTGCCGACGGTGGCCAGCCCGACGGTCAGGTGCTCGGTCGAGACGTACTCGTCGCCAAGCTCAGCGGCTAGGTCGGCCGCGCGTTGCAGCACCTCGTAGAGCGCGCGGGAGAAGGTCGGCGCGGTCACACTGCTGCCGGCGGCGGTGGGAAGCTTCGCGCTCTGTTCGGCCACCGCTTTGCCGACCGCGTCCACGTCAACGTCGACGGCGAGCAACAGCGCTCGGGTCATGCCCTCCGGCTGAGCCAACAGCGCGCTGAGCAGGTGCACGGTCTCGACGTTGGGGTTACCTGCGGCAGCAGCCTGCCGTACCGCCGTGGAGACGGCCTCTTGGCTGCGCGTGGTGAGTTGCGATGGGTCCATGATCAGGGTTGCCCTCCTCCGGGAAGATAGGCCTGCAAGGTCCAACGTCGCTGAAGTTGAGCGCATTCCACTCAAGTCTCCCTGCTCCGCCATCGTCGGTGCAGAAGGGACCGGCGAATGATGAGGAACGGTTGGTGTAAACGCCATCGCACCAACGCAAGCTCGTAACGCGGTGGCCGTGGCGCGTAGCCGTAGGGGCTGGTCATCTCACATGTAGCGACCGAAGAGTTCCTCCCGGCCGGTCACACCACACTTGCGATACATCGACCGCAGGTGTCCGTTGACGGTCAGCAACGAGATGGCCAGCTCGCGCGCGATCTGCTTGCTGGCCAGCCCGTGCGCGAGCAGTCCAAGTACCTCGGATTCGCGGGCTGTCAACTTGCTGTAGGCAGCCACGGCTCCTAGCAGCTGGGTCACGGTCGCGGGCTGGAGGACAATGGCCACGTCGGCTTCGCCGACCGAGATCGCGTCACCTGCCACATGAAGCCAGTGACCACTGACCGTCCGGACACAAGTGGACTTGCGGTCCGGGTCATCGCGCCGCACCGCATGAGCCGCGTCGTACAAGACCCGTGTCACGTCACTTGAGTAGGTCTCATCGTCGCCGCCCGGCACGAGGTCGTCGAGCCACTCCTGTGCCTGCGGAGAGACGGTGACCAGGCGATCGTCAGGAGCAAGCGCAACGATGCCCGGCCCACGTTCCGAGCCGCCCCTGGGAATGGGTCGCACCGGGTATGCGCGAATCGCGTTCGTCAGTGCGTCGGCGATCGCGCACAGGGCCGCACTGTCGTTGTCATCAAGGAGACAGCGCGGGTTCTCCCGAAAGAGGACGAGTGCTCCCCATAGCCGGCCCTGGTCCCGGAGGACGAGTCGCACCTCGGAATGGAACCCCTGTGGCAGCAAGATCTCGTGCAGTCGGAAACTGTGCCGCGCATCGGGATGGTCCTGTGACAGCCAGCCAGCCGGTCGCTCGGCGCCCGCGAGCTGGCCGTACTTGTTCACATCCGACATCAACGCCTCGTTGCGCGCCATCTCGGCGGTATGTTCCGTGCCGCGGCCGCCGAACTGCACCGTGCGCAAACCTGAGTCAGGGTCGATCCCGAACAAACACCAACCGTCGAACGCAAATGCCTTTCGGAGCGCCGCACTCACCTCGAAGCTGAACTCCGCCGCCTCCACCGGGCGTCCGACCAGACGAGTTAGCTCCGCACAGGTTTCGGTGACCGCGCGCACCATGCCTGCATTGTGGCATCGCGGCAACCCCCAGGAAATGGGGATGGTGACCAGTCACTCCCCTGCTGAGACTGTCAATCCACCGGAGGACTTGGGCTGAAGGTTCCTCCACAGACGCAGAAGCTCACAACAGGAGGCACCGTGGCGGAGCCGCGTTACGTCGACAGGTCCGGTCGGGCGAATCGATCGCTTGCCGCGGTGCTGCTTGTCGCGGTGTCCACGGCAACGTTTCTGGTGGCGCCTGGGGCAAACCCGGGTTCAGCTAGTAGCCCGACGACACCGGACGTCCCTGCTGCCGCGGCCAACAGAACCCAAATCGCATGGTCGCGGTTCACCGATCGAGAATTCAGCGCGGCCCGTATTGTGTCGTCGAAGTCTCGGGGGGATCGTGTACGGGAGCTGACGCACAGCCGGAACGGTGTTTCGGACATCGACCCCTCGATCTCGCCCAACGGGCGATGGATCGCCTTCGAGCGCGACTTTCCGAACGGGTCCACTGCGATCGGCATCGTCGGCGCAAACGGACGTCACGAGCGCGTGCTGGACCTCGGGTGCGAGCGTCGTTGTGCCGCCGACGTGAGCCCCACCTGGACACCGGATGGTCATCACCTTGTGTTCACCAGGGTCATCGGACCCTTCGACGGACCCAACAACTCGGCGGCATCGGCCGTGTTGATGATCACGGACCTGGCTGGCCACAACGTCGCTCGTCTCTCCGAGCCCGGCATTGACGGTGACTATGAGGACTACAAAGCGAGCTTTGCCCCGCGCGGCTACGTCGTGTTCGTGAGAATCCGCAACTCCGACGTACGCGCCGCCGTGTTCCGGATGTCACGAGACGGCATGCACGTCCGACGCCTAACCGCGTGGAGACTGGATGCAGACCTGCCCTGGATTTCCCCCGCCCGTTCCGGTCCCACCAAGAACCTGGTGGTCTTCGAAACCTTCGGCCACGGTGCACCCCGGGGGCTGACGCAGGCGGTCGCGACGGTCCCCGCAAGATGCCGGCCAATCGCCCGTTGTAAGAGGAGCCTCAATCTCCTCACGTCACAGCACTCCGACCCGGTCGCTAACTTCAACCCGACCTGGTCCCCTCACGGACGGCGGATCGCGTTCGTCAGATTCAGGGCGGTCGATGGCTCGACCCCCCGCGGAGACATTTGGACGATGCGATGGGATGGCACACACAAGCAGGTCTTTGCCCGCTCGCCCCTGTTCGAGTTTCGGCCGTCGTGGGGAGTCGCCTCGAGATCGGCCTCTACTACGCAGCAGACGCCGTAACCGGGCAAGTCGACGAGGTGCACGCCGCTTAGCTCAGCCATTGGAAGTACGCGCCCTTACGTCAACCGCCCGACTCACGCCAGGCGTACGACGCGAACGGTACAACTGAGCTCGGTGCCGACCGACACCGGGATGTTCCAGATCGTGAACCGGGTGGGCTGTCCGACCGGTATCGGCGCCAGCGTGCGTTGCTTCGCCGATGTCGGCGGTGTCGCGCCGTCCGCGACCACGACGGTGACGGCGTAGCTGGCGGCTGAGGTCGTGGAGTTGGTGATAGTGCCAACTGCCTTCCACCGGCCGTTGCCGCGTTGTGAGCAGTCGAAGTCGGACAGCTCCCCGGTCGCGTCGGCACCTGCCAGCCGCTGGGGCTTGGGGTCGCCGGCAGGCTGCTTCGTCCCCATGCTCGTCGGCTCGTCAGCCCCGAAAGGGTTGCCGACGCCGCCACACCCGCTGGCCAGGCACAGTGACACCAGGAGCGCAGCGGTACGTCGGCGTGCCATGGCTGTCAATGACACCACGCCAGCAACCTCTCAGCGGCGACGCCACACCACCAGCTGCGAGGTCGTCGACACCGGAACGGGCAGGTTCGGGGTGAGCGAAAGAGCCGTGTGCGCAGCGTCCAGCTCGTCCTGCAGCGCGGCGATCCGGGACCGCAGCGTGGTCACTTGGTTCTCGAGGTCGAGCACCCGACGTACGCCCTCCAGCCCCAGTCCCTCGGCCGTCAACCGGGCCACCTGGCGCAGCTGCTCGATGTCATGCAACGAGTAGCGCCGCCCGCCGCCACCGGTGCGACCCGGGCTGACGAGGCCGAGCCGGTCGTAGGTACGCAGGGTCTGTGGGTGCATGCCGGTGAGCTCCGCGGCAACGCTGATCACATACACGGGTATGTCCGGTCCGGGCGGCTCGAAGCCGCTCAGACCACTGGGCCGGGTCGAAGTCACATCGCCGCCCGAAAGAGCTCTGACCGGGGATCGTCATCCCCGCGCGCAGTGCGGAAGGCCTCAACGGCGGCGTGCGCCGCGTCGCTCAGCCGGGCCGGGACGACCACGTCCACGGTGACCAGCAGATCCGCCGGACTGCCGTCCTTTCGGGGCGCGCCCTTCCCTCGCACCCGGAAGGTGCGGCCATTGGGGGTGCCCGCAGGGATGCGCAACGTCACCGGCGTCCCGTCGAGAGTCGGCACCTTGATCTCGGCTCCGAGCGCCGCCTCGTCGAAACCCACGGGCACCGCCAGCGTGAGGTTGTCACCGCGTCGGCCAAACACCGGGTGCGCATCGACGTGCACGGTCACCAGCAGGTCTCCGGCGGGGCCGCCGCGTTCGCCGGAGGCGCCCTTGCCGCGCAGCCGAATGCGCTGGCCATCCTTGACGCCGGCCGGGATACGTACTTGCATCGTCCGGCTCGAGGTTGCCCGCCCGGAGCCGGAGCAGGTGGGGCAGGGGTCGTCCACGACCAGACCACGACCGCGGCAGACGGTGCATGGCTCGGTCATCGCAAAGACCCCGCCGGACGCGGTGGTCTGCATCCCGCTGCCCTCACAGTTGGGGCAGACCCGCGGGACGGTGCCGGCACGGGCGCCGGTGCCATGGCAGGAGGGGCACGCTTCGTCGCTGGTCATCCGAAGCGGTACGGTGACACCTTCGACAGCTTGGCTGAAGCTCACTCGGGCCTGTGTCTCGACGTCGGCGCCTCGTCGGGGCGGGGAAGACGTACGCGTTCGCGTGCTGCCGCCGAAGATGCCGCCCAGCAGGTCGGAGATGTCGAAGCCACCACTCCCACCACCACCCGGGAACCGGAAGCCACCGGCCCCGCCGGGGGGGAATCCACTCCCGAACAACGAGCGCTGTTCGTCGTACTGCTTGCGCTTCTCGGGTGCGGACAAGACCGCATATGCCTCGGAGATCGCCTTGAACCGCTCCTCGGCGTTCTTGTCGTCGGGGCGGGAGTCGGGGTGGTTTGCGCGGGCAAGCTTGCGATAGGCCTTCTTGATGTCGTCCGCCGAGGCGTCCTTGGCGACACCAAGCGTCTTGTAGAAGTCCTTGGTCACCCAGTCACTGCCGCTCATGGCTACACCTCCGGAGCCGACTGGTCCGCAACCTCAGCCGCTGCCGGAGCGGCGATCTCCGGCTCCGCCACCGCGACCCGGGCCGGACGGACGACCCGTTCACCGAGGCGGTAGCCCGGCTGCAGGACTGCCGCGGCCGTTGGCCCCTCGACCGTGTCGGAGTACTCGTGCGAGAGCGCCTCGTGGATCCGTGGATCGAACGGCTCACCGGGCTCACCGAAGCTTTCGAGGCCGAGCGCAGTGACGATCTTGCCCAACGACTCAGCGACCGCCTTGAAACCGCCCGCCAGCTCACCGTGCTCTCGGGCCCGGTCGATGTCGTCCAGCACGGGCAGCAGGGCCATCAGTACGCCGACGGTGGCGTTGTCTCGTACGGTCTGCCGGTCCCGGTCGACTCGACGCTTGTAGTTGACGTACTCGGCCTGCAACCGCTGAAGGTCAGCGGTGCGCTCGCTGAGCTGGACCTCCAGCGCGCTGAGCCGTTCGTCCGGCTCCGGCTCTGGCTCCGCCTCAGCCGGAGCCGCGGTCTCCTGCGGCTCCGGTGCCTCGCCGTCTTCGCTCACTTGGCCTCGTCCTCATCGACGATCTCGGCCTCGACGACATCCTCGCTGCCGGCGTCGCCTTCATCGCCCGCGTCCGGCGTGCCCCCGGCTGCTGACTCAGCACCCGCAGCCGCGTACATCGCCGCGCCCATCTTCTGGCTGGACTCACCGAGCTTGGACACCGCGGAGCGGACCCCCTCGACGTCGTCGCTCTCGAGCGCCTTCTTCAGTGCGTCGACGTCGGCCTGGACCTCGCTCTTGAGTTCGTCGGCGATCTTGTCCGCGTTGTCGGCGAGGAACTTCTCCGTCGAGTACACCAACGAATCGGCCTGGTTGCGTACCTCGACCTCCTCGCGGCGCTGACGGTCCTCATCGGCGTACTGCTCGGCGTCGCGGACCATGCGGTCGATGTCGTCCTTGGACAGCGCCGAACCGCCGGTGATCGTCATCGACTGCTCCTTGCCGGTGCCGCGGTCCTTGGCCGAGACGTGGACGATGCCGTTGGCGTCGATGTCGAAGGTGACCTCGATCTGCGGGATGCCCCGCGGCGCCGGCGGTAGCCCGGTCAACTCGAAGGTGCCCAGCATCTGGTTGCGCGCCGCAATCTCTCGCTCGCCTTGGTAGACCTGGATCGCGACCGAGGGCTGGTTGTCATCGGCGGTGGTGAACACCTCCGAACGCTTGGTCGGGATCGTGGTGTTGCGCTCGATGAGCCTGGTCATCACGCCGCCCTTGGTCTCGATGCCGAGTGACAGCGGGGTGACATCGAGCAGCAGCACGTCCTTGACCTCGCCCTTGAGGACACCGGCCTGCAGGCTTGCACCCACGGCCACGACCTCGTCGGGGTTGACGCCCTTGTTGGGCTCCTTGCCGCCGGTGAGCTCGCGTACCACGTCGGTGACGGCCGGCATCCGGGTCGATCCGCCGACTAGCACGACGTG
>JACCYJ010000084.1 GCA_013696555.1 Nocardioidaceae bacterium | reverse complement strand
GCCGATGACGGCGCCGAACAGCAGCGTCACCAGCCCGACCAGCACGACCGCGGTCGACGCCACCAAGGTCGTCTCGTACACGAAGCTGGACCGCACCACGAGGTAGACCCCGGCGGTGACCATCGTGGCCGCGTGGATCAGGGCCGACACCGGCGTCGGGCCCTCCATCGCGTCGAGCAACCAGCTCTGGAGCGGGACCTGTGCGGACTTCCCACAGGCGGCCAGCAACAGCAGGAGGCCGAGGACGGTCTGCACGGTGTCCGACGCACCCTCGACGCCGGCGGCGACGCCGCGGAAAGTGAAGCTGTTGAAGGTCGCGAACATCACCATGATGGCCAGCGCCATGCCGAGGTCGCCGACCCGGTTGACGATGAATGCCTTTTTGGCCGCGACGGCCGCGGAGTTCTTGTGCTGCCAAAAACCGATCAGCAGGTAGGACGCGAGACCGACGCCCTCCCATCCGAGGAAGAGCGCGAGGTAGTTGTCGGCCAGTACCAGCAGCAGCATCGCCGCGATGAAGAGGTTGAGGAAGCCGAAGAACCGGCGGCGCTTCTCGTCGTGCGCCATGTAACCGATGGAGTAGATGTGGATGAGCGAGCCCACCCCGGTGATCAGCAGTACGAACACCGCCGAGAGCTGGTCGTAGAGTAGGCCCATGTCGGCGGAGAAGCTGCCGACATCCACCCAGCTGTAGAGCGTCTGGCCGATCGATCGCTCCTCGACCGGCCGGTCCAACAGCCGGGCGAAGCACACGACCCCGAGGGCGAACGACGCGAGCGGAGCCAGCGTGCCAAGCACATGAGCCCACTTGTCGACCAAGCGGCCACCGACGAGCAGGATCGTGGCACTGGCCAGCGGGATGGCGATAAGCAACCACAGCAACGAGAAGGCGCCGTCCGCCGGGAGGAGTTCGTTCACGACCTGCCGCTCCTCAGTACTTCAGCAGACTGGCGTCATCGACGGACGCCGAGCGGCGGGTGCGGAAGATGGACGTGATGATCGCGAGACCGACGACGACCTCGGCGGCGGCGACCACCATGACGAAGAATGCCGCGATCTGGCCGTCGAGGTTGCCGTGCACGCGGGCGAAGGTGACGAAGGCGAGGTTCGTGGCATTGAGCATCAGCTCCACACACATGAACACCACGATCGCGTTGCGGCGGACCAGCACGCCGACCGCCCCGATAGTGAACAGCAGCGCGGACAACGTCAGGAATGGGGTCGCGCTCATTGCGGCCCTCCTTGGTCGGCACTCCGGTCGGGCGCGAGGTTCCCGGTGGTCGACCGGGTCTTCGTGTCCTCGGTGATCTGCTCGAGGGTGTCGTCGACCTCGCCGACCAACGCCTGCCGGATGTTGCCGCGAGCCTGCAACGACCGCGAGATCGACACCGTCGAGGTGCTGCCGTCCGGCAGCAACGCGGGCGTGTCCACCGCGTTGTGCCGGGCGTAGACACCCGGCGTGGGCAGCGGGCCGAGCGGCTTGCCCGACTCGGCATAGTCCTGCATCCGGCGCTCGGCGACTCTGCGCTGGGTCATCTTGGGGGTGAGACGTTCCTGGTGTGCCAAGACCATCGCACCGAGCGCGGCCGTGATCAGCAGAGCGCTGGTGACTTCGAAGGCGAAGACGTACTTGGAGAAGAGCAGCACCGCGATGCCGGGCACGTTGCCTTCGGCGTTGGCCTCGTCCAGCCCGGCGATCACCCCGACCGACGTTTGGGTGATCCCGAGGGCGATGGTGGCTCCGAACAGGACCCCCAGGACCACCGCTGCCAGGCGTTGGCCGCGGATCGTCTCGACAATGGAGTCGGATGCGTCAACGCCCACCAGCATCAGCACGAACAAGAACAGCATCAAGATCGCGCCGGTATAGACGATGATCTGCACCACGAACAGGAACGGCGCGTCCTGCACCGCATACAGCACCGCCAGCGAGACCATGATGATCGCGAGAAGCAACGCGGAGTGCACGGCCTTGCGTGCCATCACCATCCCGAGCGCTGCCGCGACCATGATCGGCGCCAGGACCCAGAACGCAATCATTTGCCACCGCCGGCTGCTGGGCGGGCGCCCACCCCGCGGTAGTAGTCACCCTCGTCGTCGCCGAGGCGTAGCGGATGTGGTGGCTCCTCCATCCCCGGCAGCAGCGGGGCCAGGAGATCCTTCTTCTCATAAATCAAGCTGGTCCGGGAGTTGTCTGCCAGCTCGTACTCGTTGGTCATCGTCAGCGCCCGGGTCGGGCATGCCTCGATGCACAGCCCGCACAGGATGCACCGCAGGTAGTTGATCTGGTAGACGCTCCCGTAGCGCTCACCGGGGCTGAAACGCTCCTCGTCGCTGTTGTTGGCACCCTCGACATAGATGGCGTCCGCCGGGCAGGCCCACGCACACAGCTCGCACCCGATGCACTTCTCGAGCCCGTCTGGCCACCGGTTGAGCTGGTGCCGACCATGGAAGCGGGGGGCCGTCGGCTTCTTCTCAAACGGGTACTGCTCGGTGACGACTCGGCGAAACATCGTCCGGAAGGTCACCCCGAAGCCCGCCACCGGGTCCCAGAACTGCTCCTTGAGGCTACCCACGGCGCTCCTCCGAAGTGGCGGTCTCTGATGTCGTCGAGCCCGTGTTGGACGCCGAGCCCGCGACGGTGTTGAACGTCGCCGAGCCCGCGACGGCCACGATCTCTCGCTCCTCGGGCATCCGCTGGCCCGGCATCGGGGGCACCGGGTAGCCGGCCGCGAAGGCATCGAAGCGTGGATCCTCGTCCGCTTCCGGCTCGACGCTTCCGCGCTCGGGCAGCAGGGCGAGAACGAGCAGCACAGCGACGACGACGGCGATGGCGATGATCAACGTGCGGGTGTCCACGCCGCCTTGGAGACGTACCTGGCGAACGACGGCGACCCCGATGATCCAGATCAGTGCGGCCGGGATGAGCCGCTTCCAACCGAAGGCCATGAACTGGTCGTAGCGCATCCGCGGCAGCGTCCCCCGCAACCAGATGAACACAAAGATGAAGCCGATCACCTTGCCGAGGAACCAGAGCACCGGCCACCAGCCCTCGTTGGCGCCGTCCCACATCGAGAGCGGCCAAGGGGCCCGCCACCCGCCCAGGAACAAGGTTGTCGCCAACGCCGAGACGGTCACCATGTTGATGTACTCGGCCAGGAAGAACAGCGCGAACTTCAGCGAGGAGTACTCGGTGTGGAACCCTCCGACCAGCTCACCTTCGGCCTCGGGAAGGTCGAAGGGTGCGCGGTTCGTCTCACCGACCATGGCGATCGTGTAGATGATGAACGAGGGCAGCAGCGGCAACGCGAACCACAGGTCCTCCGCCTGGGCGGTCACGATGCCGGACATCGACATCGTCCCGGCGTACATGAAGACCGCCACCAGCGACAGGCCCATCGCCACTTCGTAGGAGATC
This sequence comes from Nocardioidaceae bacterium, assembly GCA_013696555.1. Classification (GTDB taxonomy): domain Bacteria; phylum Actinomycetota; class Actinomycetes; order Propionibacteriales; family Nocardioidaceae; genus JACCYJ01. Next base: position 2,118 of record JACCYJ010000084.1, on the reverse strand, counting down.
ATTTGCGCGCTCGATCGCAAGCCTCCGAGCAGCGCGTAGGTGGAACCCGATGACCAGCCGGCGAGCACGATCCCATAGATTCCGACCGACGCGACGGCAAGGATGAACAACACCGCGACCGGCAGATCGGTCAGCTGGAGTGGCGTCGTCGTGTCAGTGAACGGTATGTGCACCGCCGGCCCCAGAGGGATCACTGCCCAGGCGATGAATGCGGGGATGGTGGCAATGACCGGGGCAACGACGTAGATGACCTTGTCAGCCGCCTTGGGGACGATGTCTTCCTTCAGCGCCAGCTTGATCCCATCGGCAAGACTCTGCAGCAACCCGAACGGGCCGTGGACGTTGGGGCCGATCCGGTGCTGCATGCGACCGACGATGCGCCGCTCGAGCCAGATGTTGAACAACGTCAGCACCACCAGGACGCCGAAGACGAGCACCGCCTTGATCACGATGACCCACCAGGCGTCGACGCCGAAGGCGCTCAGGTCTTCCATGCCGTCCCCCTCTCCAGGCGGACGAGGCTGCCCGCTCCGGCGCCGAGCAGCCGGTTGAGCGGAAGTCCGCCAGAGTTGGCGGGTGCCCAGACGACCCCGTCGGGCATGTCAGCCGCCTGAGCCGGCAGCACGACCGTGCCGATCTGGGTACGCAGCACGATCGGGTCACCGTCAACGGCTCCGAGCCGCTCGAGAACCGCTGGCGAAACGCACGCCGCGGCCCGACGCGCGGTAGCGGCGAGGTAGGGCTCGCCCGCCTGCATGCTGCCGTCGTCGAGCAGCGCCCGCCAGGTGGCGAGGACGGCTTCCCCGTCGCCGGGCTGCGCGGCCCGGCCGGCGACAACCCGTGGGTGCGGCGCCCGGGGTCCGTCCCAGGCACCGAGCTCGACCATGTCTGCCCGGGCGCCCTCGACGGTGCGGAAGCCGAAGTCGACACCCATCTCGTCGGCGATGCCCGCGAGCACGCGCAGGTCGGGCAGCGTCCCGGCCTCAGGCAGCGTGGTCCCGAACCGGCGCACCCGGCCCTCCCAGTCGACGAACATGCCGGACTTCTCCGCGACTGCCGCCACCGGGAACACGACGTCGGCCCTCTCGGTCACCGCGCTGGCGCGCAGCTCGATGCTGACGAGGAACGCTGCCGCATCGAGCGACTCGATCGCAGCCGCCGGATCGGGCAGGTCGCCCGGGTCGACCCCGCCGACCAGAAGAGCGGTCAGCTCGCCAGAGGTGACGGCGGCCAGCATCGCGGCTGTGTCGCGACCAGGCACCGCGGGGATCGTCTCGACGCCCCAGGCGGCGGCCAGGTCGGCCCGAGCAGCGGGATCCCCGATGGGGCGCCCGCCGGGCAGCAAAGTGGGCAGGCAGCCGGTCTCGACAGCACCCCGCTCCCCCGCCCGCCGGGGAACCCAGGCCAGCTTGGCTCCGGTCCGCGACGCCAGACCGATAGCGGTGGACAACGCACCCGGCACCGTCGCAAGCCGTTCTCCGACGAGGATCACGGCTCGTTCGTCGAGCAGCACGTCGCCCGAGCCGGCGAGCCTGTCCAGCGCTGCCGCCTCGTCGCCGGGCACCGTGGGGATGACCTTCGCTGCCAGCTTGGCCAGCCCGCGCGTGGGATGGCTGCTGAGCCCCACGATCCGGGTGCCCTGCTGCCGCACCGCCTTGCGCAACCGCAAGAAGATGATCGGCGACTCGTCCTCCGGCTCGAAGCCGGCGAGCACCACCGTGCCGGCAGCCTCGAGATCGGCGTAGCTGACCGCCAGGGACGTGGCAGCGACGTGCGACCCGAGGAAGTCGGCCTCTTCGGCGGAGTGGGCCCGGGCCCGGAAGTCGATGTCATTGGTCCGGAGCACCGTTCGGGCGAACTTCGCGTACGCGTACGCGTCCTCGCCGGTCAGTCGTCCGCCGGTCAGTACGCCGACCTTGCCCGAGGCGGCCGCCAGGCCACGAGCGGCTACGGCGAACGCTTCCAGCCAGGAGGCAGGCCGCAGCCGGCGGCTCTCGTCGTCGCGGACCAACGGGGTGGTGAGCCGATCCGGCATCCGGGCGTAGGTGAATGCGAAGCGCCCCTTGTCGCAGCTCCACTCCTCGTTGACCTGCGGGTCATCGCCGGCCAGCCGGCGCA
>JACCYJ010000080.1 GCA_013696555.1 Nocardioidaceae bacterium | reverse complement strand
CGCGGCCTTCGGTTTGGCACCGACGATCGACTTCACCACATCGCCGCCCTTGTAGACGTTCAGGGTGGGGATGCCGGTGACGCGGTACTGAGCCGGTGTCTGCGGGTTTTCGTCGACGTTCATCTTGACGATCGTGATCTCGTCGTGCTCGGCCGCGATCTCCTCGAGGATGGGCGAGACCTGCCGGCACGGGCCGCACCATTCCGCCCAGAAGTCGACGAGTACGGGCTTGTCCGCGCGTAGCACGGTCTGCTCGAAGTCGGCGTCGGTCACGGTTGAGATGTTGGCCACGATGTGCTCCTTGAGATCGGATGAACGCGGGTAGCGCGCCTGCAGGGATCAACAATGCCGGACGCTGGGGACATTCCCAGTGGAGCCGTGGCGGCGGCGGTCACACCACGACGGTGCGCGTCTCCGCAAGAGTGGCCGTGCTGATGTCGTCGAGCGCGGCCAGGTAGCGCTCGGCGTCCAGCGCAGCTGCGCACCCGGTGCCGGCGGCGGTGACCGCCTGACGGTACGTGTGGTCGACGAGGTCGCCGGAGGCGAAGACGCCAGGGGCACTGGTGTGGGTGGAGGGTGCATCGACCATCACGTATCCCGCGCCGTCGAGCGCTACCTGCCCGTGCAGCAGCTCGGAGCGGGGGTCATGGCCGACGGCGATGAACAGCCCGGTCACCGGCAGGTCACGGGTCTCACCGGTCGTGGTGTCCTCGAGTGTCACGCTCGTGAGGCGCTCGCCACCGTTGATCGAGCTGACCGTGCTGTTCCAGGCGAACTCGATCTTGTTGTTGCCGAACGCCCGGTCCTGCATGATCTTGCTGGCCCGCAGCTCCTTACGCCGGTGGACGATCGTCACCTTCTGGGCGAAGCGCGTGAGGAACGTGGCCTCCTCGATCGCAGAGTCGCCGCCCCCGACGACCGCGATGTCCTGGTCCCGGAAGAAGAAGCCGTCGCAGGTGGCGCACCAGCTCACGCCGTGGCCGGAAAGCCGGTCCTCGTCGGGGAGGCCGAGTTTGCGGTAGCCGGACCCCATCGCGAGGATCACCGAACGGGCGGAGTACGAGGTCCCGTCAGCGGTGCTGACCACCTTTGTCTGCCCGGTCAGATCAACATCGACGACGTCGTCAGGAACGAGCTCGGCACCGAACCGCTCGGCTTGTGCCCGGAAGGAGTCCATCAGTTGGGGTCCCATGATCCCGTCCGCAAAGCCCGGGTAGTTCTCGACATCGGTGGTCGTCATGAGCGCACCACCTGCTGTCACCGAACCCTCGAACACCAGCGGCTCCAACCGTGCCCGAGCGGCGTAGATGGCTGCGGTGTACCCCGCAGGTCCGGAACCGATGATGATGACGTTGCGCACATCCATGCAACTGATCTTAGGAGTCGCGGATTCCCGCGGCCGCCGAACGACCGCTACCGCAGGTCGAGCACCGTGCGCGCCCGAACGGCCGGTCTTCCATCGGCACAGGAGATTGCAACGGCGACCCGTCTACTCAGCGGACCGTACGACAACAACGTTGCCGGCTCCCCGTCGAGCAGCACCGGTGTCTGCCGCGCGCTCGCAAGTGCTGCTAACGGCGGGCATCCTTGTTGGTCGAGAAGCGCGTCCAGCCGCTGTTGTCGAGCAACGGAGAACGCGGGGGCATCATTTGCAGTGGCTGAGGGCTGGTCGTACACCTTCGCCGCCACATCGTCCCCGAATGAGGCCGAGGACAGCTGGAGGCGCGGCTCCGCCACGTCATCCGGACCTGCATCTTCTCTTGCGCCGCCGCCCTCCACGAACGTTTCGGCACCACCGGAGGTCGCCGCGTCGTCAGCGCCGTTACCCCCCGGGTCAAGCCCGGGAGCGAGGAAGCCGATGGCAGCGATGACGGCGGCGGCGGCGGCGAGCGGTGCGATCCACCGGCGACGTCGTGGGGACAGCACCGTCACCGCGGCGGCGTCCTGCTCGCGCGACCGCTCCAGGGCAGCTCGTTCCACTGCGGCGTCGAGACGCGCCGCCACATCGGCCGGTATCGCCGGTGCCGGCAGAGCCGCGAGCAGCGCCGGCAGCTCCGCCAGCTCGGCTCGTAGCCGGGAGCAGACCGGACAAGTCGCGAGGTGCACCTCGGCCGCTTCGGCCTGCGGGGCATCGAGCGCTCCGGCGTCAAGGTCAGCGATGACGGCAGCATCGAGATGTCGCTGGTCGTCAGGCATGGCTCTCACCTCCGCTCGCCGACGGGCGCGGTCCTGGTGGGGGGGCCGGCCTACTCGGTGATGCGACGGTTGTGGTGCTTGTCTGGTTCCCTGATGCTCGGAGATGGGCGACGAGCGGGAGCAGCTGGGCCCGACCGCGCGCGCATCGACTCTTGATCGTGCCCGTCGGACAGCCGAGCAGGGTGGCTGCCTCCGCAACGGAGTAGCCCTCCATATCGACCAGCACGATCGCGGCACGCTGATCGTCGCTGAGTGTGCGCAGTGCGGCCATGACGTCGAGACGTTCTTCACCCGCCAGAGCGGGATCGGTTACCGGTGCCGCGGCCAGCTCGGCAACGCGGTCCTCGTCCGCGGGGAAGATCTCGGTGGGACGGGCGCGCCGCCGGCGAACCCGGTCCAGGCAAGCGTTGACGACGATCCGGTGGAGCCACGTCGTCACGGCCGCATCCCCGCGGAAGGAGTCCGCCCGCCGGAACGCGGACAACAACGCGTCCTGCAAGGCGTCGGCCGCCTCTTCCCGGTCGCCGAGCGTTCGGATTGCGACCCCCCACAACCGGTCGCGATGGCGGCGAACAAGGTGACCGAACGCATCCGGGTCCCCCGCGACGTGCTGCGCTATCAGCTCTGGGTCGCTTAGCCCGGCCATGTCGTCGAGCAGGTCACCGGCCGGGGTCACGCCGTGCCCTCGACCCGGATGTCGCGAATCACGCCTCGGTAGTAGCCAGGCGACTCCTCGGGCAGGGAGGTGAGCCACACCAACAAGTAGCGGGTCGCCACCGGATCCGCGAACTGAACACTGCTCACCCGTTGGGACGCTCTGCGCGACGCGACCTGCTGCAGCTCGGTCAGCTGCGTCGGCGCGTCCGAGGTGTTCCGCGGCGCTGCCCATATCTCGTAGTTCGTCGGAGAGTCTCCGAACGTCACCCGGACGCCAGTTGCTTGCTTCTGGTCGCCAAAGTCGATCAGCAGCCCGACGCCGTTCTTGAGATTGCCCAGCTGCGGGTCGGTCGTGTACTGCAAGGTGGTCCAGGCCGTAGCGAGATCCCCGTCGATCGCATCAGCGGCCTCCTCAGGATGCTCGCTCAGATCGCCTTCGGGGTCGAAGTCGCTGGCAACCCGGAGCGGCAGGGGTCGAACAGGTGCCGCCGACGCCGGGTCAGCTGTGCCGGTTGCGATATCGCCGGGCTCACCGCCGGAACTGTCGCGGCCGATGAAGAGCAACACGGCGGCCATGACGACCACCATGACGACCAACAGGGCGACACCGATGGCAACCAGCGTCCGGGCTTGCGCACCGTGACGGCGAGCATGTCCGGTTACCGCAACGGGGGACGGTGGCGGCGCGGGGACGGAAGTGGCCCCCGGAGGAAACGAGCGCCCCAAGGCCGCCACGGTCGCCGCACCGGTGAGACTGGGGGACTGGTCACCGAGCGGCGCCTCGTCCTCACCAACCAGGGCCAGCGCCGCCGCGATGTCACGTGCGCTACGCAACGGCACACCATGGTGGCGCGGTGGATTTCCGAGGATGCGGTCACAGACAGCGTCCACGTCTCGAGACACCCCGGCACGCACCTGACGGGGGCGCAACACTCTGCCGTGCTCAGTGGGCGCGGCAGCCAGGTCGAAGGCGCGGCCACCGGGCCACCGCGCAACCAGACACGCGTACAGCACCCGTCCCAGTGCCGTGACATCGACCTGCTCCGCGTGCCCGGCTGGCGCGCCGGAACTGTCGCCCCCCTCGGACGAGCGAAGGGCGTATTCGGTGGCGAGGCCGCTGATGCGGACCGCATCGGTCTCCTTGACCAGGATGGTCACCGGGTTCAGGTACCGGTGATAAACCCCGATCTCGTGAGCGTGAGCCATCGCGTCGGCCACCTCGTGGCACAGGCTCGCCGCCCGGCGACTGGTCAACGCGTCCTCCCGCAACAACACCGCCAGCGGCACCGCCGCTGTCCACTCACGCACGACGTACGTCACGCCGCCTTCGTCCGCGACGGCATCCAGGACCTGCAAGAAGCGCGGATCGGACACGACTGTGGATTGCCGAGCGGCCGCCAAGAAGGCGACCGAGTGTGGATCCGAGCTGGACAACGCCTCGACCCCGACGGACCGGTTCAACATGACATCGACGGCGCGCCAGGAACGTGACCCCGCGCCCTCACCCACCAGGTCCTCGAGGCGATAACGGCCGGCGAGGATCGTGCCGGGTTGGAGGTCGTGACCATCCACGGTGAAGTCCGCAGCGTCCTTCCTGGGTCGTCACGGCCGGGCGTTGTGCGCGTACCCGAGACAACGCCTCAGCATGCCCGAAGGTTGTCCACTCTCATCGGCGGTGGACCGCCGCGAGCAACGATCTCACCTCTGGGACCCCGAGCACCTTAGCGGCGACGAGGTATGTTCCGGTGCCGCAGAGGCCGGCGGCGCCCAAGATCACCGCCGCATCCGTTGCCTGGTCGAGCCGCATCCCGACCTCCTGCAGGAGATACCGGGCGCCGAGCATCACGGCGGCCGCCCCGCTGACGGCGGCAGTCAGCCGCGCAAGGAAGGCCAGCAACCGGGTGTCGAGGAGGGCGCCGATGCGCCGCGACAACAAGGTGCCGGAAACGGCGACCCCCACGAGGTAGGCGGCGGCGTAGGCCAGGGCCAACAGCATGGCGATCCGACCAGGGGGTGCGGCCATCGTGAACAAGACTGCGGCCGCGATGTTGGTCGCACCTAGGACGACTTGGACCAGGAAAGGCGTGCGGGTGTCCTCGGCGGCGTAGAACCCACGGAGCATCAGGTAGTGCACGGTGAGCAGGACCAGCCCCGGTGCGAACGCGATGATGGTGTGGCCGATCACGGCGGTGTCGCCAGTCAGCGAGCCGTGTGAGAACAAGACGGTCGCCAGCGGCTGGCCCAAGCAGGCGAGAGCCGCAGCGATGGGGACGATCGCGCAGAGCGCGTACCTCAAGGTGGAGAGGATCTCGCCACGCACCTGTGCGATGTCGCCATCGGCACTGAGCCGAGACAGCAAGGGCATGGTGGCGGTCACCAGCGAGACCGTGATGATCGCGTGGGGTGTCTGCGTGATGAGGAACGCGGTCTGGTAAACGGTGACCCCAGCTGCCTCACCGCCATCGAGAGCCGCGTCGGTGGAGCTGTCGACGGCAACCCGAGTGACGATGACGTACGTGATCTGGTTGACGATGACGAACAGCAGCGTCCAAAGGCCGAGCCGCAGGGTGTGCCCAAGACCGACGCCGCGAAAATCGAAGCGAGGTCGCAGTCGCAGTCCCGCGGCGCGGGCGTACGGAACCAGGACCGCGGCCTGGACAGCGATACCGACCGTCGACCCGATACCTAGCAACGCCTCCTGACTCGACGTGAAGCCATCGCTGCCGTTGGACGTCCCGTAGAGCGCGACGTAGGTAGCGAGGACTGAGCAGGCCACCACGTTGTTGACGATGGGTGCCCACATCATGGGACCGAAGCGCTGTCGCGCGTTCAGCATCTGACCTACCAGCACGAAGGCGCCGTAGAAGAACACCTGTGGCATGCAGTAGCGCATTAGCGTGTACGCCGACTCCCGCTGGGCATCGAGCTCGGCGTCGAAGAGGCTTGTGGGGAAGGCGACATGGGCCAGCAGCGGTACGGCTAACAGCAGGACCGCGGTGGCACCAGCTAGCACCATGAGTCCGAGCGTGAATACTCGGTTGGCGTACGCGGCGCCCCCGTCTGCGTCGTTCTTCATCGAGCGCACCAGCTGGGGGACGAGCACGACGTTGAAAACGCCACCGGCGACCAGGATGTATAGCGAGTTGGGCAGAGTGTTGGCCTGCGTGAACAGGTCGGCATCGAGGGACTTGCCGATGACCGCGAGGAGCAGCACCGCACGCAGGAAGCCAGTAGCCCTGGAGACCACTGTCCCGGTGGCCATGACGGCGCTGGCCGACAGCAGACCGGACCGGTCGTCGGTGTCGGCGGCGCGGCCGCTCACGGTGAGGTCCGGATCGTCACGGGCGTCGGGACACCCCGTTCGACTCGGCTACGGCGTCGAAGCTGGCGGGCGACGGCCAGCACGATCAAGCCGGCGGCGACGCCCAGCACGATCCAGACGACGACTCCGACGGCGCTGGTCCGCAGGCTGAAGGTTGCGCGTTGCCCGAACGGTTTCCCGTTGCGGGTGGTCAGCGAGGCGGTGACCCCGATGACGCCGATGTCGGCGGCTCGGGTCTGCACCGTGAACGTGGTGCTCTCTTGCCCGCGCAAGTTGACCGGGGCGATGTCGTCGAAGGCCATACTGCCGTCGTCGGCGGTGATCCGGACCCCGACTGTCACCGGTTGGTCGAGAGTGTTGGTGACGGTGATCGGGAAGCGGCCGCTGCTGCTGGACAGCGTCACGAACTCGGGTCCCTCGACCACGATTCCGTCCAGCTGCTTGGCCAGGCTTGACAGTGACGCGTCGGCCAACGCCTGCGCGGTTGCCGGTGCGGTGCGCCAGTACTCCGAGACACTGAGGGCAACCGCTTGGTCGTAGTAGGCCCGATCATCCTCGGTGCCGTCGCCGGTCACGGCACCGACGATGGCGGCGCGTCGTTGCAGGAGCCTTGCCGACTCCAGCAGCCGGCGGGGAAGGCTCTGCGTCGCTGGCTCCAGAGTGGTGAGCCGTTGGGTTGACGGGAACGGGCCGCGGGCCACCTGAGTGTCGAGCGATGTCATGGCGAGCCACGGCGCGTCGAAGCCGGAGAAGAAGTTGGCGGTCGGCCAGGTGCCACCCGGGTTCCACGACGGGGAGGCGACGAAGACCATCCCCACGTCGCTCACGTCGTTGAGCTGTGCCTCCAACCACAGCAGGGCGGTCTCACTGAGCACCCGTTGCCGCACCTGCAAGGCGGTGTCGGTGGGTCCAGGAGCGGGGCCTCCTCGAGTGAGCTCCCGATCGGCAACGACCACATCGACGGGGGCGCTGTCGGTGCCCAACAAAGCCATCGGCCCGTCTTCGATCGTCCAGTCCTCGACCTGGTCGCCGAACACCAGCGCCACAGTCTCAGACGGCAGCCCAGCGAGTGCGTCGGGGTCGACGTCTCGGGTGGGCAGATAGGTCCGCCGTCCCGCGAGGTCGAGCTGCGCCAAGGTCGTCGACGTCGCCCGGTTGATTGACCGCATCACCCCTCGTACCGGCCGCTGCTCCAGCGAGGTGAGGTCAGGACGGCCGTATCCCTGGGTCCACAGCGACTGGGCGGCGGCCAACGCGGTGAAATCGCGGAGGAACTCCCGGGCGGCACGGGCTGCTGCCGTCTGCGGTGCGCTGTCGGCGTCCGCATCTGCTCGCTGTGGGCCGAAGGAACCGCTCGCGATGCGTTGCAGCGCATCCAGAACGGCTGGGTCGCTGATCAGCGTCAGTGGCACGCTGGTCGTGCTGCGGGCGAGGTCGAGCAGGCGGCGCAGCCGGCCGCTGCCCGTGACGTCGGCGACCAGCTCGGCGGCGTTGGAGTAGGTCCCCTCGGCTGTTCGCTCCACCTGCGCTTGGAACGGCCACACGAGCGAGAGCGCAACGGGGACGTCGACTTCCCGCGGCATCAGCGGGATCAGGCCACGAGCTCGCCCGGTTGCTTCGGAGGAGTTGCGCACCCCGTCGGCATCGGTCGCGATGACGTGGACGCCTATCGAGTACACCCCCGATGTGCGGGCCAACAGACCGAGCTGGTCGAACGGGACCTCGAGGGAGTAGTTGGTCGACTCACCAGGTGGAAGTGAGCCGAGCTCGACGAAGAGACCTTCGCCGGTCACCCGGTTGCCGCCGTAGGCGGTGGCCGGACTGGCCAACGCCGCGGCTAGCTGCTCCCGTGTGGTCAGCGGGCTGGGTGACATCACCAGGTAGACCTGCAGGTCCCGCCAGACCCGCTCGTCGAGGTTGGTGATGTCGCCGCGAACGGTCACCGGTTCGCCGGGCGTCAGGTAAGCGGGGGTGATGGCAGCCATGGTGACGGCCAGGCCGGTCGTCACCCGGTCGCCGTCGGAGCTGGATGGCTGGGTGGCCGGTTGGGCGCTCGCGGGGCCCCCCGTCGCCAGGACGAGCGCCACCATCGCAAGGACGCCGACCACCGCCGTGGCCGCCCGGGGAGCGCCCACTACGGCTCTCCGGCGGCGCTGTCCACGCCGCCATGGTAATGGCGGTCCGGCCGTTGACCTGGGTTCTGCGGGCGCTCGAGCGGTGAGCCTGAGGGGCCGCGTGGCGGCCGTAGAGTACCTAGTCGTGCCCGAAGACCTGCTGCTGTCGCCGACACCCGTGGTCGACGACCTCGGACGACTCTTCGCGGCATCGGGCGAGGAGATCGCCCTCGTGGGCGGCCCGGTGCGAGACGCCTTGCTCGCCCGCCTCGGCACGGACTGGGACTTCGCCACCTCCGCCTCGCCGGACGTCACCGAACGCCTGGTGCGCGGGTGGGCCGACA
>JACCYJ010000076.1 GCA_013696555.1 Nocardioidaceae bacterium | reverse complement strand
GCGCAAACCGGTGACCTGGCCGCGCCTGATCACCACTATTTCGCGCCACTCGCGGTGATATGGGGCGGATCGGCGGTAGTTAGGCTGGCGGGGTGGCGAGTGGGACGCGCGCGACGGTCGCGGGGCGGCTGCAGAAGGCGGTGGCGCCGCTGACGACGGCTGCCCTGGCTCGAATGGAACGCGACCTGCCCTGGTTCCGCGAGCTCGATGCCCGCGACAGGTCGTGGATCGGGCTGGTCGCCCAAGCGGGTATCTCGGCGTTCGTCGAGTGGTTCCGCGAAGGCGGTGGGGGCCAGGTGACCGCGATCCGTAGCGAAGTCTTCGGACCGGCTCCGACAGCACTGGCTCGCGTCGTGACCCTGCAGCAGACCGTGGCAATGGTCCGGATGACGATGGATGAGGTCGAACGCAGCGTCGAGGAGCTGCTCGGCGGAGACGACGGCGCAACCGTGCGCGAGGCGATCCTGCTGTTTTCCCGTGAGGTCGCCTTCGCCGCCGCCGAGGTGTACGCGCGTGCGGCCGAGATGCGCGGCGCCTGGGACGCTCGGCTGGAGGCGCTGATCGTCGACTCGGTCCTCCGCGGCGAGGCCGACGAAGCCGTCCGGTCCCGAGCGGCTGCACTGGGCTGGGAATCCCCCTCACGCGTCGCCGTCGTCCTCGGGTACGCACCTGCGGATGCGGCCACCGGAGAGCGCGGACCGCACAACGTGATCGATGACGTCCGCCGCTCGGCACGTCACGTCGGTCTCGACTCGCTCTGCGCGGTGCAAGGTGACCGGTTGGTGGTCGTGCTCGGCGGAGTCGACGACCTCGACAAGGCCGGCGCAGCCGTCGCTGAGCACTTCGGCCCCGGCGCCGTAGTGGTGGGTCCGCTGGTGGCCGACCTGTTGTCGGCCAATGTCTCCTCGCGGGCTGCCGTCGCGGGGCTCCGTGCAGCCAAGGGGTGGACCAGTGCGCCGCGTCCCGTGGCCGCCGACGACCTGCTGCCGGAGCGTTCGCTCTCTGGCGACGGGCATGCTCGCCATCGGTTGGTCACCGACGTCTACACACCGCTCTGCCAGGCCGATCAGGTGCTGCTCGACACTGCATCGGCGTTCGTCGAGTCCGGTGGGTCGATCGAGGCAGCTGCTCGACTGTTGTTCGTACACGCCAATACGGTGCGCTACCGGCTCCGCCGGATCACCGAGGTCACGGGCCTCATGCTGACCGACCCCCGCGATGCGTACACGATGCGCATCGCTCTCACTCTCGGCCGCCTGCTCGGCCCCGAAGGCTCCCCGTAGCAATCTGGCCTGATACCTCTTGGCACCGGGGCACGTGCCAGTCCTGTTGGCACCGGCGACCCCCAATCTCGTGACGTTTGGTCGCAGGGCGTCCCACTCGCGGTTGTAGGTATCCTCCAAATGCAGCGGTGAAGATTCGTCACCTCGCGGCGCGCGCGCGACGCCTCGAGTCGGCAGGGTTGAGAGGTGCTGGTCATCGTCGCCCCCGGCCAGGGGGCCCAAACCCCTGGGTTCCTGGAGCCATGGCTGGCCGACCCGGCGTTCGGCACCCGACTGCACTGGCTCTCGACGGTGGCCGGCCTCGATCTCGAGCACTACGGCACGGCAGCCGACGCCGAGACGATCCGAGACACCGCTGTCGCACAGCCGTTGCTCGTGGCCTCGGGGCTTGTCGCTGCCTTGTCGTTGTTCCCGCACCCCGCTGATGCCTTCGGCGCCATCGGCGCGACAAGCGGCCACAGCGTCGGCGAGATCACTGCGGCGGCCGGCGTCGGAGTGATCACCGCTGAGCAGGCCATGGTGCTGGTCCGCGAGCGCGGCAAGGCCATGGCGGCCGCTTCGAAACGTACGCCCACGTCGATGACGGCCGTGCTCGGTGGGGACGCCGACGACGTGCGCGCCAGGCTCTCGACGCACGGACTCGTAGCTGCCAACGACAACGGGCCGGGTCAGGTCGTCGCCGCGGGGACAGTGGAACAGCTGCGTGCCTTTGCCGACGACCCGCCGGCGAAGGCACGCCTGGTGCCCCTCTCGGTGGCTGGCGCCTTCCACACTGAGCACATGCAGCCGGCCGTCGACTCCCTCGGACGGCTTGCGCAGGCCGTCTACACCCATGACGCCCGAGCGCAGCTGATCTCCAACCGTGACGGACATGTCGTCCACAGTGGGCGCGAGGTTCTGGCGCGAATCGTGTCGCAGGTGGCCACGCCCGTGCGATGGGACCTGTGCATGCAGACCATGCTGGACCTCGGTGTCACCGGCCTGCTGGAGATGCCGCCTGCTGGCACGCTCACCGGCATCGCCAAGCGGGCGATGAAGGGTGTCGAGACCTTCGCCCTCAAGACACCAGACCAGCTCGACGATGCGCGAGCTTTCGTTGCCTCACACGGTGATCTGTCGCCCCTCGACTCAGCACCCACCTGGCGGTTGCTCGTTGCACCGGCCAAGGGAACGTTTCGGGTGGAGGGAAGCATCAGCAACGGCGCAGCACTGCTCACCGCACACCTGGTGGGAGCCGTCCACAGCCTCCGTGACTCCGTCCCCGTCGTCGCACCGTACGGCGGCACGGTCATGGAGTGGTTGGTCGAGGACGGGGATCTGGTGTCGCCCGGGCAGCCCCTGATCCGGTTGCACCCGGAGGCTGGTACATGACCCGGCCGCAGCAACCCCCCGGCTTACGGCACTCCCGGATTCTGGGCGTGGGGGCGTACCGACCACGCCGGCTGGTCCCGAACTCCGAGATCGTCGCGGCCATCGACTCAACCGACGAGTGGATTCAGACCCGCTCGGGTATCAAGACGCGGCGCATCGCAAGCGACGACGAGACCGTGACGAGCATGTCCGTCGCCGCCTGCCGGACGGCCCTCGAGCGGGCGGGGGTCTCGCCGTACGACATCGACTGCGTCATCGTCGCGACCGTGTCACACCTGCTGCAGACGCCGGCCGTGGCGACGCTGATCGCGGAGGAGCTGGGCGCCACCCCCGCCGCGGCATTCGATTTGTCGGCGGCTTGCGCTGGCTTCTGCTACGGAATGGCGTTGGCCTCGGACATGGTCCGCTGCGGAACGGCGCACAACGTGCTGGTCATCGGGGTCGAGAAGCTGTCCGACATCACCGACCCGACAGATCGGGGAACCGCGTTCATCTTCGCCGACGGCGCGGGGGCGGTCGTCGTCGGACCCTCCGACACGATGGGAATCAGCCCGGTGGTCTGGGGTTCGGACGGGTCGAAGTACGACTTCATCCGACAGGAGGTGGCGTGGGACGACGCCTTCCAACGGGACGAGGCCACCTGGCCCACACTGCGGATGGAAGGCAACCCGGTGTTTCGCTGGGCGTCGTTCGAGATGGCCAAGGTCGCCAAGCAGGCGCTCGACCTGGCCGGAGTCGGGGTCGACGAGCTCGACGCCTTCATTCCCCATCAGGCCAACATGCGCATCACCGATGCCATGGCACGGTCATTGAAGCTGCCCCCTTCGGTCGTCATCGCCCGCGATGTCGCTGACCAGGGCAACACCTCCGCCGCCTCTGTCCCACTGGCCCTCGATCGACTGATCGAGGACGGCCAGGTGAGCAGTGGGGACCGGGCCCTGCTCATCGCCTTCGGCGCCGGCCTTGCCTACGCCTCGCAAGTCGTGACCATCCCATGAGCCGTTGTCAGTCCACGCTTGCCCTTGACCGGCACGACCGCCACCACCACCACACAAGGAGATACCCACCATGGCCACCACCGAGGAGATTCGCTCGAGCCTCGCGGAGATCGTGAACGAGGTTGCCGGCATCCCTGTCAGCGACGTCCAGCTGGACAAGTCCTTCACCGATGACCTCGACGTCGACTCGCTGTCCATGGTGGAGGTCGTCGTCGCGGCGGAGGAAAAGTTCGACGTGAAGATTCCCGACGACGAGGTGAAGAACCTCAAGACGGTCGGTGACGCGGTCGCCTTCATCGAGCGCGCATCGTCCTGACCGCGCGCCGAAGCGACCGACTGCCGACAGCGAAGCGAGGTGATCGCACGATGAGCCCCACGCGAGTTCTGGTGACCGGACTAGGTGTCACCACACCCCTGGGCGGTGACGTACCCAGCACGTGGGACGCCCTGCTTGCGGGTCGTTCCGGGGTCAATCGGCTCGAGCAGGACTGGGCGGAGCAGCTCCCGGTACGGATAGCAGCCGAGGTGGCGGTCGAGCCAGCCGAAGTCCTGGACCGGGTCAAGGCGCGCCGCCTGGACCGGTCAGCGCAGTTCGCGATGATCGCAGCGCAGGAGGCGTGGGAAGACTCCGGGCTGAGTCGCGACGATATGGACCGCGAACGGCTCGGCGTGGCGGTGGCATCGGGCATCGGTGGAATTCAGACGTTGTTGGCCAACTACGACTTGCTCCAAGACAAGGGGCCGCGACGGGTGTCGCCGTTGGCGATCCCGATGCTGATGCCCAATAGCGCCGCTGCCAACGTGGGGCTCTTCGTGGGCGCGCAGAGCGGTGTCCATACCCCGGTTTCGGCGTGCGCCTCGGGCAACGAGGCCATCTCGCTGGGGGTCGACATGATCCGACTGGGACGCGCCGACGTCGTCTTGGCGGGTGGCACCGAAGCGTGCGTGCATCCACTGCCGCTGGCCGCGTTCGGCCAGATGATGGCGCTGTCGAAGCGAAACGACGACCCAGAGGCAGCGTCACGACCCTGGGACGTCGGCCGTGACGGGTTCGTGCTGGGTGAGGGTGGCGGCATCTTGGTGTTGGAGTCCGAGGCGCACGCCCGCGCCCGGGGAGCTCGCGCCTACGCCGAGGTCGCCGGGGCCGGAGTCACCGCCGACTCCCATGACATCGCCCAGCCGCATCCCGAGGGATTCGGGGCCAGCCGGGCCATGGCGATGGCGTTGCGGGAGGCATCTTTGGCCCCGGGAGACATCCGGCACATCAATGCCCACGCCACCTCGACCCCGCAGGGCGATATCGCCGAGGCCATGGCCATCCGGGCAACGCTCGGGAACGCCACCGACGGCATCGTGGTCAGCGGCACCAAGTCGATGACCGGCCATCTACTGGGGGCGGCGGGCGCACTCGAGTCCATTGCCACGGTCCTCGTACTGCATCATCGCCTGGTGCCGCCCACCATCAACCTCGACGATCGGGACCCCGAAATCGATCTCGACATCGCAACCAAGGTCCGCGACCTCTCCCAGGGTGACGCCGCAGCGCTGAACAACTCTTTCGGGTTCGGCGGGCACAACGTCGCAATCGCCTTCACCAATGTTTGAACGAGGACGGAACCCACCATGACGGTAACCAAAGCGGAGACCAAGGCAGAGACGTCGGCAGTCGGCGCCGCTGCACCCAAGCCGGCCAAACTGCCGCGCGAGCTAGACCCCCGCAACCCCGTCGAGCGCCTCGGCGCCTTCTTCGACGCAGATTCGCTCGAGCTGATCAGCAACGACGACACGAGCGGGATGCTGGCTGCCGTCGGACGGGTCAACGGCGCCCCTGCCGTCGCATTCTGCTCGGACGCCACCGTGATGGGCGGTGCCATGGGCGACGAGGGGTGCAAGGTCGTCGTGCACGCCTACGAACGAGCTGTCCGCGACTCGGTGCCGATCGTCGGCCTGTGGCATTCCGGCGGTGCCCGGCTGGCCGAAGGCGTCTTGAGCCTGCATGCCGTCGGGCAGATCTTCCACGCCATGACACTGGCCTCCGGTCGCATTCCACAGATCTCCGTGGTGCTCGGCCCGGCGGCCGGTGGCGCGGCGTACGGTCCGGCGCTGACCGACGTGGTCATCCTCGGACCCGAGGGCCGGATCTTCGTGACCGGCCCAGACGTCGTCCGCTCGGTGACCGGGGAGGACGTCGACATGCTGCGCCTGGGCGGCCCGGAGCCGCATGGGCGCCGCTCTGGGGTAGTGCATGTGCTCGCCGACTCCGAAGCGCACGCGCTGCACGAGGCTGGGCGGCTGGTCTCGCTCCTGGGTGACCAGGGGGTTCTCGACGACTCGACCGTCGAAGATATCGACCTGGCCGGCTCGCTACCGGAGTCGATGCGCCGTGCTTACGACGTCCACCCGCTGGTCGCGGACCTGTTGGACGACGACTCGGGGCTGGAGCTGCACGGTCGGTGGGCACCCAACATCACCACGACGCTCGGGCGCCTCGGTGGTCGTACCGTCGGTGTCATCGCCAACAACCCATTGCGGCTCGGTGGGTGCCTCGACTCGCTGTCGGCGGAGAAGGCGGCGCGCTTCGTCCGGATGTGCGACGCGTTCGGGGTGCCGCTGGTGGTCATCGTGGATGTGCCCGGCTACCTCCCGGGGGTGGGGCAGGAGTGGGACGGTGTCGTCCGCCGGGGAGCCAAGTTGCTGCACGCGTTCAGCGAGGCGACGGTGCCGCGAGTCACGCTGGTCACGCGCAAGGCGTACGGCGGTGCCTACATCGCAATGAACTCCCGCTCACTTGGAGCCACCCGGGTCTTTGCCTGGCCGGGTGCGGAAGTGGCGGTCATGGGCGCCATCGCCGCGGTTCGGATCCTGCACCGCCGCCGGTTGGCCGAGGTGCCGGTTGACGTCCGGACCAGCGTGGAGGCCGAGCTTGCCGTCGAGCACGAACGGATCGCTGGTGGCGTCGAGCGCGCCGTGGACATCGGGGTCGTCGACGAGGTGATCGAACCGACCAAGTCACGCTCCGCCCTAGCCGGGGCGATCAGTGCCGCATTGCGCACGCCGGCCATCCGCGGCCAGCACAACAACATCCCGCTCTGAGACGAACGTCGAACGGACCCTCAGACAACCTGGTGGAGCCACCGCACCGGGGCACCGTCGCCGGCGTAGCGGAATGTCTCCAGCTCGTCGTCCCAACGCCGGCCGAGCAGTTTGTCGATCTCCAGCTCGAGCGTGGTCTCACCCAGGGCGGCCCGCACGACCGCGGTCTTCAGCCGTTCTTCCGGGATCATGATGTCGCCGTGGAGGCCGATCACGGCATGGAAGATTCCGAGCTCGGGGGTGTACGAGTACCGGCTCCCCTCGCTGCCGGGCGTCGGCTCTTCGGTGATCTCGAAGCGTAGGTGATTCCAGCCGCGCAGCGCAGAGGCAATCGTGGCCGCGGCCCCAGCCGCACCCTGCCAGGACAGCTCCGTGCGATAGGCGCCGGAGGCGGCCGGCTGCGGTGACCACGTCAGGTTGACGGCGACTCCGAGAACACCGCCAATCGCCCACTCGACATGCGGACACAGCGCCGAGGGCGCGGAGTGGACGTAGAACACGCCACGGGTCATCACGGTCACAGATCCTCCTGCCGATCAGGTACGCCTTCCCCAGCGGCCTGTGTGGCAGTGAATCCGGTAATCGATCGCCATTGTGCCCCATGGACCACAGTGGTACCAACACTGCGCCGTCGAGTCGGCGTCCGTAGTGGTCAAGGTACGGTGACTGCCGCGGCGGGAAGCCCGGGAGGATGGCGACATGGGAGTTGCGGTACGGGAGGCGGCGAACGGGCGACGGTTTGAGATCTACGAAGATGACGAACTGGCTGGTTTCGCCGAGGTGGTGCCCCAGGGGGATGCGCTGGCGCTACCCCACACCGAGATCGAGCCTGCCCGAGGCGGTCGTGGCCTCGCGACCGAGTTGATTCGCTTGACACTCGAGACGCTGCGCGATCGCGGCCAGATGGTGTTGCCGTACTGCCCCTTCGTCGCATCCTTCATCGCCAAGCACCCCGAGTTCGTGCCCATCGTCCCCGCGGACACCCGATCGCAGTTCGGCCTCTAGCCGCCACGAGTTGGCAGCCAAGACGACGTCAGCGCGGGCGCTTCTTCCCGCGAAGCGATGCGAGGACCCCCTTCATCTTGGCCTGATTCTCCGGTTTGCGGGCCACGTCGAACGCCTTCTTGGCCAACGTGAGCTTCGCCAGCTTGCTCATGAGTCCCATGCTGCTTCGTGCCTCTCGTCTGCTGATGGTGGGTTGATGGGCCGTTCCTAGGAGTTGCGCCTGTCTTCTACGTCACCCTCGACATCGATGCGCTCCCGGCGGACCTCCTCGCCCACTGTTTCCTCGCTGGTGTATTGCTCGGTACCAAGGCGGACCCGCTCGACGGGTTCGACGGTCTTCTCGAGCACCGGCCGCTCCTCGTGCAGCACGACTTCGGGGCCGCCGTCACCGGTGGCGTCGTCGGCCAAACCGTCTTCGCCGGGAGGGATGTTCTCGACGATGACCCGCTCGCGACGCACCGGCACGGTCTGGGTGACGTACTCGGTCTCGACGATCTTGCGCAACCGGGCCCGACCGATTGGCGATGTGGTGGTGCCGCTGACCTGTACTCGCTCCTCCGACAGCGTCATCGCGTTATCGGTGTCGGAGCTGGTAGGTGATGCGATCGGCTCTCGTCCGGTCGGCTCCGTGGACGTCGTGTCCCGGCCGGGACCGTCGTCGAGTGAGCCTTCTGTCCACTCGGTGTACGCCATGCCGTAGTACTCGTAGAGCGCCCGCTCCTGATCCGGCGTCAGATGCCCATCGTCGTCATTCACATTGGGCGCATCCTTGACCGTGTCCTTGGGGTGAGCGACAACCAGGCCATCGGCCGTCAAGGAGGCGTCGCTCAGCGGGACGAAGGTCTCACTGGTGCCGAACAGGCCGGTGTTTACCGTTGCCCACGCTGGCTCATTGGTCTCGTCGTCCAGATAGACCTGGCCGACCTTGCCGATCTTGTCCCCATCGCTGCCGTACGCCTGCGCGCCGATGGCCTGCCGCGCTTCATCTTGGTTCAACATCAATATCGCCTCCAATGCGTGCGGTGTCAGTCGATCATCGACCGCGAAGGCGCGCGAGCGCCTCGCCGCCTGCGTTGTACCCCGTCGTAGCCGAGGCGAACGTCACCAAGGTCAGTCCGGGGCTTCCATGGGTTCCCCTGGGTCGGCCGTGAGCGGGTCGCCACCTGCCGGGGAGGGCACGACGTCTGGCTGCGCGGTGTCAGGGTCGGGGACGGGGCTCGGGTCGAGATCGGGTGCCTGCTCGGGAGCACCTGGCTCCTGCGGTGATGTGGTCATGAGGTACCGGTACCCAGCCTGGCGCCGGCCACGCCGGCGAGCCGCACGCAAAGGGCGTGGGAGCAAACTCAGATCTCGACGATCCGAATCTGATCGGCCTCGTCACCGGCGTGATCGAGGATCCAGTCGATGACTGCCTGCTGGTCAGTGCGGTAGGCGTAACCAACTCCGCGGCAGTTCTGATTCAACACGAATGAATTCACCGCGACGACATGCCCGACGAGCCCAGCGTGCCCCGCGACCGCGATGCGCGGCCGTCGCTCAACGAGGTGCTTGCCTTGCGCGCGGAGCGGATGGCCACCATGCGCCAGGTGATCACCGACCTCACCGACGAGCAGCTTGCCGGCATGACCGAACCTGTCGCGGAGCCGGGCTATCCAGAGCCGGAGAGCTTCCCCGTGCGCCGCTGCCTTCAGGTCATCCTCAACGAAGAGTGGTCGCACCGGCTCTATGCCGAGCGCGACCTCGACGTGCTTGACGCTCGGTCGTCACAGGTGAGGAGGTGACGGCCTCGAATCAGTCGTCGCTGAGTCGGCCGTATGAGCGGAGCGTGAGAAGCGCCCTGAGCGTCGCGACGCCGCGCCACTCGAGGGCGGACGCCTCGCTCGGCGGCTCCCATGTGATCGGCCAGCCGCCGTCGGCCTGCTGGTCTCGCTCCAGACGATCGAGGTGCGCGGCGACGAGGTCGTCACCGAACCACGCGTGCCACGGCGAGGCGGCCGTGCTTGCCAGGTGCAGTGGCGTGAGGCCGTAGTCGGACGCCTCGGGGTCGAGGTTCAGCAATCTCACCCGGCCGAGGTTTTCGGACAGCCTGGCCGCGTGCTCGGCGGCCCGGTCGCGTTCCGGCACATGGGCAAGGAAGATCAGCACCTCCGACAAGGTGTGCACATCCTGCACGGCGTCGCCGCCCTCGAGCTTCGCCCAGCACCAGTTGGTCGCCTCGTGCATCCACGGGTGGTCGATGCCGAGCTGGAAGAGCAGACCGACCAGTCCCGCCGTCGGATTGAGCGCCGGCTCGTAGGTCCAGTCGGTCCAGTGCTCTGCGCGCGGGTATGCCTCGATGACCGGGAACGCAAGCGGGACAGCGCCGCCGGCGTCGACGCCCGCCGCCGTCCTCGCCAGGAAGTCACCCGCCCGCTGCACCATCGTCGCGTCGACCGCGCCGGCCGTGGCCATCGCCGTCAGGGCGACCTCGACGTCGATCGGCAGGCTGGCCGGACATCGCTTGTCCGACTCGAGACCATGACCGAATCCGCCGTCGCCGTTCTGATATCCGCGAAGGACATCGACAACCCCTTCGGCGGATCCGCCCAGAAAGCAGGCCGCATGGAGCCGCTGCTCCAGCAAGCGCGCGTTGGCCGCGATGAATCGACTGCCGGCAGCCAGGATGTCGTCCATACCGCAAAGCTACGGACTGCGACGACATTTTGCGCGACTCGCACTTGAGTCAGGGATCCCGTCAAGATCAGGCAGGTGGCGCCGACGGGTCAGAGGCTGACGGCCAGCCGCACCGTCACCGTGTCGCCTTCCTTGAGACCTTCGGCTTTCCGCACGTCCGCCTTGACGGGCACGATGTAGCGGTCGTCCTTGGGCCACAGCGAGGTCTCCCAGTCGGTTTCCCCGATCTGAGCTGTCACCGGGATCATGCCCCAGCCATAGCTCACCGACGTGGCCGTCGCCTCCAGGTTGTCGCTTTCCTCTTCCGGCACGGTAACGAAGTACCACGGCGCCGGGCCTTTCCAGAACCAGATCTGGCCGCTGAACTCCAGGTCCATGAGGTCAGGATATGAGTGCCCGCGAACAAGCCTGGCCGCCTCCGCCACCGCATTTCCCCCTCCACCGAGTGCGAGCGGGGCCGGTTGCCTTATGCCGTCGCGTCGACGTATGCCACCACCCGGTTGAGCAAGGACGTCGCCTTCAGCAGTTCGACTGGAGGGGCGGGGGGATCCTCGGCGAGTTCGTACAGGAGCGGCGCCGCATCGGGGTGGCCCAGCTGCAAAGCCACCTGCGCACATGCGCGGGCCGCGCTGCGTACGGCATGCGGCTCGACTGTCCAGATCGCCTCGAAGAGCCGCCGCCGATCAGGGACGGTCGACTGCCCGGGCAGTTCCCAGGCGGTCAGCAAGGCCGGGTAGTCCGGTGCGTCGCATACGACCATCCACTCCCTCCGCAGCGGTGCATTCTTTGGGAGGTGCACGAGACTCGTGCCTGCTACAGAGTCGGCCGCATCGGAGAAGTCGGCAAATACCGTGGTCGACCGGGCGATCCGCGCAAGCTCGGTCCACCGCTCCTTCACAGCGCGGAAGTACCGCTCCTGCTGGAATCCACCGAAGATCATCGGCCTCTCGGCCCGCGCACAGCACTCGTCCTCGATTGCCCAAGACAGCGCGATCAGAGTGAACTTCTTCAGCCGCTGAGGCTGCAGGGCGGGGTGCCTTCGGCGGAGAACCGCGTAGATCGAAGGCTCGCCCGGTGGGCCCTCGACCGCCGCCTGGATCAGCGCCACCTCTGCTATCGCCACCTCCAGACGGACGCCTGAGTCCCGCCGCCGGATCACCTGCCGCACGAGCTCGACGTCGATTTCGCGGTAGCGGCGGTGGCCGCTATCGCGGCGCTGGGCCAGTGGAAAGCCGTGCCGGGTCTCCCACACTCGCAACGTGGCAGGCTTCAGGCCCGTCCGTTCCGCGAGATCACCGATGGTCAGAATCGCCGGAGGGGAGGCCGCTGAAGACAAAGGTTGCGTCGAGAGGGCTGTAGGGCGCATGATGTCACTGTAAACCTAAACGGATCGTTGAGGAAAGTGTCTAACTTTCCTCCTTAAGCAAGGAGACCGCCATGACCGAGAGCACCACCCACTCCAACCCCCAGACCAGCGAGGTCATCGACTGGACCGACCTCGGCCGCGAGATGTGGTCCTTCCTCACCGGTCGGGAAGCAGCGATCAACTACCGCTTCATCGACATGGCCGTCGAAGTTCCTCGCGACACCGGAACGGAGTCCCCGCGCGCGACCTGGAAGCTCCACGGCACCCTGCAGGTCACCACAAAGGACAACGCCAGCTCGACCGAGCGCGTCGCCTGACCAGATGGCCACCCAACTCACCGTCGACGCCGACCTGACGTTCTCGGTGCACATCCCCGGTTCGCGCACCGTAACCGGGGCGCTGACCGGTTCCGGGAGGGCGCTGCAGCTGCTGGTCAGCGACCCGTTCCTGTTCGCCGGACGGTCGGACTCGGGTGCGATCCGCGGCCTCGCGAAGGGACTCGCGGACAGAGGATTGTCGGTTAGCGTGGTCATGCCGTCTGGGCCGCTCGTCACGTTGGGCGCGGCGCGGACGTCGTGGCTGCAGCGCCGGCTGACGGGCTCACGGCACATTCGCATCGAACGGGGAGCGGGCCTTCGGTCTTTGATCCGCGGCCGAACCCAAGCCCCGACCGGGGGTGCGCTACCGGCCGCTGAGCTCGCACCGCCCCCAACGCTGTTCCCGGTCGTCCCCACGATGGTCCGGCGTCCCCGCGCTCCAGTGACCACGACACATGATCCGCATCGGGGTGGGAATCCGCAACTGGTCATGCCGTTGGGGCCGTACGCGAGAGCCGAGGATCGCCCGAGGGTGTTCCCGCTGCGCAATCACGTCACCACCATCGGCGGGGACTCCGACTGCGACATCTGGTTGCCCGGACTCGAGCCGCTGTCCGCCGAGATCCGGCACGACGACGATGACGAGTTCGTGCTGGTCCGGATGGGTAGTGCCGGCAGCATTCGGGTGCACGGTGCGCCTGTGGATACCGCGATTCTTCGCACCGGATGCGGGATCGATCTCGGCCGGTGGCAGCTGTCGTACTTCCGTGAGGAGTATGCCGATCACGGCAGACCCTATGGCGGTCGGATCGGTGGGGAGTTCGGCCATCAACGACCTCAGCCCAGCGGGACGTGGCAACGCCGGCAGGCGAAGGAGCACTTATGAACCCGCCGAGCCCGGTCCTGGTCGCGGGCGCATCGGGATTCGTCGGGCGACGCCTTTGTCCTGCCCTCACCGCAACGGGCCACCAAGTACGGGCAATGACCCGAAACCCCGACAGTTACGACGGGGACGGCGATGCGGTGCATGGAGACGTACACGACCCCGCCACCCTGCCGAAGGCACTTGACGGGTGCCGAGCCGCCTACTACCTGGTGCACTCCTTGGACTCGAAGAACTTCGAGCGACTGGATGCGGAGGCCGCCCGCGCGTTCGGAAGGGCCGCCTCGGAGGCCGCAGTCGAGCAAATCGTCTACCTCGGGGGCCTCGGTAGTGAGACCGAACAGTTGTCCTCCCATCTGCGCAGCCGACGCGAGGTCGAGTGCCTTCTTGGCAGCGCCGGGACTCCTGTCACCGTGCTGAGAGCCGGCATCATCGTGGGAAGTGGCGGCATCTCGTGGGAGATGACCCGGCAGTTGGTCGAGCATCTGCCCGCAATGGTCACGCCTCGCTGGGTGCGCACCAGGACGCAGCCGATCGCGGTGGCCGACGTCGTGCGCTACCTGGTTGGGGTGCTCGACGAGCCGCGGTCGAAGGGACGGATCTTCGAGATCGGCGGTCCCGAGGTGCTGCAGTACGTCAGCATGCTGCGTCGGGTGGCCAGGATCAAGAATCGTCGACTCTTGATCGTCCCGGTCCCGTTGCTCAGCCCCAGCCTGTCGTCGCGCTGGTTGGCGCTGGTCACCGACGTGGACACGCAGACGGGCCGGTCGCTCGTCGACTCGATGGCCAACGAAGTCGTGGTCCACGACGACAGCATCAGATCCCTCGTCCCATTCGAACCGATGGGGTACGACGACGCGGTGCGCACGGCCCTGGGCGAGCACGACCAGCGGAAGAAGGCTGAATGACCTCGCCGCGCAGCACAGCCTGGTGGCGAGCCGCGGGAACTGAGTTGAGGTCGCGGTTGCCAATGTCAATGGGACACGTCGTACCGATTGATCATCGCGAGTCGGCGGCCGCGGTGTCCCGTAGAAGACGGGTTGTGGCCGGGGTCTCTCTACTAGGCACCGGTCTGCTCGCCATGTCTTTCTCGACCAGACCCGGCTCCAAGCAGTTCTACGGGCTCACCGCCGCCGTCGCGACCACCTGGACCGCCGGCGGGTTGCTGTCCGGGCCACTGCACCTCGGCTGGATCCAGAGCCGCGACCGGCGGCTGCGCCGGCCGATCATCACCCCTGCCGCAACCGGTGTGGGCGCCTTCGCGTTCTTCTACGGGTGCGCGCTGGTGGCGCGCCGCATCCCCGTCCTCGATGAGGCGATCGGCAATGTCCTGACGTTCGCCGAAGAAGGCAGCCGGCCCCTGAACGTGGCAACGACGCTAGTCAACGGTCTGGGCGAAGAGGTGTTCTTCCGCGGCGCGCTCTATGCGGTATTGGATGCTGATCAGGCCGTCGTCGTCTCGACGGCCGTCTATACGTTGGCGACGGCATCGACCCGGAACCCCGCGCTGGTGCTCGCGGCCGGGGTAATGGGGACGCTCTTCAGCCTGCAACGGCGTGCCTCCGGAGGTCTGCAGGCGCCGGTCCTGACCCATCTGACGTGGTCGAGCTTGATGGTGAGCTATCTCCCGCCGCTGTTCCGCCGCGCCCCCCACGAGAGGTCGTCCAGGCGGCAGGTTCCTGACCTCATGGTGTGACCCACCAGCCGAAACGCTTTCTCAAGCCAGCCGCCCGACAAGACGGTGATCAGCTGGCGGGCCAGATACGAGGTCGCGGGCGTGAGCGGGCTGGAGGACGAGCAGCGTTCCGGCCGCCCGCGGACCGTGGACCGGGCCAAGATCTTGGCAGCGACGCTCGCGCCGCCGCCGAAGAAGCTCGGGGTCACGCACTGGTCGAGCCGGCTGCTGGCCACGCATCTGAGGGTCGATCCCTCGACCGTGCTGCGGACCTGGCGACACCATCGGGTGCAGCCGTGGCGGGCCGAGACGTTCAAGTTCTCCACCGATCCTGAACTGGTCGCCAAGGTCACCGACGTCGTCGGGCTATACCTGGCGCCGCTGGAGAACGCGATCGTGCTGTACGTGGACGAGAAGTCCCAGATCCAAGCGTTGGATCGGACCCAGAAGATGCTGCCGATGCAGCCTGGGTTCCCCGAACGCAGGACCCATGACTACGTCCGGCACGGCACCAGCACCCTGTTCGCCGCA
>JACCYJ010000067.1 GCA_013696555.1 Nocardioidaceae bacterium | reverse complement strand
CGACCAGAGAGCCGACCTCGGGTTGGCCTTCGACGGAGACGCCGACCGGTGCTTCGTCATCGATGAGCTCGGTCAGATCGTCAGCCCATCGGTGATCGCGGCGATGATCGCCGAGCGGGAGCTGGCCCGCCACCCGGGTGCCACGATTCTGTACAACGTGGTGTGCTCGCGGGTAGTGCCGGATGTGATTGCCGCCGCCGGTGGCGTGGGGGTGCGCACCGCCGTGGGTCACGCGGTCATCAAGGCGGCCATGGTCGAGCACGGCGCGGTCTTCGGCGGCGAGCACTCCGGCCACTTCTACTTCCGGGACTTCTGGTCCGCCGACTCCGGCATGCTGGCCGCCATGCACGTCTTGGCGGTGGTGGCCGGTTCGCCGCGGCCGTTGTCGCAGATCGTCGACGGGTACCGCCGCTATGTGGCGTCCGGCGAGATCAACTCCACGGTGCCGGATACCGCGAACGTGCTCGGCTCGGTCGAAGCCCGGCTGCGAGCCGAGACGAAGGTGGTGGGCGTTGATCACCTGGACGGTCTCACCATGAGCGGCACTGACTGGTGGTTCAACCTGCGGGCATCGAATACGGAGCCGCTGGTCCGGCTCAACGTGGAGGCGGCGGATTCGGCGACAATGGGTCGAGTACGCGACAGCGTGCTCACAGTGCTCAGGAGTGATCGATGAATGTCGATGCCACGTTGCTGGAGATCCTTGTCTGTCCTGCCTGTCGAGCAAAGCTATCCGTCGACGAGGACGCCAGCGAGCTCGTCTGCAACGGATGCGGTCTGGCCTATCCGGTACACGACGACATTCCAGTGATGCTGATCGACGAGGCCCGACGGCCTGACCCCCCGCCGCAGGCGTCCGACGCCGATGGCTCCGCACAGACGGGCTGAGCGGTGTTCGACGACTCGTTGCTGGACGACCCGGATGCGCTCGCTCGGGTCGTGCAGCTGCGGACACTGGCGGAGGCGGGTGCGCGGGTGCGGCGGGAGGTGGAGGCCTCCGGGTCCGGGTTGGCGACGCTGGTCGCCGACACGCCTCCGCGAGCGGTCGTCGTCGCCGGCGCCGACTCCCGGCTACTTCGCGCGGTCCTCGAGCCGTGGTGTCCGGTGCCCTTCGTCGCCTGGCCGGGCCCCGGGCTGCCCGGCTGGGCCGGCACCTGGGACACCGTTGTGGTGCTGGCCCAAACACCTGGTGACGTGGTGGCATCCACCGCAATCGCCGAGGCGGTCCGTCGCGGCTGCGGGCTCGTTGTCGCCTGCGATCCACACTCGACGGTTGCCGAGCTCGCGGCGGGGCGGCACAGCAGCGTGCTCCCCATCTTTACTGGCGACACTCTGGCCGCCGCCGTCGTGATGTTGCAGGCCCTGCACCAGCTCGGGCTCGGTCCCGAGCTCGACCCCGAAGCCGTGGCCGCCGCGCTCGACGAGGTGGCGGTTTCCTGCTCGCCGTTCCGCGACATCGTGCACAACCCGGCCAAGGAGTTGGCGCTGTTGGTCGCTGACGCCAATCCGCTGCTGTGGGGCGGTTCGGTACTCGCCGCCAGGGCAGCCCGCAGGGTTGCCGAGTCGATCAGGCGCGCCTCCGGTCAGTCGTCCCTGGCGGCTGACGTCGACCAGCTGATCCCCGTCCTCGCCGCGACCGCCCCGCGCGACCTGTTCGCAGACCCGCTCGACGACGAGGTTGTCGCTACGGCCCGGCCGGCGCTGGTGATACTCGACGACGGCACGCAGGGATCGGCCGTACGGGAGCAGCGGGGGCGACTGGTCGCGCAGGCAACTCGGCAGCAGGTACGCATGCACACGCTGACCTGTGACTCCGGTCCCGAAGTCGCCCGCTATGCATCGCTGCTTTTGCAGGGCAGCTATACCGCCGCCTACCTTGGCATCGGGCTCGGTCGGGCAGGATAGGCGCTCCACAAGCACGCAGAGGTGACATGTCAGCGCACGGAGGCAACCGAGCGGTCGTTGCCGCGCTGCTTGCCAACCTCGGAATCGCGATCACCAAGTTTGCAGCCTGGCTGGTGACCGGAGCCACCTCGATGCTGGCCGAGGCGATCCACTCCGTGGCAGATTCCGGCAACCAGGGGCTGCTACTGCTCGGCGCCAAGCGCTCGCAACGAGAAGCGACCGAGGAGCACCCGTTCGGTTTCGGACGCGAGCGCTACATCTACAGCTTCATTGTCGCGATCGTGCTGTTCAGCATCGGTGGACTGTTCGCGTTGTACGAGGCGTACCACAAGTACCACGAGGTGGTGGAGGGCAAGCCAGACGAATTGCTGGAGAGCCGCTGGTGGTGGCTCCCGCTGGTCGTGCTCAGCGCGGCCATCGTGATGGAGAGTTTCTCGTTCCGAACCGCGATCTCCGAGTCGAACAAGGTCCGCGGCGACAAGTCGTGGGTCCAGTTCATCCGCGGGTCCAAGGCGCCCGAGCTGCCGGTGGTGCTGCTCGAGGACCTGGCCGCGCTGCTCGGGCTGGTCTTCGCCCTCGCCGGAGTCGGACTGACGCTGCTGACCGAAAACGCTTACTTCGACGTTATGGGTGCGGCGGCCATCGGCACGTTGCTCGTCGTCGTCGCGATCACGCTCGCGGTGGAGACCAAGAGCCTGCTGATCGGCGAGTCCGCAAGCAAGGCGGCGATCGAGCGGATGCGAACCGCGCTGGAAGAGACGCCGGGTGTGCGCCGCGTCATCCACTTCAAGACCTTGCATCTGGGTCCGGAGGAGCTGCTCGTGGCCGCGAAGATCGGGGTCGACCACGACAACACCGCCGACTCCGTGGCGCACACCATCGACGAGGCCGAACGCCGCGTTCGGGCGGTCGAGCCGGTGGCGCAGGCGATCTACCTGGAGCCTGACATCTACCGGCCGGACTACGTACCCGAGCCACGCCCGGCTCCGCCCAGCTCACCCGGCGCCCACTGACGCCCATGTCGCCCAACGCGAGTTGTCACCGCCACGCCAGGTCATGACCTGATCTGAGCGTGACAAGGTCGGTGAGGTCGGTGAGGTCGGTGTGAGTCGGGGAGTTGGCGGCCGGACGCGGTAGGGTGTGCGGGTCCTCCCGTAAGGGGCCGGATGGCCCGTGGTACCAGGCGCCCAGTCGCCCGGCACGAGGACTGGTGGCGCCGCAGCGTCTGATTCATCGGCACGGCGCCCGCCTTCATCACCCGACGCGCAAAGGGACTGTCATGGATTTCAAGATCGCCGACGTGGGACTAGCCGACTTCGGCCGGACCGAGATCACGCTCGCCGAGCACGAGATGCCCGGCCTGATGGCGATGCGAGAGCGCTTCCGGGACAGCTCACCGCTGTCCGGGGCGCGGATCGCCGGCTCGCTTCACATGACCGTGCAGACAGCGGTGCTGATTGAGACGTTGGTCGACCTCGGCGCCTCGGTGCGCTGGGCAAGCTGCAACATTTTCTCCACCCAGGACCACGCCGCGGCCGCAGTCGTGGTGGGCCGGGACGGCACCGAGGACGACCTCCGCGGGGTGCCGGTTTTCGCGTGGAAAGGGGAGTCGCTGGCCGAGTACTGGTGGTGCACCACGCAGATCCTGGTGTGGCCAGGCGACGAGCAGCCCAACATGATCCTCGATGACGGTGGCGACGCAACGCTGCTCGTACACCTTGGCGTGGGCGCTGAGAAGACCAAGGAGGTGCCGGCTCCGGAGAGTACGGACAACGCTGAGCTGGCCGAGATCTACCGGGTGTTGGCATCCTCGCTCGAGCAGGACCCGCAGCGCTGGACCCGCGTCGGCGAGAGTGTCCAGGGCGTGACGGAAGAGACGACCACCGGCGTCCTGCGCCTGTACGAGCGGGCACGCGAGGGCACTTTGCTGTTCCCGGCGATCAACGTCAACGACTCGGTGACCAAGTCCAAGTTCGACAACCGATATGGCTGCCGGCACTCGCTGATCGATGGCATCAACCGCGCCACCGACGTACTGATCGGCGGCAAGGTCGCGGTCGTGTGTGGGTACGGAGACGTCGGCAAGGGATGCTCGGAGGCGCTTCGCGGCCAGGGCGCCCGCGTGATCGTCACCGAGATCGATCCCATCTGCGCTCTGCAGGCGACGATGGACGGTTACCAGGTGACGCGGCTCGACGACATCATTGGCGAGGCCGACATCGTGGTCACCGCCACCGGTTGCCGCGACGTGGTGACCGCCGAGCACATTGCGGCGATGAAGCACCAGGCGATCCTGGGCAACATCGGCCACTTCGACAACGAGATCGACATGGCAGGTCTCGCGCAGACGCCCGGAGTCGTGCGCACCAACGTCAAACCGCAGGTCGACCTGTGGACGTTCCCCGACGGTCACGCGGTGATCGTGCTGTCCGAGGGCCGGCTGCTCAACCTTGGCAACGCCACCGGACACCCGTCATTCGTGATGTCGAACTCCTTCACCAACCAGGTGTTGGCGCAGATCGAGCTCTTCACCCGCCTCGCGGACTACCCCACCGGGGTGCACACGCTGCCCAAGCACCTCGACGAAGAAGTCGCCCGGCTGCACCTGTCCGCTCTCGGCGTCCAGCTCACGGAGCTCAGCAAGGAGCAGGCCGACTACCTCGGTGTGCATGTCGACGGGCCCTACAAGTCCGACCAGTACCGCTACTGACATCCCATCTGACCCTGGTCGCGCACCAGCAGCGCGGCGGGTGGTCGAACCGGTGCATGGCGGCTCGCGCTGCGCACGTAACACGGTCACTCACCTCTCGCAGTACAGCGCGAGCCGTACTCTAGGAGCAGCACGGTCGTCGTCCTGACCTGCGCACCAACAGTGGAGGACTGCATGGAGGCGGAGCCGGCGCCCAGCCGCGCGGCAGCCAACGGGAAGGTGCTGGTCGTCGATGACGACGCTGCCCTGGCCGAGATGTTGACGATCGTCTTGCGCAACGAGGGTTTCGAGCCTTCGGTGTGCAACGTGGGTAGCCAGGCGCTCGCCGCCTTCCGCGAGCACCGACCCGATCTGGTGCTGCTGGACTTGATGTTGCCCGGCATGGACGGTATCGATGTTTGCAAGGCGATACGCGCCGAGTCGGGTGTCCCGATCGTCATGCTCACGGCGAAGAACGACACCGTCGACATCGTTGTGGGGCTGGAGTCCGGCGCGGACGACTACGTCGTCAAGCCGTTCACGCCCAAGGAGTTGGTGGCGCGGATACGGGCCCGGGTCCGCAAGCTGGCCGATGACACTCCGGAGATCATCACGATCGGCGACCTCACCATCGACGTCGCCGGGCACACCGTGCGGCGTGACGGCGAGGCCATCTCCTTGACGCCGTTGGAGTTCGACCTGCTTTTGTGCCTGGCCCGGCGACCGTGGCAGGTCTTCAGCCGCGAAGTGTTGCTGGAACAGGTCTGGGGTTATCGGCACGCGGCCGACACCCGCCTGGTCAACGTGCATGTGCAGCGGTTGCGTTCGAAGATCGAGCACGACCCCGAGCACCCTGACGTCGTGGTGACGGTGCGCGGGGTCGGCTACAAGGCAGGATCCGCGTAGTCGCGGAAGCGGCTCGGACATCGCCATGATCATCCGCGCAGGCACCCGCGTCGTCGACCCGCCTCGCCTCTCCGCACTCCGGGCGAACGCGCTTCGTGCCGTCACTGCGCCGTGGCGGATGGCACGCCACCTGCTGGTGCGCTCCCTGCAGGCACGCGTCATCGTGGGCACCCTTGTCCTGTGTGCCGTGGTGACAGCCCTCGTGGGCTGGATGCTGATGCGGCAAGTTGCTACCGGGTTGGTCGATGGCAAGCAGGAGCAGTCGGTGGCGCAGGCACAAGCCGGTTTCGTCGACGCGCAGCAGCAGCTGGACGCCAGCGTCGTCACGGACACCGACAGCCAGTCCCAGATCCTCAATCAGCTCGTCGCCAGCCTCGCCAGCCGCGGCGGCTCACCGCCCGGCTACGCGCTGGTGCTGTACGGCCCGCTCGGACCTCCAGGCGCACAGGAGGGGGCACCCGGAGTGCTCAACTCCGAGGACGTCGCCGATGAGAGCGTCCCCGAGGATCTGCGGGAGCGCGTCGAAACCGAGCCTGGTGCCTGGTGGACGTTCGCCCCGTTGGTCCGCGACAACGGCAGCCAGGAGCCGGCCGTCGTCGTCGGGTCCCGGCTCCTCCTCAACAGCACAGGTGAGGCGTACACGCTGTACTACCTGTATTCGATGGCCGACCAGCAACACACGCTCTCGCTGGTACGCCAAGCGCTCATCTGGGCCGGCTTGAGCCTGATGATGTTGGTGGCAGCCGTCGCCTGGCTGGTAACGCGACAGGTCGTCACCCCGGTGCGGTTGGCGCGGCGGATCGCCGAGCGCCTTGCCGCCGGCCGGCTCGAGGAACGCATGCACGTGCGTGGACAAGACGACCTTGCCCGGTTGGGGCAGTCGTTCAACCAGATGGCATCGAGCCTTCAGCGCCAGATCGGGCAGCTGGAGGAGTTGTCGCGCGTACAACGTCGCTTCGTGTCCGACGTCTCGCATGAGCTGCGCACCCCGTTGACGACGGTGCGGATGGCTGCGGACGTCCTCCATGACCGGCGAGAGCAGTTCGACCCCACCACGGCCCGGTCCGCAGAGCTGCTCCAGGTCGAGCTGAACCGCTTCGAGTCGCTGCTCACCGACCTCCTCGAGATCAGCCGTTTCGACGCTGGCGCGGCTCGGCTCGTCGTGGAGACCGTCGACCTTGCTGAGCTCTCCCGCCGGGTGGTCTCTGCGTACGAGGGTCTGGCCGAGCGCAACGGCGTGCGCCTGGAGGTGGTCGCCGATAATGCGCCCTGCCGGGTCGAGGCCGATGTGCGGAGGATTGAGCGCATCGTCCGCAATCTGGTGGCCAACGCAATCGACTACAGTCACTCGCCGGTGGTGCAGGTCAGGGTCAAGAGCGGTGCGGACGCGGCCGCCCTGGTGGTGCGCGACTGGGGCGTCGGCCTCCGCCCGGGTGAGGCCTCGTTGGTCTTCAACCGGTTCTGGCGTGCCGACCCGGCGCGCGCCCGCACCAGCGGCGGCACCGGGCTGGGATTGGCGATCTCCCTGGAGGACGCCGCGTTGCACGGCGGTTGGCTCCAGGCTTGGGGTGAACCAGGCTCGGGGGCCCAGTTCCGCCTCACGCTGCCACGGCGAGCCGGCCGGGACCCGACGCGCTCGCCCTTGCCGCTGATCCCGGACGACGTCACGATCCCACCGGCCGGTGCGGCCGATGAACGGCTCGACGTTCCCATGACCCGCGGGGCCGCACCATGAGTCCGGAGGAGAGGTGGCGTGGTGGCGTGCTCGTGGCCGCGTTCGCCACACTGATCCTGGGAGCTGGCTGCGCTGATATCCCGGACAGCGGCGGAGTGTCGCTGGCTCAGGTCGGGGGAGCCGACACCGAGCCGCTGATCCGCTACCAGCCGCCAGGCCCGCCCGCCGGTGCCACCCCGGTACAGATCGTGCATGGCTTTATCGACGCGATGCGGGCGTACCCGGTGTCCACTGACGCCGCTCAGCAGTACCTCTCCGACGAGGGCGCAGCGAGCTGGCGACCGGAGCGCCAGACCGTGGTCTACGACGACATCAGCGCAACCGCGACGGTGAGCGGACAAGTCGTACTCAGCGTCCGACGCGTCGCTACGCTGGATGCGCGCGGCAGCTATACACCGATCGCAAACCGGTTGTTCGACGCCGAGCACGCTTTCGCCCTCACCCGCGCCGACGGCGAGTGGCGCATCGACAACCCGCCCGACGCCCTCTACGTCAGCAGCGACTTCTTCGCCGACATCTATCAACCCTTGTCGCTGTACTTCTTGGACCGCACGGGCAGAGTCATCGTGCCCGACCCCATCTACCTGCCGACCGGTGACCAGCTGGCGACGAGCTTGGTTCGCGGCCTGCTGCAGGGCCCCACGGGTGACCTCGGCCGGCGGCTGCGCACGATTGTCCCCCCATCGACCCAGGTGGATGTCTCGGTCCCGGTGCGCTCCAACGGCGTGGCGGAGGTGCGACTCAGCGAGTCGGTTCTCACGCTCTCGGACGCGCAGCGTGAACAGCTCGCCGCCCAGCTGGTGTGGACGCTACGCCAGGTGACCGGCATCGTCGGCGTACGCATTCTCTCGGCCGGCGTCCCGCTGGACGTCCCCGGGGTGGCGGATGTGCACAACCTGAACCAGTGGGATGCGTATGCGCCGACGGACCCGTCCCTGAGCGGGCAGCTGTTCGCGCTGCGTCGCGGGCGACTCGTCGTGGTCTCTCAGACGATGGTGTCGCCGTTCGAAGGAGTCGGGCGTGAGGTTTCCCGCGAGCTCTCCGACTTCGACGTCGACCGTGACTT
Organism: Nocardioidaceae bacterium; assembly: GCA_013696555.1. Lineage (GTDB taxonomy): Bacteria > Actinomycetota > Actinomycetes > Propionibacteriales > Nocardioidaceae > JACCYJ01. The sequence goes on along the minus strand of JACCYJ010000067.1, from coordinate 3,917 downwards.
CACGCTGCTCGCCGGGGTATCCGCCGACCGGTCAGATGTGCTGGTGGGAGATCTCAGCGGCGTCCCAGGAAGCACCCTGAGGGTGCTCTACAACGACGGGATCGACCTGACCGACCCGACATGGGACCGTACCGGCTCGCTGTGGGTGGCGGACCGCAGGCCACGAGGGACACGGATGTTGCTCTTCGACCCGCAGCCCGACCGTGCGGAGGGGTTCCGCCGGATCCGTATGGGCCCGCTGGACGCCGCCCGGATCGAGGCGTTCGCGTTGTCGACGGACGGCCTGCGATTCGTCGCGGTGACCCGGCACGTCGACGGCAGTCGACTCGGCCCCCGACGGCTGATGATGGGTACCGTCGAGTTGGCCGGTGACACCAGGGGCAACCAGATCGTCGACGTGCACGAAGTGGTCACCTCATCGGTGGCTTTCGACGCCCCCACCGACGTCGGGTGGACCGATCCCACGACGTTGAGCGTCCTGGCTCGAGTCGGCACGGTGTCGCCGCAGCCGTACGAGGTGCGCATCGACGGGTCACGGGTCGAAGGCGGGGTAGTGCCACCTCCGGAGCCGCTGCTCCCACCCGTCGGCGCCGCGTCACTGGCAACTGGTGCGTCGCCGGACAGCCTGACCTATGTCGGCAACCGCGGCGGCGGCCTGTGGTTCCAGGATGCCGAGCGGCAGTGGGTGCGGGTCAGTCGGTCTCCGCTGCTGCTGCCGGACTACCCCGGTTGAGCAGCACCACGTCACGCCGTAACAACCTCACGATTCCACAGGGATGCGTCCACGTCCCACCCGGCGGGTGCTCGCACGACACTGACCAGCGTGACCACCTGGCGGGATGCGGCAACTGACCTGCTGCTCGGCAGCTGCTGCGCGGGCTGCAGCTGTCCTGGTCGCAGGCTGTGTCGGCCGTGTGCCGGGGCGCTCGTCGCGCGACCCAGGATGGCATGGCCGGACCCCGTGCCGGCTCCGCTGCGCGAACCGGCTGCGGTGACGCCGTTCTGCGGCGGGGCGTACGAGGGCGCTCTGCGAGAGCTCGTCATCGCCTACAAGGACCATGCCCGCTACGGTTTGCGCCGCCCGCTCGCGAGGATGCTCGCCGACGTCATCGCGCACCTAGCGGAGCAGCTGCCCGCCCGGCCAGAGCAGCTGTTGCTCGTGCCGATTCCATCTGCGCCGGCTGCCGTGCGCCGCCGCGGGCACGACTCCCTGCTGAGCCTGGCGTGTCTGGCGGCCGCGCTCCTGCGCCGGCGTGGTCAGGACGTCGCCGTAGGAGCTCTGCTGCAGCAGACCCGCGCGGTGCTCGACTCGGCCGGGCTGTCGGCCGCCGAGCGGTGGCGGAACCTGGAGGGCGCGTTGAAGGTCCGTGCCGCCCGCGTTGGTGCCGGAGTCCATGGCGGAGTCGTGGTCGTTGACGACGTGATCACCACGGGTGCCTCAGCGGCGGAAGCCGTCCGCGCGCTTCGCCGCGCAGGGCTCACCCCGTTCGCGGTGGCGGCGGTGGCCGCGACGCCGCGCCGGTTCGCCACACCGGTTGCCGGCGTGCTCCCGCGCCGGGGATTGTCCCCCGGCTAGTGCAATGACTCGCCGCGCACTAGCGTCGGGCAGCATCACCGAGTCGAGGAGGCCTGTGTGGACATCGTGGTCAAGACCCGACATTGTGAAGTCTCCGACCGTTTCCGTCAGCTCGCGGCGGACAAGCTCGCTCGGCTCGAGAAATACGACCACAAGGTCATTCGCGTCGACGTCGAAGTGTCCGCGGAGCGCAATCCACGACTGGCCGATCGGTCCTCACGCGTCGAGCTGACGTTGCATTCCCGCGGGCCAACGATCCGCGCCGAGGCGGCAGCGGAGGACAAGGTTGCCGCCTTCGACGGCGCGATGCTGAAGCTTCAGGGGCAGCTACGCAAGGCCGCCGACCGGCGGCGCATCCACCACGGGTCGCGGGCGCCGATGTCGTTGGCGCAGGCGACCTCGACTCCGGAGCCGGACGGGGCGACCGCTGCCGGCCATGGTGCGTCCGCGGATGGGCTGTTGTACCACGAGGGACCGCTGGAGGTGCTCGGCGACGGACCGCTCGTGGTGCGCGAGAAGACCCACGCCACGACGCCGATGACCTTGGATCAGGCCCTCTACGAAATGGAGCTCGTGGGCCACGACTTCTATCTCTTCGTGGACAAGGCCAGTGAGCAGCCAAGTGTCGTCTACCGGCGTCGGGGTTACGACTATGGCGTCATTCGGCTGGCCGTTTGAGTGGCCTCGTCGATCCGGGTACTTGTCGGCTGGTTGCGTACCCGAGTTGGCGGATCGCGTACCGTCTCGCGGGTGGTGGCTCCCGAGCGGCTGACGGTGACGCAGGCCAGGAGGGTGGCGCTGGCGGCGCAAGGCTTCACCGACCGTCGCCCGGTTGCCCCGACCCCTCGGGCGCTGGCCAAGGTCATCGGACGGCTCGGCTTCTTCCAGATCGACTCGGTGAACGTGCTCACCCGAGCCCACTACATGCCGATGTTCTCGCGGATCGGACCCTATCCCAGCGCCCTCCTCGACCGCGCGTTCGGACGCGCTCCTCGCCGGCTGTTCGAGTACTGGGGACACATGGCGTCGCTGGTGCGGGTCGACCTGCAGCCCGCCCTCCGCTTCCGGATGGACCAGGCCCAGGGCGTCTGGGGCGGCATGGAGCGGGTGTACCACGATCATCCAGAGATCGTGGCTTGGGTTCTCGACGAGGTACGTTCGCGGGGCCCGGTGACCGCCCGGCAGATCGAGCTCGACGTCCCGCGCCGCTCCGACCACTGGGGATGGAACTGGTCGCTGGTCAAGACCGCGCTGGAGTGGCTCTTCTACACCGGCCAAGTCACCTCGGCCCGGCGCAACTCAGCGTTCGAGCGGGTCTACGACCTGCCGGAGCGGGTGCTTCCGCCGGCCGTCTTGGCGACCCCCACACCCGGCGTCGCCGAGTCGCATCGCATCCTGGTCGGAGCTGCCGCCCGCGCCCACGGCGTTGCCAGCGAACAGTGTCTACGCGACTACTTCCGCACCCGCCCGGAGCCGACACGGGCCGCCATCGCCGAGCTGGTCGAGGCAGCCGAGCTGTTACCGGTCGAGGTGGTGGGTTGGCGGCGAGCGGCCTACCTACATCGGGAGGCGCACGTCCCACGGCGGGTTCGGACTCGGGCGCTCCTGAGCCCGTTCGACCCGCTGGTCTTCGAGCGCGCCCGCACCGAGATGCTGTTCGGCTTCCGCTACCGGATCGAGATCTACGTGCCGCCGCACAAGCGCGTGCACGGCTACTACGTGTTGCCGTTCCTGCTCGATGACCGCCTAGTGGCCCGGGTCGATCTCAAGGCGGACCGCCGGCGGTCGGTGTTGATCGTTCAGGCCGCTTACGGGGAGTTGGACGCGCCGGAGCGGACCACGGCGGAGTTGGCAGCCGAGCTGATGGGCGTGGCCGGCTGGCTGGGGCTCGGGGGCATCCAGGTCGAGCAGCGTGGTGACCTGGCCAGCGCTCTCGCCGTCGCCGCTGGTTCTGGCCCGCTGGCCGTGGTGGGCTGAGCTCATGAGCCGATGGGCGCATCCTGTCCTCACCAGCACATTGGTCGTGCTCGCGGCGACCGTGCTGGCCGCTTCCGCCGGCGCGAGCGCCGGTGCTTTCGACCGCGTCCTCCCGGTTCGCGGCTCGACCAGCTACGGCTCGGCGCACCACGACTACCCCGCCACCGACATCTTCGCGGCGTGCGGCAGTCGCGTCGGCGCGCCGATTCGCGGCCGCGTCCTCGAGGTGTCCCGTCGTGACCGCTGGGACCCCGCCACCGACCGCCCCGCCGACCGTGGCGGCAAGTTCGTCGCGATCCGGGGGGCGGACGGCGTGCGCTACTACGGCAGCCATCTGCGCTCGTTGGCCGGCGCCACATCACCG
>JACCYJ010000057.1 GCA_013696555.1 Nocardioidaceae bacterium | reverse complement strand
GGCTGGTAGTGACGCTCACTGGGGCGCACAGCGTGTTCAGCGAACAGAGCCTGTTCTTCTCCGGTGCCGCCCTGGTCACCTTCGGTGGTGCATACGCCGTTTTGGCCTACGTCGCGCAGCAAGCCGTTGAGGTCTACGGCTGGCTAGCTCCAGGCGAGATGGTGCGAGGCCTGGCGCTGGCCGAGACCACGCCCGGGCCGCTGATCATGGTGGTCCAATTCGTGGCCTTCGTCGGCGCCTACCGCGATCCCGGCACCCTGAACCCCTGGGTCGCGGCCACGCTCGCTGCCCTGCTCACCACGTGGGTGACGTTCGTGCCCTGCTTCGTGTTCATCTTCCTCGGCGCCCCCTACGTCGAACGGCTCCGAGGCAACCAGACCATCTCCGCGGCCCTCACCGGCATCACCGCCGCCGTCGTCGGCGTCATCGCCAACCTCGCCGTCTACTTCGCCGTGCACACCCTGTTCAGCAGCACCAGCACCACCACGTGGGGGCCGATACACCTCACGCTCCCCGATCTGACCACGGTGCGGCCAGTAGAACTCACGATCGCCCTTCTGGCAGCAGTCATGATCTTCCGACTGCGCTGGTCAGTGCTGCGCACCCTCGGGATCTGCGCCGTGCTGGGACTCCTCTCCGCACTCACTCCACTGGCTCTTGGCTGAAGGAGCCAACTCACGTGGTGCCCTGCCCACCATTGCCTACGGTGCTGGCCTGTCCGGGGTCTTCACAGCGATACTTGTGAGCGCCGTCTGCTGGGGTAGTGGCGGCTGGCCCTCCAAGGCAGCGGTCACCTTCACCGCTGCACTCTCCGCCGTCGCCGGCCCGGTTGCGTGGAACGCGATCCTCCCGGAGCGGCGGCCGTTGCGTTTCTGGCGTTTACGCGGAATGATGGTGCCATGGAGAACAGGGACCCGCTGAGGACCGGAGACGTCGCGCGCCTGCTTGGAGTCTCGCGACAGCATGTCGTGGACATGTGCGATCGTGGTGAGCTCTCCTTCATCCGTGTCGGCTCACACCGCCGCATCTCCCGCCGAGAAGTTTCGCGCATAACAAGTGCGTTGTCCCGTGAGCAGGAGCGCTCACTGTGGCTGCACCAAGCGCTCCTCAGTGAGCTGCTCACGCAGCCGACCGAGGTGATTGACAAGGCGCGTGAACACCTGGACCGCTGGCGTTCCGTCCACCGGCCGGACGGCATGACGGTCCACTATCTCGACGAGTGGTCCGAGGTCCTCGACGCCGGCCTCGACACAGTCATCGAGACCCTCATCAGCCGGACGCCCAAGTCGTGCGAGCTCCGCCAGAACACCCCTTTCGCCGGAGTCCTGCCCGACGACACCCGGGTGCGGGTGCTTCGGTCCTTCAACCAGCACTGGTCTTGCGAGCACCGAGCGGCCTGATGGACCGCCTGCAGTTGGCGCACATCCTGCGGGCAGCCTGCGAGGTAACCGGGGATCCAGACGTGATCGTCCTGGGTTCCCAGTCCATCCTCGGCACGTACGACGAGGACGACCTCCCACCGGCGGCGACGATGTCGATGGAGGCTGACCTGGCGTGGCTGCAAGACACTGCGGTGCGCGAGCGCGCAGAGAAGGTGAACGGGGAGATCGGTGAGCTGTCAGGCTTCCATGAGAGCAACGGCTACTACCCCGAGGGCGTCTCTGTTGAGACGGCGACTCTTCCGGAAGGTTGGCAGGACCGCCTGCACGGATGGGCCGTGGCCTCCTCCTATCCGGCGAATGCCCGCTTCCTCGACAAACACGACCTCGCCGTCTCGAAGTTGGCCGCCTTTCGCGAGAAGGACCGCGAATTCGTCGCCGCGCTCATTGAGGCAGGCCTGGTCGAGCCCGCGATCATTCGCGAACGGGTGGGGCTTCTCCCCGACCGAGTAGCCGCGGTGGTGCCGGGACGTATCCTGTCGTGGCTCGACAGCATCAGTCCGATCCGGTAGACGCAGTCCCTCGCCACGCAACGGCGCACTCCGTCACCATGAGAACTGTGGCCGCCCGGCTGGCCCGGCTGGCCCGGCTGGCCCGGCTGGCCCGAATTTGGCCCAGCGATTCTGAAAAGTGGTGTCGACCTGCGCTCGGTGGTGACAGCGTTTACGCAGGGCAGAGCATATTTTCGATCAGCGCCCGCGACGCCGACCCACGCAGACGGCGTCTCGCTTCAACGTGTGACTCGGTCCGGGCGGGGCGGGCCATCCACACTGGTGGATGG
>JACCYJ010000042.1 GCA_013696555.1 Nocardioidaceae bacterium | reverse complement strand
TGGCATACCACCAGAACGCCATTGGTGCGATCGGCGGACCCTTCGACTCCTGGCTGGTCCTGCGCGGACTGAAGACGCTAGGCGTCCGGATGGAGCGGCACTGCGACAACGCCGAGCGCATCGTGGAGTTCCTCTTGCGGCGCCCGGAGGTCGCCACCGTCAGCTACCCCGGTCTTGCCAGCGACCCCGGCCATGCCGTGGCGGCTCGCCAGATGCGGCGGTACGGCGGCATGGTGTCGTTCCGGCTACGCGGCGGCGAGCCGGCTGCCCTGGCGCTGGTCGACGCCACCGAGCTGTTCACGTTGGCCGAGTCGCTGGGCGGTGTGGAGTCGCTGATCGAGCACCCGGGGCGGATGACGCATGCGTCGGCCGGCGGTTCGCCGCTCGAGGTGCCGGGGGATCTGGTCCGGCTCTCCGTCGGCATCGAGACGGTGACGGATCTGCTCGCCGATCTGGAGCGTGCCCTGGATGTGGCCAGCGCGGCCGACCGTTCATCTCGGTGACCGAGATGGTGGCCTGCGTCGACTTCGGGTCGACGTACACAAAGGCCTTGTTGGTCAGCACCGGGGACGCTGAGGTCGTGGCAGGTGCCGAGGCGACGACCACCAGCGATACCGACGTGATGCGGGGATGGCTGGCGTGCCGTGATCAGCTGCTGGTCGTCGAGCCTGGCGTGCGTCGAGCCCCTGTCTTGGCCTGCTCGTCGGCTGGTGGCGGCCTGCGCATCGCGGTCGTGGGCAACGAAGAGCTGGTAACCGCCGAGGCCGCCCGCCGGGTGGCGCTGTCGAGTGGGGGCACGGTTGTGTACGTCGGCGTCGGCGGGCTGATCGGCGTAGGCCTGGAAGAGCTGCGGGCGGCGGCTCCCGATGTCGTCCTGCTGGTGGGCGGGACCGACGACGGCAACGCCGAGGTCATCGTGGCGGCAGCTCGACAGCTGGCCGCCGACCGTTGGTCGGGCCCGGTTGTCATTGCCGGCAACCGGACCGCAGCAGCCCAGGTCAGCGAAACCTTTGCCGCTGCTGGCGTCGACCATCAGGTCGCCGACAACGTGGTCCCACGGATCGGCGTGCTCCGACCGGAGCCTGCCCGGGCAGCCATCCGGGCGATGTTCTTGCGCCATGTCATCGGCGGAAAGCGCCTGTCGGCGTCGGCAGACTTCCTGGCGATGGTCGTAAGTCCGACCCCGGACGTGGTGCTCGACGGCGTGGAGCTGCTGGCCGAGTGCGCGGGGGACATTGCAGTGGTCGACGTCGGCGGCGCCACCACCGACGTCTACTCGGTGGTCGAGGTCGATCCGGAGGAGGCTGGGGGACTGGACCGCCGCGTGATTGCGACGACCCCGGTCAACCGCACGGTGGAGGGTGACCTGGGGGTGCGATCGAGCGCCGAGAGTACCGCCGCCGCCGCGCGGGAAGCGGGGCTGGTGGCGTCAGGCAACGATCAGGATCGCTGGCTCGCGACGTTGGCTATCGGGTTGGCGCTGCGACGCCACGCCGGCCGTAAGCAAGTCGTCTTCGGGCCGGACGGTCGGTTGATCGAGAGCACCGGCACGGACCTACGCGAGGTCGGTCTTATCGTTGGTTCCGGAGGGGCGCTGCGCCACACCTCGCGCGAGCGGGCGGTGCAGGCACTTCGACTTTCGACTGGCCTGGTGGACGGCGGCTGGCTGCTACCCCGGGCGCCCCGGTTCGCTATCGACTCGACGTACGTGCTCGCAGCCGCCGGACTACTTCGGGAGAATCATCGAGCGGCTGCCGGGGTACTGGTAGACCGATACATTGTCCAGCGGGCTCACCCGTGAGCGACAGATGGTCGAGCAGGGGAGTGGCATGAGTTCGCTGGGCCGGATGATCGATCGGCTGCGCAGCGACTCGCGCCAGGACGTCACCGGAGTCCCCGACGACGAGAATGGAGTCGTCGCTGACAACCTGCCGGACCAGACAACGGAGGCGAGACAGGCGCCACTGCCCCAGGAGCAGGCGCCGGTCCCGCGCTCGGTCGAGATCCCGCACGGAATCGAAATCGCCACCGCCTGGTCGTGGCGGCTGCTGTTGATCGCGGCCGCCGGTGGCCTCATCTTCTGGCTGCTTCGCTTCTTCAGCGAGGTGACGGTGCCGCTGGCGATCGCGCTCCTGATCACGGCGCTGGCCACCCCGTTCGTGGACCTCCTCGGACGGCTCGGTCTGCCCCGCGGGCTGGCCACGGCAATCACGGTCATCGGCGGACTGGCAGTGGTGGTGGGGATGTTGGCCCTCTGTGGGCCAGCAGGTGACGACTCAGCTGAGCGATCTTCGCGTCGAGGTGGTCGAAGGCCTCCAACAGATCGAAGATTGGCTGCAGGACGGCCCGCTGAACATGTCCGACGCCGACATCTCCGCAATGGTCGACCGCGTACAAGAGACGTTCAACTCAGGCAACGGCGAAGTCGTGACGCGGGTGACCGACGTCGGTACGACAGTCACCCGGGTTGCTGCCGGCTTCTTCATCATGCTCTTCGCGACGTACTTCTTCTTGTACCAGGGAAACCGGATCTGGGGTTTCCTGGTCGGGCTCTTCCCACGCGCCGCCCGGCGCCAGCTGGATAACTCCGGTCGTCGAGCGTGGGTGTCGCTCACGGCCTTCGTCCGCGCCACCGTCCTCGTGGCGCTCGTCGACGCCGTCGGCATCGCGCTGGCCGCGGCGGTGCTCAGGGTGCCCCTGGCACTGGCCATCGGTGCCCTGGTGTTCCTCGGAGCCTTCGTCCCCCTGGTTGGTGCCCTGGTGACCGGCTTCGTCGCCGTGCTAGTCGCCTTGGTGTCGCAGGGCTTCTACATATCGTTGGCCATGCTCGGTGCGGTGGTCCTCGTGCAGCAGATCGAGGCGCACGTACTCCAGCCGTTCCTGTTGGGGCGCTTGGTGTCGCTGCACCCGCTGGCGGTCATCATCGCCATTGCGGCCGGCA
>JACCYJ010000030.1 GCA_013696555.1 Nocardioidaceae bacterium | reverse complement strand
CGATGGCTTGCCGAGGCCCATCAACTCGCCGAGACGCTCGGGCTGCCCGACATTGCCACCGATGCGAGCACCACTATGGCGCGCATCCAGGATCGCGCCGGTGACCCGGAGAGTTCCCGCCTACTGCTGGAGCGCGCCATCGAGACCGCTCGGGCAGCCGGTGAGTTCGCCGGTGAGATCCGCGGGCTGTACAACCTCGCCGGATTGGCCTACGAGTCGGGTCGGCTCTGTGAGGCGTACGACATCTACCGGCGGACCGCCGCGCGGGCTGCCGAGCACGGACGGCCATGGGCGCCGTACGGCATCGACGCGCGGGCGATGGCAGCGCTGGTCGCGTACGCGCTCGGCAAGTGGGACGAGGCGGTCGAGATCGTTGACGTCAGCGGTCAGTCACCTCCGGGCATGGCCGAGGCGGTGCTCGCCGCCGTTCGGCTCATCGTTGCCGCCGGCCGCGGAGACGACCTCATGCTGCCTCTCGTCGCCGACATCAGACCCTGGTGGGAGCGCGACGGCATGATCACAGTCCTCACCGCCGGGGCGGCGATCGACCTGTACGGCGACCGGGGGGACATCGAGGTGGCCCTCGCGACGCACGACGACGCCGTGGCTCAAGTCACCGAGATGTGGCAGCGCCCCTGGTTCGAGGCGCGTATCCGCCTCAGCGGGCTGCTGATCGGCCAGCTCGCCGGCCAGGTGGCGACCACCCCCTCTCAGCAGCGGGCCGACGTCGTTCGCCGAGCCCAAGCGCTGGCCGAAGCCGCGGCGCAGGCGGTCGATGCCGTGTTGCCTCGCCGGGCGAGTCTCGGCCTGGAGAGCCGGGCCTGGCAGGCCCGCGTCGTGGCTGAACACGCTCGACTTCGATGGCTTGCCGGAGACGACGCGCCGGACCCCGAGGAACTGGTTGCAGTGTGGCGGGAAAGCGTCGACGTGTTCGACGAGCTCGGCCATGTGTTCGAGGCCGCCCGGTCACGGGCGCGGCTGGCGGCCGTACTCCAAGCGGTCGGTGATTCCGGCGGAGCGGCTGCACAAGTCGCATTGGCACGCGAGGTCGGTGAGCGGCTAGGCGCCGCGCCACTGCTGCGCGAGCTGCGTCTGCTGGGCCCTCACGCCCCCTCCCGGGAGCGCCTACCGAGGGACCTTGTGTTGACCGCTCGCGAGCACGAAGTGCTGGAGCTGGTTGCGGCCGGACGCAGCAACAAGGAAATCGCCCAGCGGCTCTACATCAGCGCGAAGACGGTGAGCGTTCATGTGTCCAACATCTTGGCCAAACTCGGCGCCAGCGGACGGACCGAGGCAGCGGCCCTGGCACGGGCCAGCGGCTTATTGGAGCGGGAGCACCGTTGACTCCACTGGTCCAACCGTTCGTCCACCAGGCGACCCTCTCCCTTAAGTCAGGAGCTGACCGGGCAGCGCCCGGAGGAGCGGTGACCCTCGCGCTGTGCGGTGTGTGGGACCACGACGGCCGATGTCGTTGGCCTCACCACAGCGGCCTCCATCTCGTTCGGGCAACCGCCGTGCTCAGGACAGTCTTTGTCTCCGTCCCGGTCGAGGAACAGCTTGTCCGGGCCAGGATCGACGCCCAGCTCGGGATCGGAACACTGACTGGCCCCGACGGTCGGACAAGCAGCTGGCGACTCCGCGACACTCGCGCAGCCGACCCGGATCCGGACGAGGCAGCACTGGGCGTCCGGCTCGTCTCTGGTTAGAACGTCTTGCCGGCCTCACTCATTTCGGCACTTCTCCGGGCTGACAGCGTTCCTCACATAGAGTAGTTGTCTGTATACGTAAGGTCAGTTTGCGCTTGCCATGGGGACGGAGCATTGCGGTGGGTGGGGGACCGGCGCCATGCAGGTTCTGCGCACGGACAACCCGCTTACCGATCGCGGTCTCACCGGTCATCAACGACTGTCCTACGCCTCGACCTTGCTAGGTTGGTTCGACTCCTGGCGAACCTTGGGCTTCATCCTGCTACCCATGGTGACGTTGATCAGCGGTGGTCTGCCCGCCTCCGCGCCCGTGGTGACGTTCCTCGTGTTGTTCGTGAGCGCCTGGATCATCCAGCGGGTCGCCTTGCAATTCTTGGCGCGTGGTCGAGCACCATTGTGGCCCGTGACCGTGTTCGAATTTGTCCGGCTGCCTGCCGGCTTACGAGCCACCACAGCTCTTGCGAGCGCCCGGCCGCGACCATTTCAGGTCACCCACAAGGGTCGAACCGATGACAGCCGCCGAGCGATGCCGATGCCGTGGCTCCTGGTCATCCTCCTGGTCGCCAGCCTGTGCACTGGGCTGTGGTACGCCGCAACCATCACCGGCCTGACCCCCTTGACGTACTCGATCCCCTGGGTAGCTCATGCGGCCATGATCTGGCTGGTGTTCAATGCTGCTTTCCTGGGTTGGGCGCTTTACCGCATCCGCTCAAGCCGGTTCGGATCCGAGCGGAGAGCAGCTGTGCGGTTCATCGCAACGGGGGTGGTCCTGGTCGACGAGGTCGTGGGTGAGGTCGGAGACATATCGTTGACCGGCGTCGCCGTCAGCATGCCTTCGCCTGTAACACCTGGATCGTACGTCTGCAGCGAGCTTCCAGGGCTGATCGATGAGTCGGTGCGAGGAGTAGTGCGTTCGTCGGTAGGAAAGCCGAACGGGTATGACATCGGTCTCGAGTTCGCTGAGCTCGCCGCACCGTTACGCGCCCAACTGGCTCTCCAGCTCTTTCAGACCGGTTTCGCCCCGCGCATGCACCAGCCGGTCAGCTGAACGTTGTCGAGCGGCTGCTCGCCGAGCGAGGGGGCACCTCCGCTGAGGGCACCGCGACCCGTTACGGCAGGGTCAGGATCTCCGCGCCGGTCTCGGTGACGAGGACCGTGTGTTCGAACTGTGCGCACCGCGACTTGTCCTTGGTGGTCACGGTCCATCCGTCGCCCCACATGTTCCACTGGTCGGTGCCCAAAGTCAGCATCGGCTCGATCGTGAACGTCATGCCGGGCAGCATGACCGTGTCGCACCGCGGCTCGTCATAGTGCGGGATGACGAGACCGGAGTGGAACGCGGTGCCAATGCCGTGGCCGGTGAACTCGCGTACATCGCCATAGCCGTAGCGCCTCGCGTACGCCTCGATGACTCGGCCGATCACGTTGACCTGCCGGCCGGGGCGTACTGCCCTGAAGCCGCGCATCATCGCCTCGTGTGTGCGCTGGACCAGTAACCGGCTCGTCTGGTCGACGTTGCCCACGAGAAAGGTCTTGTTGGTGTCGCCGTGGACACCGCCGATGTAGGCGGTGATATCCACGTTGACGATGTCCCCGTCGCGAAGCGGTCGGCTGTCCGGGATACCGTGGCAGACGACCTCGTTGACGCTGGTGCACAGCGACTTGCGAAAGCCGCGATAACCCAGGGTCGAGGGGTAGGCGCTGTGGCTGGTCAGGAACTCGTGCCCCACCCGGTCCAGCTCGTCGGTCGTGATGCCAGGAGCGACGGTGGCGCCCACCGCATCCAGTGCCTGGGCGGCGATCCGACCAGCGACACGCATCCGCGCGATGGTGTCAGCGTCCTTCACCTCGGGGCCCTGGTACGGCGCGGGCGCTGGTCTGTCGACGTACTCCGGCCGAGGGATGTCGGCTGGCACGAGACGGCGCGGCGAGATGCTGGCGGGAGCGAGCACGGTCACGCAGCCGAGTGTAGGCGGCGGGACTGGGGCAGGATGGTGATCGCAGCCGTGAGCGAGGGGAGCAGGGATGAGTGAGAACTACTACTTCTGTCTCAACCACCACAGCGTCGAGACCGAGGCCGGCTGCAAGGCAGCCGACCGGCTCGGGCCGTACGGCACCAAGGCCGAGGCATCCCGAGCGCTGGAGAAGGTCGAGGAGCGCAACGAGGCCTGGGACAACGACCCCGCCTGGAACGACGACCGCAACGATTGAAAGGAATTTATCGCCCGCGGGATCAGGTAGGAGGGTGCCGGTCGTGACGGATCTGACCGGGGTACGCCTCGGCATCGTCGGTGGGACCGGGCCCCAGGGCCGGGGTCTCGCCTGGCGCTGGGCGCGCAGCGGGCTCCGGGTGGTAGTCGGCTCGCGGGACGCTGATCGGGCACGCAGCGTCGCCATCGAGGTCGGCGACGGGGTTAGCGGAGCGGCCAACGACTGCGCCGCCGCCGACGCCGACGTGGTTGTCGTGAGCGTGCCGTGGAGCGCTCACCCGACCACGCTTACGGCGCTCGAGCCGTACACGCGGGGGAAGGTCGTGATCGACTGCGTCAACCCGCTCGGGTTCGACGAGCGTGGGCCGTACCCACTGTCGGTACCGGAGGGCAGCGCCGCTGAGCAGGCACAGCAGTTACTCCCGCGGGCGACGGTGGTGGCTGCCTTCCACCATGTGTCCGCGGTGCAGCTGAGTGACCCGACGATCGTGGAGATCGACCTGGATGTCCTGGTGCTCGGTGACGACCGGGCGGCCACCGACCTCGTCATCGCGCTGGCAGAGACGATTCCCGGCGTCCGCGGCATCTACGCCGGTCGGCTTCGCAATGCACACCAGGTCGAGGCCCTGGCGGCGAACCTGATCGCGGTCAACCGGCGCTACAAGGTGCATGCGGGGATCCGCGTGACCGATGTCTGAGACCCCGCGTCGGGTCGTCTCGCTGGTGCCGTCGCTCACCGAATCGATCGCGATGACCTGCCCGGAGGTACTGGTCGGCGCGACCGACTGGTGCACCCACCCGGCGGACTTGGCCGTGACCCGCCTCCGGGGGACGAAGAATCCAGACCTTGCGGGCGTGCTGGCGCTCGAGCCCGACCTCGTGGTTGTCAACACCGAGGAGAACCGCGTCGATGACATCATCGCCTTGCGTGCAGCCGGTTTGGCCGTCTGGGAGACCGATCCAGAGACGGTGCCGCAGGCGCTGGAGCAGCTGCGGTCGCTGCTCGCCCGGCTGGGCGCGACCCGAGTCGATTGGCTCGACGAGGCCGACCGCGTGTGGAGCCCGCTCGTAACCGCTATCGGGCGGTCAGCACTCATCCCGATCTGGCGGCGTCCCTGGATGGCGCTGGGAAGGGACACGTTCGCCGGCGACATGCTTGCCCGCCTGGGCATCAACAACGTGTTGGCCAACTCGACCGAGCGATACCCGCGCATCGACCTCACGTCGCTGCCCGCGTACGACCTCGTGGTCTTGCCAGACGAGCCGTACGCCTTCAGTGCCTCCGATGGGCCGGAAGAGTTCCGGACGCCGGTTGCGCTGGTGTCTGGTCGGCACCTCACCTGGTACGGCCCCTCGTTGACCGAGGCGCCGGGTGTGCTCGCGGAGCAGCTCCAGGCCGGCCACTAGTGGAAGGTGTGCTCCTCCGTGGGGAACGAGCCGTCCGCCACTTCGGCTGCGAAGCTGCGAGCCGCCTGAAGCAGTACGCCGTGGAGGTCGGCGTACTGCTTGACGAAACGGGGGATCTGCCCGGTGCGGAGACCGGCCATGTCCGGCCACACCAACACCTGTGCATCGCAGTCGGGTCCGGCGCCGATGCCGATCGTCGGGATGCGCAGCGTTTTGGTGACCTCCGCCGCCACTTCGGACGGCACCATCTCCATGACGAGTGCGAAGGCTCCTGCGTTCTGCAGCGCCATCGCCTCGTTCAGCATGCGCTCGGCTCCGGCGCCTCGCCCCTGCACGCGGTAGCCCCCAAGGCCGTGCTCGGACTGCGGCGTGAATCCGATGTGCGCCATGACCGGGATGCCCGCATCCGCGACCAGCTGCACCTGCCGGACCACGGTCAGGCCGCCTTCGAGCTTGACCGCGTGGGCACCGGCCTCCTTCATGAACCGCACGGCGGTAGCAAACGCCTGCTCGGCTGAGCCCTGGTACGACCCGAACGGCATGTCGGCCACCACCAGCGCCCGGCGCACTGACCGGACGACCGCGCGTACGAGGGGGATGAGCTCGTCGACCGTTACCGGGAGCGAGGTTTCGTTGGCGTAGACGTTGTTGGACGCCGAGTCACCGACGAGCAGTACGGGGATTCCGGCCTCGTCGAACGTGGCGGCGGCGTACTGCTCGTACGCGGTGAGCATCGCCCACTTCTCGCCGCGCTCCTTCAGCTGCTGCAGATGATGGGTGCGGATGCGCTTGACGTCGGCTGCGGTCGCGGGTCCGCTGCCGTAGGGCGCCGGTTCTTCGGTCATGGTCAAGACTCGCACGCCGCTGACAGCTGGGCCACAACTCACCGATGATCGGGTGGCGACTCGCGCCAGGCGTTGGTGATGGGAAGGCGGCGGTCGCGGCCGAAGTTGCGGACGGAGATCTTGGGTCCCGGAGGGTATTGACGCCGCTTGTACTCGGCGGCGTCCACCAACCGCAGCACCTTCTCCACCAGCGCCGGGTCGAACCCGGCTGCCACCAGCTCGACCGAGCTCCGGTCTTGCTCGACGTAGTCGTCCAGCAGATCGTCGAGCACGGGGTACGGAGGCAGCGAGTCGGAGTCGAGCTGTCCGGGGCGCAGCTCCGCGCTCGGCGGCTTGTCGATCGTGGTCTCGGGGATCGGCGGGATCTCGCCCCGACACTGTGCCTCGGCGTTGCGCCAGCGAGCCAGCTCCCACACCAGCGTCTTCGGCACATCCTTGAGCGGCGCGAACCCACCGACAGCGTCGCCGTAGATCGTGGAATATCCCGTGGCGAGCTCGGACTTGTTGCCGCAGGCGAGCACCAGGTGACCGTGCTGGTTGGACAATGCCATCCAGAGCACCGCCCGGATCCGCGCCTGGACGTTCTCCTCGGCTATCCCGTCGACAGGGACGGTTGCCAGGAATGCGCTGACGAGCGGACCGATCGGGATCGTCTGCAGGTGCAGGCGGGTCCGTCGAGCCAGCTCTGCCACGTCGGTTCGTGAGTGCTCGCTCGACCACGCACTCGGATTGGATACCCCGTACACGTTTTCCGGGCCGATCGCGTCACAGGCGAGTGCCCCCACCACGGTGGAGTCGATGCCCCCAGAGAGCCCCAGCAGTACCGATCGGAACCCGTTCTTCCGCACGTAGTCCCGCAGGCCCAACGTTATTGCCCGGTAGACCTCGCCGAGGTCATCGAGCCGTGGGGCCAGCATCGACAAACTGCTGCGGTACGGCGGCAGTGGCTGAGCCGAGACGACGGTTCGACGTACGTGCAGACCGCCGAACACTCGCTCCGTGTCCGGCATCGCCGGAGTCGCAGCGCGAAGGTCGAGGTCGACGACGAGCAGCTCCTCCTCAAACTGCGCGGCGCGGCTGACCAACCCACCGGAGGCGTCCACAACCAGCGAGTCGCCGTCGAAGACGAGCTCGTCCTGCCCGCCGACCATGTTGACGTACGCCAGCGCGCATGCGCCCTCGCGCGCACGACGGGCGCACAGCTCGAGCCGGGCGTCATCCTTGCACCGCTCATACGGCGAACCGTTGATGACGAGCAGCAAACCCGCTTCGGCGTTGTACGCCGCCTGCGAAGGGCCGTCTTGCCACAGGTCCTCGCAGATCGCGATCGCGATGTCGATGCCGTGGACCTGGATGACTTGCGCCGTGTCGCCCGGAACGAAGTAGCGGTACTCGTCGAACACCCCGTAGTTGGGCAGGTGGTGCTTGGCGTAGGTGGCGACGACTTCGCCGGCGGTGATGACTGCGGCGGCGTTGAGTGGTGACCCTTTGGGCACGCCGAGGCGGTCGGAAGCCGACTCGGCCCTGTCGAGGAAGCCGGTGACGACGACGAGGTCACCGAGCTGCTCGGCTTTGAGCCGATCGGCGAGCTCGGTTGCGGCTCGTCGGGACGCATCGACGAACGAGGCACGCAGCGCGAGGTCCTCGATGGGGTACCCGGTCACGAACATCTCGGGAAACGCCACAACGTGCGCACCGGCTTGCGCCGCGCGGTGAGTCCATTCGACGACCCGGTCGGCGTTTCCGGCAAGGTCACCGACGGTGGCATCGACCTGGGCCAGGGCCAGGCGGAGCTGCGGCACGCCACCAGCGTAGTCGCGCGACGGCCGAGGCCACCGCCAGTTGTCAGTCAACGAGGGCCGTACCGGCCCCGATCGACTGACATGATGCTGAAGTCCCAGGGTGCGCTCCGGGGTGGTGAGGAGCTGGAGCTGACCTCGGCCGCGACAACCGTTCGGCGACAAGGCGACGAATGCTCGTCACCGACGGACCGTTTGCTGAGACCTCCGAGCAACTCGGCGGGTTCTTCCTCGTCGAGGCGTCCGATCTTGACGAGGCACTGGGATACGCGAAGGCCCTGCCCGCGGACTGCGTTGAGGTCCGACCAGTTGTGCAAAGCGACGGCTCGAGCTGACGACGACGGCGCACACTGCGGCCGAGGCGCGGCAGAGCTGGACGCTGCTGATCGCCGTGCTCACCCGCCATCTTGGCGACCTCGACCTGGCGGAGGATGCGCAGCAGGATGCGTTCGCCCAGGCACTGGAGTCGTGGCCCCGCGACGGTGTCCCGGCCAACCCGGACGGGTGGCTGATGACGGTCGCGCGGCACCGGGCCACCGACGCGATCCGGCGCCGGCGCAGCTACTCGGACAAGCTTCGGCTGCTGGCTGCGACCGAGGCGATCAACGCCGGCGTGGCCGACCCACCTCCCTCGGGGGTGGCTGACGACCGGTTGCGGTTGGTTTTCACCTGTTGCCATCCCGCGTTAGCGCGCGACGTCCAGGTTGCGCTTGCCCTGCGGCACCTCTGCGGGCTGACCACGGCCGAGGCGGCCCGGCTCTTCCTCGTCCCGGTACCCACCATGGCCGCCCGCCTCACCCGCGCCAAGAAGAAGATCGCCACAGCGCGCATCCCGTACCGGATCCCAGCCGACGACGAGTTGCCCGGCCGGTTGCGCGGGGTGCTAGCGGTGGTCTACCTGCTCTTCACGGAGGGGTACGCCGCCTCCAGCGGCGACCGGTTGGTACGGGCAGAGCTGACCGAACGCGCGATCGGGATGGGCAGGTTGCTGGTCGAACTCATGCCCGACGAGACGGAGGTTGCGGGGTTGCAGGCGCTGATGCTGCTCCAAGACGCACGCCGCGAGACACGCGTCGACGCGGACGGCCGGCTGGTGCTGCTGGATGACCAGGATCGCGAGCGCTGGGACCGTGCGGGGATCGACGAGGGGCTCGTACTGCTGGGTCGATCTTTCCGCAAGCCCGGCCCATACGCGTTGCAGGCGGCCATCGCGGCCGAGCACGCCACTGCGGCCCGGTCAGCGGACACCGATTGGTCGGCGATCGTGCGCTGGTATGACCTGCTGCTCCAAATCACCCCGACCCCCGTAGTCGCGATGAACCGGGCCGTGGCGGTCGCGATGCGAGACGGGCCGCGGGCTGGGCTGGCGCTGCTCGACCCACTGCTCGACGAGCCTGCCTTGAGTCACCACCACCTGTTGCACGGCGCCCGTGCTCAGCTACTGCGTCGTGCCGGTCAGGAGCCGGAGGCGAGGGCGGCATTCGTACGGGCCGGCGACTGTGCCCGTACCGAGGTCGAACGCGACTTCTACGCCGAGCAGTTTCCCGGGGAGTTGTCAGTGTGAGATCAGGTCAGGACCTGATCTCACACTGGCAACTCGAGGTGCGGATCGGCGAGTGCCGCCGTCACTGCCTCATAGGTTTCCGCGAGTCGACCTTCATGACTGGCGATGACGATCGCTGCCGGCCGCCGACGTAATGCCTCGGTGAGATGGTCATGCATGGCGGACAACGCCGACACCCCACCGGCGCGGTCGACCTGCTCTTGAACCTCACGATGCCAGCCAGACTCCATGGCTCCACCGCGCTGGGTGAACCGTCGGATCGACTGCTCTTTGTTGTCGTGCAGGACGATCTCCCGAAACACGGCTCCACTGTCGTGAGCGATCGTCTCGAACCTCTCAATCTCGCTCAACCGCCCCAGATACTGCGGGAGTACGACGTCATGTCCTGATCGCAGATGCGCATCGGCCATCCCGACGGCGAGCGTTCGGGCGAGCGCTCCTGTCTCCGAGAAGCGTTCCCGCCAGCCGCCGATGAGGCGGCGTACCTGGTCGATGTCGAGGCTGAGCACTCCCGGATGCCGGTCCGCATACAGCCGGGCGATCGTGGACTTTCCGATTCCGGGTGGCCCGTTGAGATGGATGAGGCGTGGCGGACCTGCTGGCGGCGGTGGCACCGCTCTCACCTCCAGCTCATTCCGCCCGAGCCGATGCGGATCGGTTGCTCCAGCCACCGAATGCATCATCTCTGGTGGGCTGCATTCTCGTCAGAAGTTGGCTCTGCGGTACGTCCCGAGCACGTCGCCGTCGATCGAAACAAACGTCAGCAAACCGCCCCGCAAGCGCAGATACCGAGCAGCGAGAATGACACTGCCGTTCCGGATGACAGGCTCTCTCGAGCATCCCCACAGCGTGGAGCCGTAGAAGGTTCCCCTTTCGGAACGCACGGACATGCTTGTTATGTCGATCAGCGAGCGTCGA
Organism: Nocardioidaceae bacterium; assembly: GCA_013696555.1. Lineage (GTDB taxonomy): Bacteria > Actinomycetota > Actinomycetes > Propionibacteriales > Nocardioidaceae > JACCYJ01. Next base: position 467 of record JACCYJ010000030.1, on the reverse strand, counting down.
TGTCAGCGCTCCGACTGGCGACGGGCGCCAGCCAGAAGCCCGATGATGGCGATGCCGAGGAGAAGAATGTTCACCGGCACCACATAGGCGAAGAAATCCTCGTTCGCTCGGCCCGTCACGATGCTCAGCGCGAAGTGCACGACGGGAACCATCAACGCCACCGACCAAGCCAAGGACCCTGCCATTAGACGCCCAGCCACAACGCCGACGAGAAAGACAACGAAGAACGGCGCGAAGTCCACCAGAGTCATCGCCAAAGCCTCCTCTATGAGTCTGAGCATCAGCAACATCCATGCCGCCTTATATCGTCGAGCCTTGGATATCGCGCACTGCTGCCCTATGCGTTCGTGGCGGCTGTTGATCCCCTCGGCGGACCGGCGAGGCGTAAAGTCTTGCGCGTGGCCCGTACCGAGAAGGGCAGCGTTGGCGGCGGCTCGCGTGTTGGGCACGCTTTCCAAATCGCTCTC
>JACCYJ010000012.1 GCA_013696555.1 Nocardioidaceae bacterium | reverse complement strand
GCGTTCCCGATGTCGTGTCGAAACTCCAAGAGCACCTGACCTGGATGCGCGGGAACGGCGAGCTGACAAGGCGTCGCACCCGACGGGCACGCGACGAGATCGAGACCATCGCGGTCACTGCGATGCGGTCAAGGTTTGCCGATGTCCACGGCGACCAGCGCCTTGACGACCTCGCCACTCGCGTGATCACCGGCCGCTGTGACCCGTACGCCGCCGCCGACGTCCTGATGAAGTCGCTCGGAAGGACTACAACATGAACGAGACGTCGGCTCTACGAGTCGGCCTGGTCGGTTGTGGCATACCGCCTGTCGTTCCTGAGCTCAAGGAGTTCGCGGACGCCGTGCGACACCGCCGTACACCCAACATCACGGCAACTGATGGACGCAGGGTGCTCCGCCAGGCGGCGAATGGCGCAGTCTCGTCACCTCGGCAGCCGTTCATTGACCGTCTTGCGCCACTCGGAGGTGAAAGGCATTCCGGTTTGCGCCACTCGGGGGGTGAGGGCAGCTGATCGGTCACGGCGCCCGGTAGCGGCCCGCCTCGTCTTTGGTCAACAGGTGCTTCTGCACTCCCCAGGCGAGCGCCCGGTCGAAACGGCCCTGATCCCAATACGCGCCGCCGACCAGGCGCTTCAACGTCTCTGCATCGGTCGGACCCTGGTCTCGCAGCGCGCGGTCGAGCTGCTCGACCTCTCGGCGGCGGCGGCGCGCAGCTGTCGGCTCGCTGGTCGGAGGCGGCGGTGGCATCGTCATGTCTGCTCCTCAGTGCTCAGGCCGGTGCGGGCTGGCGCGAGTGGTCGCTCGGTCCGGGCTCATCGAGGATATCCTCGGCGGTCAGCGGCTTGGCGATGTTCTCCAGCGACTCCTGCTCGGCGTGGACGCCGAGGAAGATGGCGATGATCCCGCCAATGATCATCAACGTGCCGCCGATGTAGTAGCCGGGAGCGGTGTCACCAATGTCCTTGGCCGCGTCGATCAGGTCGCCGAAGTACAACGGTCCGGTGATGCCACCCGCGGCGGTGCCGACGGCGTAGAAGAACGCGATGCACAGTGCCCGCGTCCCCATCGGGAACACCTCGCCGATTCTCCGCCGACCTGGCCCGGCGAATGCATCACCCTAGTGGCCACTGCGTCACAGCGGCACCCGCCGTCGCACGGGTACCGTTGCCCAAGTCCACCGACGCACGGGAGCGCCATGTCTGACCCAAAGTCCGACACCAAGTCCGACACGAGCGGCCACGAACGCTGGCGCCACCGCTACGCCGCCTCGACGGTGCGGGAGGCCGATTTCACCTCGCTCTCGGGGATGGCGCTCGACCCGGTGTACGGTCCGGTCGACGAGTCCACGTACCCAGGCTTCGACCGGATCGGGTGGCCGGGGGAGTACCCGTACACCCGCGGCCTTTACCCCACCGGCTACCGCGGCCGGACGTGGACCATCCGCCAGTTCGCCGGCTTCGGCAACGCCGCCCAGACAAACGAGCGCTATCGGATGATCCTGCGCTCCGGCGGCGGCGGGTTGTCGGTCGCGTTCGACATGCCGACGCTGATGGGCCGCGACTCCGACGACAGTCACTCGCTGGGCGAGGTCGGGCACTGCGGTGTCGCCATCGACTCCGCCGTCGACATGGAGCGGCTCTTCGCCGGCATCCCGTTGAACTCGGTCACCACCTCGATGACCATCTCCGGTCCGGCGGTCCCCGTCTTTTGCATGTACCTGGTGGCCGCGGAGCGGCAGGGGGTCGACATCGCCGGTCTCAACGGCACGCTGCAGACCGACATATTTAAGGAGTACATCGCCCAGAAGGAGTGGTTGTTCACCCCCGAACCCCACCTGCGGCTCATCGGTGACCTGATGGAGTACTGCGCCTCGCGCATTCCGGCATACAAGCCGCTGTCGGTGTCGGGCTATCACATCCGCGAGGCTGGCTCGACCGCGGCGCAGGAGTTGGCGTACACGCTTGCCGACGGCTTCGGCTACGTCGAGCTCGGCCAGTCACGCGGGCTCGACGTCGACACGTTCGCCCCGGGGTTGTCGTTCTTCTTCGACGCGCACATCGACTTCTTCGAGGAGATCGCGAAGTTCCGAGCGGCCCGGCGGATCTGGGCGCGTTGGCTTCGCGATGTCTACGGTGCAAAAACCGAGAAGGCGCAATGGCTGCGGTTCCCCACACAGACCGCCGGCGTGTCGCTGACCGCGCAGCAGCCGTACAACAACGTCGTACGCACCACCGTCGAGGCGCTGGCCGCAGTGCTCGGCGGCACGAACTCGCTGCACACCAACGCCCTGGACGAGACACTGGCGCTGCCCACCGAGCGGGCCGCGGAGATCGCCATGCGGACACAGCAGGTGCTGATGGAGGAGACCGGCGTCGTCAATGTCGCCGACCCTCTCGGCGGCTCGTGGTACGTGGAGGCGTTGACCGACCGGATCGAGGCGGAGGCCGAGGCGATCTTCGCTCGCATCAAGACGATGGGCGGCGGGGACGACGCGACGCACAGCATCGGTCCCATGACGTCGGGCATCCTGCGCGGGATCGAGGACGGCTGGTTCATGTCCGAGATCGCCGAGTCCGCGTTCCAGTACCAGACGGCGTTGGAGAAGGGCGACAAGCGGGTCGTGGGCGTCAACTGCCACCAGAGCTCGGTCACCGACGACCTGGAGATCCTGCGGGTGTCGCACGAGGTCGAGGTCGACCAGGTGGCGGCGTTGCGGCAGCGCCGGGAGGATCGCGATTCGGCGGCGCTCGATGCTGCGCTGCATCATTTGGTCGATGTGTCGCGTACCGAGGACAACATGATCGAGGCCATGCTGACGGCCGTGCGGGCCGAGGCCACGCTGGGCGAGATCTGCGACGCCCTGCGCGCCGAGTGGGGCGAGTACCACGAGCCCGCCCGCTTCTGACCACCGCCGCCCACCGCCTTCCCGCTGAGCCCCGGGCGTCGGCGTTGCCGGGAGCCGGACACAATGGCGTCATGACCTCTTCGCCGTTCTCGCGACCTGGCGCCATCGACCTCTCGGGGCTGAGACGACCGGCCGCCAGCGTCACGTCGCCGGCTGGGCCGGCCAACGCGGGCGCGTACGTCATCGACATCAATGAGCAGACGTTCCAACGTGACGCGCTCGAGGCGTCCATGGACCACGTGGTCGTGGTGTCGCTCTGGAGCCCGCGAGCCCCGGCCAGCCGAACGCTCAACGACACGCTTTCCCAGATCGCAGCCGAGCTGGCCGGCCAGGTGCTGCTGGCGTTGATCGATGTCGACGCCAATCCGCAGATCGCGGCCGCCATCGGTGCGCAGGGTGTGCCGTTCGTGCTCGGGCTGCTGCGCGGGCAGCCGGTGCCGTTGTTTCAGGGGACGGTCGACGAGGCCGATGCCCGTGGCTACCTCGACGAGCTGCTCAAGGTCGCCGCGGCCAACGGCATCACCGGCCGGGTCGCGCCTCGCTCGACGGCGGAGCCGCCAGTGGAGACTGATACCACCGACGATCCCCGGTTCGCCGCGGCCGACGAGGCGCTCGCGACCGGTGACCTCGACACTGCCGTGGCGACGTACCAGCGGCTCGTTGACGCCGACCCCGCGGACACCGAGGCGGCTGAACGGCTCGCGGGTGTGAAGCTGATGCGGCGTACTCGCGATGCCGACTCCGCCAGGGCTCGGGCGGACGCGTCCGAGCGCCCTGGCGACGTCGCCGCGCAGCTGCTGGCCGCCGACTTCGATCTGCTCGAAGATCGCATCGACGAGGCCTTCGAACGACTGCTCGCGGCAGTGGCCCAAACCACCGGCGAGGAGCGGGACGAGGTACGCCGCCACCTGCTCGAGCTCTTCGCGGTTGTCGGCGCCGATGATGAACGAGTTGCGACCGCGCGTCGCCGGCTCGCGAGCGCCCTGTTCTGAAATGTCCTGACCGCGGTCTACGGAAGCGGTGGCTCGGCTCCGATCTCGAGGTATGACGCATGTTGCGGGTGCTGCGCCAGATAGCCAAGCAGCGTCGCCGTCGCGGCAGCGGCACGGGAAGCGACCGTCTGCGGCGAGCACCAGTGCGCCGCGATCACCTCGGCCGGCTGCAGGCGCATTCGCTGGATCAGCTCGGAATCGTGCCTGCCCAGGTCGAAGACGAACGTGCACGCGTCATCCCATCCACGCCAGGGCGGCAGCCAGTTGACCGTCACGAGTCGAGTCGCCACGACCTCGATGCCAAGCTCCTCACCTACTTCACGCACGACCCCTTGCGCTGGTGACTCACCTTGCTCGACCACGCCGCCGGGCAGGTCCCATTCCCGCTTGTACGTGAGCTCGCACAGCAGCACATGGCCCTCTGGGTTTTGTATCAATCCCTGCGCGATCACGCGCTTTGTCGGCAGGCCGGCGTTGAGCATGCTGATGAACCCGTCACGGCTCTGCGGATCCGGGTCCTCGACCAGCCGGGCGAGCAGCACATAGTCGCGTCGTTCAGCACCTGTCGTCTCGCGCCTGCGCAGCACGCCCTCTCGGCGCAGACCGCACCGGGAGGCCAACCGTAGGGAGTGAGTGTTGTCCGGCTGCACATACGCTTCGAGCCGGATGAGACCCAGCTCGTCGAACGCATACTGGATCAAGAGGCGCAACGCCCGGATGGCGACACCGCGGCCACGATGGTCGGGAAACAGTGCCCACGAAAGCTGGCCCCGACCGTCCCCCACCTGCCGCAGCTCCACCATCCCCGCGGGCTCACCGGCGTGCTCGACCAGGAAGTTGACCATCCGTCGGTCGTCGGCGTAGGCCTCGCGCCAACGGTCGACCGCAGCTATTTGCTGCTCTGCGCTGGGGACGACAACGGGGAACCCGAACCAGTACGCGATTTCTTCGTCGTGGGCCAGACGGGCTGGCTCGATATCGGCCTCCGACCAGGGCCGTAGCACCACGTCCCCGTCACGCAGCGTTGGCTGCTCGGGCATCGGCACGGCGTCAGCGTACGGCGCTGTCTGGCGCTCCCGACGGCCGTACTTCGAATGGCCGAGGAGCACTTCCCATGGGTTCGAACCCATGGGAAGTGCCCCTATCCCACGTGAACATGGGAAAGGGGCGGCGCTCAGCCGTGATGGTGGAGCCAGAGCGTCGCGAGGGGTGGGACCCGCAGGGCGGCCGAGGCAGGCCGCCCGTGCCACGGCTCCGCTACCGCCGTCACCTCACCAAGGTTGCCGACGCCCGAGCCGCCGTACGCCTCCGCGTCAGTGTTGAGCAGCTCGCGCCAGGCCCCTGCCGCCGGCAAACCCAGCTGGTGGCGCTCGTGGGGTACGGCGGCGAAGTTCGCCACACATGCGACCACCCCGCCGCGACCGTCGCTGCGCAGGAAGCTGAAGACGTTGTTGGTCGCATCGTTGGCATCGACCCAGGCGAAGCCGTGCGGATCAGAATCAAGTGCCCACAGCGCGGGCGTCGCCGTGTAGGCCGCGTTGAGATCGCGCACCAGCGCCTGCACACCGGCGTTGTCCGCGTTGTCGAGCAGTCCCCAGTCGAGCTCTCGCTCCTCCGACCACTCCGACTCCTGGGCCAGCTCGATTCCCATGAAGATCAGCTGCTTGCCCGGGTGCGCCCACATGTACGCCAGGTACGCCCGCAAAGTAGCCAGCTGGCGCCACCGGTCGCCGGGTGCCTTGCGCAGCAGCGAGCCCTTGCCGTGCACGACCTCGTCGTGCGAGAGCGGCAGCACAAAGTTCTCCGAGTACGCGTACATCATCGCGAAGGTCATCTGGTGGTGGTGGTACGTACGGTGCACCGGGTCGCGCCCGAGGTAGCCGAGCGAGTCGTGCATCCACCCCATGTTCCATTTCAGCCCGAACCCGAGCCCACCGAGGTGAGTGGGTCGGGTGACGCCGGGCCAGGAGGTGGACTCCTCGGCGATCGTGGTGATGCCGGGGACGACGCGAAAGCAGGTGGCGTTCATCTCCTGCAAAAAGGCCACGGCGTCGAGGTTCTCGCGGCCACCGTGGACGTTTGGCGACCACTCACCGTCCTCTCGGGAGTAGTCGAGGTACAGCATCGACGCCACGGCGTCCACCCGCAGCCCGTCGACGTGGAACTCCTGCAGCCAGTACAACGCGTTGGCGACGAGGAAATTGCGGACCTCGCGCCGGCCGTAGTCGAAGATGTACGTCCCCCAGTCCGGATGCTCGCCACGGCTCGGGTCGGCGTGCTCGTACAACGGTGTCCCGTCGAATCGGGCCAGTGCCCAGGCGTCCTTGGGGAAGTGGGCCGGCACCCAGTCGACGATGACGCCGATACCGGCCTGGTGCAGGGCATCGACCAGTGCTCGGAAGTCGTCGGGATCGCCGAAGCGAGCGGTCGGCGCGTAGTAGCTGGTGACCTGGTAGCCCCACGACCCGCCGTAGGGATGCTCCATGACCGGCATCAGCTCGACGTGGGTAAAGCCCATCGAGGTGACGTAGTCGACCAGCTCGGTGGCCAAGTCGCGGTAGGACCGCCCCCGCCGCCACGATCCAAGGTGCAGCTCGTAGATGCTCATCGGGTGCTCGTGCGGAGGCGTGCTTTCCCGTGCCCGCAGCCACTCGTCGTCCCGCCACGAGTAGCTGCTGTCGACGACGACCGAGGCCGTTTCCGGCGGTTGTTGGGTGGCGCGAGCCATCGGGTCCGCCTTCGCGCGCCACTGCCCGTCGGCGCCGAGCACATGGAACTTGTACAGCGTGCCGCTGCCCACATCGGGGACGAACAGCTCCCACACCCCGGATGCGCCCATCGACCGCATCGGATGCGACGTGCCGTCCCAGTAGTTGATGTCGCTGATCAGCCGCACGCCGCGGGCATTGGGCGCCCACACCGCGAACGACGTGCCGGTGACCGACCCGGCGACACCGTCGTAGGTGCGGACACGCGCGCCGAGCACCTGCCAGAGCTGCTCATGCCGACCCTCGGCGAACAGGTGCAGGTCGACCTCTCCGAGCGTCGGCAGGAATCGGTACGGGTCGTCGGCGACATGCGTGGCGTCCGGCGCGTAGCTGGTGCGGACCCGGTAGTCCACTACCGACCCGGTGTCGAGCACGCCGACCCAGACGCCACGGTGCTCGTGCTCGAGGTCGGTGGTTGCGGCGCCGTGCACCACCTGAACCGCCTGGGCGCCGGGCCGCAGCACCCGGATCGTCAGCGCTCCGGCATGCGGATGGGGGCCGAGGATGCCATGCGGGTCGGGATGCATACCGTCGACCAGCCGACTCAGCTCGGCGACCTCGATCGGCCGTGGCTTGCTCATGACCTGCCCACCGCCGCGAGCCGCGCGATCGCCGCCATCGGGATCGGCAGCCACGATGGCCGGTTGTGCTTCTCGTAGACCGCCTCGTAGACGGCCTTGTCGATCTCGTACGCATTGAGCAGCGCGGCGATGGCAGCCGACTCCGCCGAATGCCCGGCCGCAGAGACGTACCCGGTGGTGAATGCGGCCCGGTTGCGCTCGGTCCACTCGCTCATGCGGTGAGCCTGCTGATGGTCTGCGACCTCCGGAACCACCACCGACTGAGCCGCGTAGTCGAAGGAGCGGAGCATGCCTGCGACGTCGCGCAAGGGCGAGTCCAGCGCGGTTCGTTCCGCAAGGGGCTTGGCCGGCTCGCCCTCGAAGTCGATGATGCGCCAGCCATCCACCGTGCGGAGAGTCTGTCCCAGGTGCAGGTCGCCGTGGACCCGTTGCACCACGACTGGGTTGCGGATCGCCGCCACCTCGTCGTAGGCAGTGCCCAGCGCAGCCGCCTGGTCCGACAGGGCGGGCAGCTGGCCGACCGCCTCGGCCAGTCGCTGCCGCAACCGGGTCACCAGCTGCACCAGCTCGTGCTCGCCCCAGTGAGCCGTCGGCAACACCTCGGTCAGGTCGCGGTGCAGGTGCGCGACGGTGGCGCCGAGGCGTTCGGACTCGGCCGCGAAGTCCCCGCCGACCTCGTCGGCGTGCAGATCGCCCTCCGCCAACAGGTCGCGGACGCTGGCCCGCGCGTACTCCCACCCGTCAGTGCCGCTGCGCAGGTAGTCCTGCAGCATCGCCAGGTCGTAGCCGTGGCGGGTGACCTCTGGGTCGGTCTCGATCCACCCGCGTAACGGCGCCACCGCATCGGATCCCACCTGCGACAAGGCCGCGTGGACCTCGATGTCTGGGTTGTGCCCGGGCTCGACCTTGCGGAAGACCTTGAGCAGCAGGTCGTCACCGAGGATCAACGAGGTGTTGCTCTGCTCGGCGGTGAGCAGGACCGACGGGCTGTCGGACTGCAGCTCCACCGCGCCGGTGGTCCGGTGGCACAGGCCACCGCTCCTTGGTTCGGGCCGATCCTCGCCGCCGACGAAGCCACGCACCAGCGCCCCGATCGCCAGTCGGTCGTGCAGCGCGTCGTACGCCAACAGCTGGCGGTCGTCCTCGGCCTCGAACAGTCCGACGAGGGCGTGCTCCAACTCGGGTTGCTCGGTCTCGTAGTACGCCAGCGGGACCTGGTAGACGAGCCGACGGCCGTCGTCGCCCGAGACGGTCACCAGCTCGACTCGTACTCGCGGCTCCTCCCCAGCCGACAGCCAGGGGAATCGTTCGACCTGCTCGAGGGTGGACGTGGCGCCCTTGCCCGCGTACCAACGCTGCCGGCTCAGGTAGTCGACCAACGACGCCTCGAATCTCTCGGTCATGTCGGCATTCCCCCTCGCGTCGCGGCCGCCTTCGGCAGCCGGAACCAGTAGAAGCCGTACCCGGCCAGCGTCAGCAGATAGGGCAGCTGGCCGACCGCAGGGAACTCGACCCCACCGAGAGTCTCGACCGGGCGTACCTCGTCGAACGCGCGCAGGTCCAGCTCGACCGGCTGCGGGAAGCGGGAGAGGTTGTTGACGCAGAGCATCACGTCGTCGCCGAACTGGCGCAGGTACGCCAGCACCGCCGGATTGCTGCCACCCAGGTCGTGGAACGAGCCGGGCCCGAAGGCGGGATGCTGCTTGCGGATCTGGATCATCCGCCGGGTCCAGTGCAGCAGCGAGGAGGTGTTGGCGAGCTCCGCCTCGACGTTGACCGACTGGTAGCCGAAGACCGGGTCCATGATGACTGGCAGCTGGAGCCGCCCCGGGGTCGCGGTGGAGAAGCCGGCGTTGCGGTCGGGCGTCCAGTGCATGGGTGTGCGCACGCCGTCTCGGTCACCGAGCCAGATGTTGTCGCCCATCCCGATCTCGTCGCCGTAGTAGATCACCGGCGACCCGGGCAGGCTCAACAGCAGTGCGGTGAACAGCTCCATCTGGTCGATGTCGTTCTCCAGCAGCGGTGCGAGTCGGCGCCGAATGCCGATGTTGGCCTTCATCCGCGGGTCCTTGGCGTACTCCGCCCACATGTAGTCGCGGTCCTCGTCGGTGACCATTTCCAACGTCAGCTCGTCATGGTTGCGCAAGAAGATGCCCCACTGACAGTGCTCGGGGATCGGCGGTGTCTGCTCCATGATCTCCGACACCGGGAAGCGTGACTGCCTGCGGACCGCCATGAAGATGCGCGGCATCACCGGGAAGTGGAAGCACATGTGGCACTCGTCGCCGCCCGCTTCAGGGTCGCCGTAGTAGTCCACGACGTCACTCGGCCACTGGTTCGCCTCGGCCAGCAGAACCCGGCCGGGGTAGTTGTCGTCGACCCAGTGCCGGACGGTGCGGAGAAACTCATGTGTCTCCGGCAGGTTCTCGCAGTTCGTGTCGTCGCGCTCGTACAGGTACGGGACGGCGTCGAGTCGATAACCGTCGATCCCGATGTCGAGCCAGAACGCTAATGCCTCGAAGATCGCCTCGTGCACCCGCGGGTTGTCGTAGTTCAGGTCCGGCTGGTGGCTGTAGAAGCGGTGCCAGAAGTACTGCTGTCGGACCGGGTCCCAGGTCCAGTTGGACTGCTCGGTGTCGACGAAGATGATGCGCGCCTCACGGTAGCGGTCGTCGGTGCCCGACCAGACGTAGAAGTCACCGTACGGACCGTCCGGGTCGGACCGGGATGCCTGGAACCACGGGTGCTGGTCGGAGGTGTGGTTCATGACGAAGTCGACGACGACCCGGATGCCGCGGGCGTGCGCGGCGGTCACGAACGCTCTGAAGTCGTCGATCGTCCCGATGTCGCTCGCGACCTCGGTGTAGGAGGACACGTCATAGCCGCCGTCGCGTAGCGGCGAAGGGTAGAACGGCGGCAGCCACAGGCAGTCCACCCCCAGCCAGGCCAGGTAGTCGAGCTTCTCGACCAGGCCTTGGAGGTCGCCGACACCGTCGCCGCTGGTGTCGCGGAACGAGCGAACCAGCACCTCGTAGAAAACCGCCCGCTTGAACCAGTGCGGGTCGTCGTGGTGAAGCGGGGTGTCTTCCCTTTCAGCGGTCATGCCGGTGCTCGAACCGTGAGCACGTGAGCAACCTGCTTGGCCGGGTCGAGGCGTACGTAGTTGTGCTCACTCCAGCGCCAGGTCTGTCCGCCGAGCTCGTCCAGGACGCTGAACGTGTCGGCCCACCGCAGTCCGAGCGCGGGCATGTCCAGGTGGATGGTGGTCTCCTGGGTGCCGTGCGGGTCGAGGTTGACGACGACGATCAGCAGGTCGTCGTCGGCGCCCGTGGAAGCCCGCTTCGAGTAACAGATGATCGCGTCGTTGTCGCCGCGGTGCACGTGCAGGTTGCGCAACAGCTGCAGCGCCGGATGCGCTCGCCGCAGCTCGTTCAGGCGGGTCAGGTACGGCGCCAACGACCAGCCTTCGCGCTCTGCCCGGTCCCAGTCGCGAACCCTGATCTGGTACTTCTCGGAGTCGAGGTACTCCTCACTTCCGGGCCGGACCGGCAGGTGCTCGCACAGCTCGTACCCGGCGTACACGCCCCAGCTCGGTGACGCCGTCGCGGCCAGCGTCGCGCGTATCCGAAAGGCCGCCGGACCGCCGTACTGCAGGTAGGCGTGCAGGATGTCGGGGGTGTTGACGAACAGGTTCGGTCGCAGCACATGGCTTGTCTCACCCGAGAGTTCGGTGAAGTACGCCTCGAGCTCGTGCCGAGCGTTGCGCCAGGTGAAGTAGGTGTAGGACTGGTGAAAGCCGACCGCCGCCAGCGCGCGCATCATCGCCGGGCGGGTGAATGCCTCGGACAGGAACAAGACATCGGGGTCGGTGCGGCGGATCTCGGTCAGAAGCCGCTCCCAGAAGGGCAGCGGCTTGGTGTGCGGGTTGTCGACCCGGAAGATCCGCACGCCGTGGTCCACCCAGTGGCGAACGACGCGCAGCACTTCGGCGTAGATGCCGTCGGGGTCGTTGTCGAAGTTGATCGGGTAGATGTCCTGGTACTTCTTCGGGGGGTTCTCGGCGTAGGCGATGCTGCCGTCGGCGCGCCGGGAGAACCATTCGGGGTGCTCGGCGACCCAGGGGTGATCGGGAGCGCACTGCAGGGCCAGGTCGATCGCCACCTCGAGACCGAGACCGCGCGCACTGTCGACGAAGGCGTCGAAGTCGTCGAGCGTCCCGAGATCGGGATTGACCGCGTCGTGCCCGCCCTCGGCGGAACCGATGGCCCACGGGGATCCTGGGTCGGCAGGCCTCGGGTTGAGCGTGTTGTTCGGTCCCTTGCGGTTGACCCGGCCGATGGGGTGGATCGGCGGCAGGTAGACAACGTCGAAGCCCATGGCGGCCACCGCGTCGAGGCGCTCGGCTGCCGTTTTCAGGGTGCCGCTGACCACGGTCCCGTCGCTGGTGACGTACGCACCCTCCGAGCGCGGGAAGAACTCGTACCAGGAGCTGTAGAGCGCGCGCTGTCGGTCGACGTAGAGCGGGTATTGCGACGAGGCGCTCAGCAGGTCGCGCAGCGGATGGCGGTGGAAGACGTCGACGACCGCGGCGGCGGTGCCGGCCGCAAGGCGTGCCGCTACAGAGCGATCGGCGTCCCGCAACGTTGTTGCCGCGGCGTGCAACCGGAGTGCGTCCGCGGCCGCGGAACGGGGCAGCGCGCCGGCCGCCCGGTTCACCACCTGGGCACCCTCGATCAGCATCAGCTCCACGTCGACGCCGGCAGCGATCTTGACCTCGGCGTCGTGAGCCCAGCTAGCGTACGGGTCGCTCCACGACTCCACCCGGAAGGTCCACGCGCCGGTGCGGTCGGCTTGAACGGTTGCCGTCCAGCGGTCGACCTCGGCGGCCGGCACCATCTGCAGCAGCGG
>JACCYJ010000256.1 GCA_013696555.1 Nocardioidaceae bacterium | reverse complement strand
CCTTGCGCTCCCGGCCGGCTGCGGAGAAAGCCACGATCATGGCCAGCGTCGTCGAGCAGGTGTGGCCGCTCGTGGCCGACGGAACGGTCCGGCCGGTCGTGCATGCGACGTTCGACCTCGACGATGTTCGCGCCGCTCACCGCGCCTTCGAGGATGGCGCTCATGTGGGCAAGGTGCTGCTCACCGTGTAGCGGGCAGCCCGGTGCTTCTCGCTATGGCTGGCTAGGGTGGGAGCATGAGCGAACCACAGGACACCGGCGAGGGCGACTCCGGTCGCATCATGATCGTGGGTCCTGACGGCCAGGCGATGCCGGCTTCCGGCCAGTCGGCGGACGCCGCCGAGGCCGCCCGCTCGCTCACCGACCTCGTGGAGCAGCCGGCGAAGGTCATGCGGATCGGCAACATGATCCGGCAGCTGCTGGAAGAGGTGAAGTCGGCGCCGCTGGACGATGCCAGTCGGACCCGGCTGCATGAGGTGCATGCCGCGTCGATCAAGGAGCTGGAGGACGGACTGGCGCCCGAGCTGGTCGCCGAGCTCGACCGGCTGAGCCTGCCGTTCAGCAGTACGACGCCCTCCGATGCCGAGCTGCGGATCGCCCAAGCGCAGCTCGTCGGATGGCTCGAAGGGCTCTTCCACGGCATCCAGACCGCGATCTACGCCCAGCAGATGGCAGCCCGGGCGCAGCTCGAGCACATGCGCCGGGCGTTGCCCGGAGGGGTGTCGATGGCCGGGCCGGGCGGTCACCCCGGTGCCCCCGGTCAGGACTCTCCGGAGTCCGACCGCGGCACCGGCGGCGGCATGTACCTGTGACCTCCTTGGCACGGGGGTCCCGTGCTGGAACGAGCTAGAACCAGCGACGCAGCTCCACCACGACACCGTCGTTCTCGACGGTCTCTGTGATGTCGTCGGCGCACTCCTGCACCTGCAGCGGCGACTCCCCCATCGCCACACCTCTACCGGCCCACGACAACATCTCCACGTCGTTACGCCCGTCCCCGATCGCCAGCACGTCGGCTTGGTCGATCCCGAGGCGGTCAGCGACCTGCTCCAGCCCCGACGCCTTGGAGACCCCCTCCGGGGCCAGGTCGAGCCAGGCGGTGTAACCGACGTAGTAGTTCGTACCGTGCAGACCGAGCCGTTCGGCCAGCTCGACGAACTCCTCCGCGGACTGGTCGGGGCTGCGAATGATCACCCGGGTGACCGGCTCGGCCACCAGCTCGTCAATCGACTGCAGCTCCAGGGCGCCGGTGAGCTCGCCCTCCGGGAACTGCCGGTTGATCCGGTAGCCCGAGCCGATCTCTTCGACCGCGACGGCAGCGTCGGGCACATGCTCGAGCAACAACTTGACCGTCTCGCTGGCGTCGAAGGTCACCGTGTGCAGCACCTCCACCGGTCGGTACGCGATGATCACCGCACCGTTGCTGGCGACGGCGATGCCGTTGTCGAGGCGCAGGTTGTCGACGGCGTCCATGACCCCGGGCACGGCCCGGCCGGTCGACACCACCACCGGGATCCCGGCGTTGACCACTGCGTGCACCGCCTCGCGTACCGCCGGTGTCATCAGGTTGTCCCAATCGACCAACGTCCCGTCCACGTCGAGCGCGACCAACCGGGGCCGGAACGTCACGCGGTCGGCTCCAGCACCTCTCGACCGTGCAGGTACGGCCGGAGCGCGGGAGGTACGGAGACCGTCCCGTCGGGGTGCTGGTGGTTCTCGAGCAACGCGATGATCGTGCGGGCGCTGGCCATGAGCGTGCCGTTGAGGGTCGCCACCGGCTCGGAGCCACGGTCGCCCCGCGTCCGGATGTCCAGCCGGCGGGCTTGGAACTGGGTGCAGTTGGACGCCGAGGACACTTCGCGATACCTGTCCTGGGACGGGATCCATGCCTCGCAGTCGAACTTGCGCACCGCGCTGAGCCCTAGGTCACCGGCCGCCACGTCGATCACCCGGAAGGGCAGCTCGAGTGCGTTCAGCCACTCCTTCTCCCACCCGAGCAGCCGCTCGTGTTCGGCGTACGAGTCGTCGAGCGTGGTGTAGCTGAACATCTCCACCTTGTCGAACCAGTGGACCCGGAAGATCCCCCGAGTGTCCTTGCCGTACGAGCCTGCCTCACGCCGGTAGCACGGGCTGAACGCCGCGTAACGACGCGGCAACGAGTCAAGGTCGAGGATCTCGTCGGTGTGGAAGGCCGCCAGCGCCACCTCCGAGGTGCCCACGAGGTAGAGATCATCCTTGGGCAGGTAGTAGACGTCGTCGGCGGCCTGACCGAGGAAGCCGGTGCCTTCCATCGCGCGCGGTTTCACCAATGCCGGTGGGATCATCGGGGTGAAACCGAGCTCGGTTGCCCGCTCCATCGCCATCTGCACGAGCGCCAGCTCCAGCAGCGCACCGATGCCGGTGAGGTAGTAGAAGCGCGATCCGCTGACCTTGGCGCCGCGCTCCACATCGATGGCGCCCAGTAACCGACCAAGCTCGAGGTGGTCACGTGGTTCGAAGCCCTCGGCGGCGAAGTCACGACGTTGACCCAGCTCCTCGAGGACCTCGAAGTTGTCCTCCCCGCCCGCCGGGGCTTGCTCGGAGGCCAGATTGGGCAGCGTCGCAGCCAACCGGGCAAAGCTGGCAGCGGCGTCGGCCTGGGTTGCTTCGGCCGCCTTGACCCGCGCAGCCAGCTCCTTGGTGTGCGCCAGTAGCTGCGGGCGATCCTGCGGCGAAGCCGTCGCAACCTGCTTGCCGAGCTGCTTCTGCTCGCCGCGGAGCCGCTCGAAGTCGCCGATGCTCGACCGCCGCAGTTCATCAGCGGCCAACAGCGCGTCGACCAAGCCCTCGGACTCGCCGCGCCGCTTCTGAGCAGCGCGGACACGGTCCGGGTCGTCGCGGAGGATGCGCAGGTCGATCACCCTTCGAGGGTAACGAGGGTGTCGAGTCGCTTTCAGCGTCTCCCCTAGGCTGAGAACCCGCCACGACACGACAGGACCAGCCGTGCCCATCGACGTCGGCCGCGTCCGGCCCCGAAACGTGCGTCCGTGGTGGATCACGGTCGCGGTGATGGTGGCCGTACTCACCGGGCTGACGGTGGCGGTCGACCGCGCGTGGGGACCGCTGCTGTCCGCCGACAAGACCGTCGCCGAGTGGGCGCACGACCTGACATACGGGCACGGCGGGTTCGTCGACGTCTTGTTGACGGTACGGATCGCGGCTGCCCCGCTCACACTGCGCGCCTTACTACTGGTGATCGCAGCAGCGCTCGCCTGGGGGCAGGCATGGCGGTTGAGCGGGTGGTTGCTGACAGTTGTCGCCGTCGAGTGGCTGGTCGCGCCGGCGTTCAAGGTCGCCCTCGATCGACCGCGACCGAGTTGGGACGCACCCATCACGACTGTTGGCGGGTTCTCGTTCCCTTCCGGGCACGCCGCCGGTGGCGGAATGTTCGCTACCGCGATCGTCCTGCTCGCGGTGGCGATGCTCTATCGGAGCCGGCTTCGCCGCACGCTGTGCGCCTTGGGGTTGGCGGTCGGAGTCGCCGCCGGGCTTGACCGCATCTTCCTCGGCGTTCACTACCTGTCCGACGTGGTGGCCGGCTGGCTCCTCGGCACGGTCATCGTCCTGACCGGCTGGCTGGTCGTGATGCGCCCCGGTGCCGTGTTGCCACCGCTGGCGGTCACCGACGCGGTCGGAGCGAGACTGTCCCGCTTCGCGGTCATCGTCAACCCGGTCCATACCGGAGATGCCACCGCCTTCCAGGCGTCGGTCGCGGCGGCCGCGACCCGATGGGGCTGGGACGCGCCGTTGTGGTACGAGACCCGGGCCGACGATCCCGGGGTGTCGATGAGCGAACAGGCGCTGGCTGCTGGCGTCCAGATGGTTCTCGTGGCCGGCGGCGACGGGACCGTGCGGGTCGTCTGCGCCGAGCTGGCCCGAACGGGTGTCGCCGTCGGCATCGTCCCGTTGGGCACCGGCAACCTGCTGGCTCGCAATCTCGGTCTGCCGTTGCATCCTGCGGAAGCGGTCGAGACAGCGCTGTCCGGCCAGGACAGGGCGGTGGATGTGGTTGCCGTGCACGGCGACGACCTGCCCGAAACCTGCTTCACGGTGATGGCCGGGCTGGGGCTGGACGCCGCGATCATGGCCGGTGCCCCCGACGAGCTCAAGGCCCGGATGGGTTGGCCGGCCTACGTGGTGTCAGCCCTGCGTCAGCTGCGCCACCCCGCCACCTGGGTGGAGGTGAGGGTGGACGGAGGTCCGCCGGTACGACGCAAGGCACGGACCGTCGTGGTCGGCAACGTCGGCTCGCTGCAAGCCGGCATCCCGTTGCTGCCGGATGCGCTGATCGACGACGGACGCCTCGACGTCGTGGTGATTGCGCCTCAGCACACGGTGGGGTGGCTGCGCCTGGTCCTGCGGGTGCTGCGGCGCACCCGTCGTACCGACGAGCGCCTGGACCGGATGACCGGCCGGCGGGTGAGCATCCGGGCCGAGAAACCGCTGCTGCGCCAGCTCGACGGTGATCCGGTGGGCGAAGGCGAGGAGCTGCATGCCCAGGTGCTCGCCGGCACCCTGCTGGTCCGGGTCCCCCGCTGACCTCGTACGTGCAACCCTCGCGTACTTCCAATGGCCGAGGGTCACTTCCAATGGGTTCGAACCCATTGGAAGTGACCGCATACCACGTGAACGTGGGAACGGGACACCAGAAACTCCGCGGACATCAACGATTGTCTCGGGCGTACCCGATGGCCTCGGCCTCCTCGGGGGAGAGCTGCGCGTCGCAGGACCAGCCGGTGACGTTCTTGGCGTACGTCCGGGCGTCGCTGCGACCGTGGATCGAGGTCAGCACGACGCCATTGCCGCCGTCGTCGAGCAGGGCGAGCGACCAGGACAGGTGGCCGCCCATGTCGCCGAACGCGTCGTAGCGCACCACCGTGAGATGGCGAAGCGTTTCAACGGCGTCGGCGCGCAACCGGACGACCTCATCGCGCAATGCCTCGAGGTCTGGCGGGACCGGCTCACCATCCGTGCCGAACGTCCGGCCGCTGCGAAGGCGCAGCGCCGTCCGCAGCCCGAACCCCGCGAGGATGACGGCGATTCCGGCCAGCGCCAGCGCGACAACTGCCAGGGTCATGGTCACGGCCCGAGATTAGACGCAGCGGCGCTAGATTCCCCTGCATGACCGGCACGCCGCGCCCCCGACCCGAGTATGCAGACCTCGGGTACGCCCGCCTCGACATCGACCGGGCGGCGCGAACCGGAGACCCCGAAGTCGTCTACGGCGCGGGCAAGCCGCCCGACCAGGTGGTGGACCTGCTCACCAGGCTGCACGAGCACCACGCGGACCGGGCTGTCCTGGCCACCCGCGTCACCGCTGAGGGGTTGTCGGCGGTCCGGGCTGCCCTCCCGGACGCCGTCGTCGACGACGTTGCCCGAGCCGTGACGGTCGGGCCGCTGCCGACGGCCCGGGGCAAAGTGTGCATCGTGTCCGCCGGCACCTCGGACGCAGCTGTTGCCCGGGAGGCGCTGATGACCGTGCGGGTCTACGGCGCTCATGCGGTCGAGATCAACGACGTCGGCGTCGCCGGACTGCACCGACTGCTCGCCGTCCAGGACCGCCTCGACGAGGTGGATGCCCTGGTGGTGGTCGCCGGGATGGAAGGGGCGTTGCCCAGTGTCGTAGGTGGGCTGACCGGCGTCCCGCTCGTCGCGGTGCCGACGAGCGTCGGCTACGGAGCGTCGTTCGGCGGGGTCGCTGCGCTGTTGGCGATGCTCAACTCGTGTGCGCCCGGCGTGGCGGTGGTCAACATCGACAACGGTTACGGGGCCGGGGTGTTCGCGGCCCGCGTGGCCCGCCGAGCGGGCAGCAGCACCCCGTGATCGGCTGGCTGGACTGCTCCTCGGGTGCCAGCGGAGACATGCTGCTCGGCGCTCTGGTTGGGGCCGGGGCGCCGCTAGGGGACATCGACGAGGCGGTGCGAGCCGTCGCGCCCGAGGCGGTGGCACTGCACCGCGAGCAGGTCAGCCGCGCGGGGCTCGTCGCGACCCGGATCAGGGTGGACGTGGCCGACTCCGCCACCGCCCGCACGTGGAGCGACGTCGAGCTTCTGCTGGAACGCGCCGCCCTGGCGCCCGCGGTACGGCGTACCGCAGTGGCGTGCTTCAGCGCCCTCGCCACCGCTGAAGCCACGGTGCACGGGACCACACCGGAGCAGGTCCACTTCCATGAGGTCGGCGCCCTGGACGCAATCGCGGACGTGGTCGGGGTGTGCGCTGGCGTCGCCTCACTCGGGTTGTCGGGACTGACCTGCTCGACCGTCCGAGTGGGTGGCGGCAGCGTGCCGGCAGCGCACGGCCGACTGCCGGTGCCCGCGCCGGCGGTCGTGGAGCTGCTCCGCGGTGTGCCGACGGCCGGAGGGCCGGTCGACGTCGAGCTGTGCACGCCAACGGGCGCGGCCCTGCTGGCAACACTCTGCACCGGCTTCGGTCCCCAACCCCCGATGCGCGTAACCGGGGTGGGCTCCGGCGCCGGGAGTCGCGAACTGCCCGAACACCCGAATGTGCTGCGACTGCTGGTCGGTGAACCCAGCGAACCGGTGGCCACACCGCCAACAACTGCGGCCCTCGTACTCGAAGCCAACGTGGACGACCTGGACCCACGGTTGTGGCCCGCAGTGCTGGAGCGGCTGCTGGGAGCCGGGGCTGCCGACGCGTGGCTCACCCCCATCCTGATGAAGAAAGGCCGCCCCGCCCACATGCTGTCGGTCTTGACGACAGCTCACCAGCGAGCCGCAGTCCTTGACGTGGTGTTCTCCGAGACCACCACGATCGGGTTGCGGCTGCATGACGTGGACAAGGTGGCGCTCTCCCGAGAGGAGACGGTCATTGAGATCGACGGCTTCGCCGTGCGCGTCAAGGTGGCGACTCATGCTGGCGCAGTGGTCAACGCCCAGCCCGAGTATGAGGACGTGGCGCGCGTCGCCGCGCAGACGGGGCGGCCGCTGAAGTCGGTGCTGGCGCAGGCCGCGGCGGCGGCCCGCATGCTGTCTTGACCAAACTAGCCTGGAGCCATGCTGCCGGTGCTGGGTGCTCTGCTGCTGAGCGGCCTGGCGCTGGCCGGCGCACCCACGGCCGGCGCCGCCGAATCGGCTCCGGTGGCCGGCCGCGTCGTGCTGGTCGGCGCCTCCGGGCTGCGGTGGAGCGACGTCTCAGCTGACGTGACACCGGTGCTGTGGCACCTGATCGGCAGCAGCTCGGTCGGCTCCACCTCTGTGCGCTCGGCCCGACCGGTCACCTGCCCGGCCGACGGCTGGCTGACGATCTCGGCCGGTGTCAACGCGACGTCGAGCGTGAGCACCGGTGATCGCGACCCGCTCAACCCCGGGCAGGTGCAGCCGGAGGGGGTACTGCGATGCGACCCCATATCCGTCGTCGGCAACGACCGGATCGCCGGGTGGGACGATTACCTCCGGGTCCAACGCGAGGTCGACGGCGCGTACGGGACCCTCGGCACCCTGGGCGACACGCTCGCCGGGGCAGATGTGTGCGCGACCGCGGTGGGGCCCGGTGCGGGTGCCGCCCTTGCCGACCTCAGCGGAGAGGTGGCCCGCTACACCGCGACCTGGACGCCGGAGGTACTGGCCGAGTGCCCGATCACCGTCGTCGACGCGGGCGCAGCCTCCCCACGAGAGCTCGACGACCTGGTACGCGAGGTGGTCGAGGCGGCGGCGACCGGCACCGCCGTGATCGTCACCGGTGTCGCTGACCCTGCTGCCTCCCCACCACCGCTGCAGCTCGCTCTCGAGCACGTCGTGGGTCGATCCGAGCCGAGCTGGCTCTTCTCCGATTCCACCCGCGGGCAGCTGGACATCGTCGCCGTGAGCGATCTCGCGGTGACCCTGTTGACCCGTACCGGCATCGCGTCCGATGGATTGTCGGGGGCGCCGTGGCAGGACGGTGGTGCCCGCGACCTGTCGATCCCGGAGACTGTCGGGGACCGTCGTGACGTGGACCAGCTCAGCGAGGTGATCCCCACCGACGGGGCGACGTTCGGAGCCTGGCTAGCGGTGGTGCCGACCGCGGTGCTCGCCGGCTGCCTGGCACTGGCACTCGCCGGCCGCCGTACCTTTCCGCGGGTCGCCGTCGGCGCTGCGCTGTTCGGCGCCGCCACCTTGCCCGCTTCGTACCTGGTGAGCACGGCGCGCTGGTGGGCGTACGACCGCCCGACGCTCGTGCTCGTCACCGTCACTATCGGCACCGCAACCGCGATCGCGCTGGCCGGGGTCGCCAACCGGAGCACCCGGCCGTGGCGCTTCGTCGCGGTGCTGTCGGGTCTTACGTTCGTCGTACTGAGCGTCGACGGGCTGAGCGGAACGCCCCTGCAGGCCGGCAGCATCCTCGGCGCTGGTCCGGTGTACGGCGGCCGGTTCTTCGGCTTCGGAAACGTCACCTTCACGATCTACGCCGCCGCTGTGCTGCTGCTCGCCGCCGTGTCCGCGCAGGCGCTGGCCGACCGCGGCCACCGCACCGGTGCGCTGCTGTCGGCCGCCGGGATCGGCGCCTTGGCGGTCGTCGTTGACGGGTGGCCTTCCTTCGGGGCGGACTTCGGGGGCGTCCTCGCCCTGGTGCCCGGCGTCGTGGTGCTCCTGCTCCTGCTCGTCGACGTCCGGCTGACGTATCAACGGCTGGGCCTGATCGGCGTCGCCGGCGTCGCCGCGGCGACGATCATTGCCGTCGTGGACTACCTGCGGCCGGCGGACCAACGCACCCATATGGGCGACTTCGTCGACCGACTGCTCTCCGGTGAGGCAGGGGACGTGCTGTCCAACAAGGCCGATGCCCTGAGCTCGAGCCTGACGAGCCCGTTGGGGTTGCTCGAGGTCGTGGTCTTCGTCGGTTGCGTGGCGATCGTGCTGCAACCGACGCGCTGGCACCTCCCCTCTCTGCAGGCGGTCTTCGATGCGTGGCCGGCGTTGCGTGCCTCGCTGATCGCGCTGGCGGTGACCTGCACCGCCGGCACGCTGGTCAACGACTCGGGAGCCCTGATCGCGGGGCTGGGCGTGGTCGCGACGGCACCGTTGCTGATCGCGACCTGCGTCTGGTGGACCACGCAGCCGGCGCCGGCCCCGGAGGTGCCGTCGGTCTCCGTGGCTCGGGCATGACGGGTCGCGCTCGATCGGCACTCCCGGTCGCGGGGACCGTGTTGGGCGCGGCGGCGCTGATCACCGCGCTCACCGTGCTGGCACGGGTCACCGGCCTCGGCCGCACTGTCGTCTTCGCTCGTACGGTTGGCAGTACCTGCCTCAACAGCACCTACCAAACCGTCAACACCGTCCCGAACATCTTGTACGAGGTGGTGGCGGGCGGCGCCTTGGCCAGCTTGGTCGTCCCGCTGCTCGCCCGCGCCGTCGCCGATCGCGACCGGGCTCACGTCGACCGGACCGCGTCGGCGCTGCTGACCTGGACCACGCTCGTCCTGGCGCCGCTTGCGGTGCTCGTCGCCGTCGCGGCCGGGCCGATCGCCCGCTTCCTGCTTGCCGGTGCCGACTGCGGCGGGGCTGCCGACGTCGGCGCTTCGATGTTGCGCGTCTTCGCACCGCAGGTCGTGCTGTACGGCGTCGGGATCGTCCTCACCGGCGTCCTCCAGGCGCACCGACGGTTCGGCGGTCCCGCGCTGGCCCCGTTGCTCTCCAGCTTGGTGGTCATCGCGGCGTACCTGACCTACGGCGTCATGGCGCCCAACGGCACCGACATCGCCTCCCTGACGACAGCCCAGGAGCTCGTGCTGTCCGTCGGAACCACCCTGGGGGTGGTGGCGCTCAGCCTCGGCCTGCTGGTGCCGGTATCGCGGCTCGGCCTGCGGCTGCGGCCCACCTTGCGTTTCCCGACCGGCGTAGCGCGAGACGTCCGGTCGCTGGCGTACGCCGGCATGGCAGCGCTCGCAGTCCAACAGGCCTCAGTCGCCGTGGTGCTGGTGCTCGGAAACGCGGCCTTCGCCACCGCGGTCGCGGTCTTCGCCCAGGCGCAGGCGGTCTACCTGCTGCCGTGGGCGGTCTTGGCGGTGCCGGTCGCCACCACCGTCTTCCCGCGACTGGCCGAGCGATGGAGTGTCGGCGACCGCTCCGACTACGACCGGCAGCTCAGCGCCAGCGCCCAGGTCGTGGTGCTGGTGAGCCTCGGCGCAGCGGCGATGATGGTCGGCGCTGCCAGGCCACTGGCACGGGTGATATTCCAGGACGTTCCCGGGGTCGACAGCGTCGACGCGCTCACCAGCGCGCTTGTCGGTATGGCGTTCGGTCTGGTCGGGTTCGGCCTGTTCGCCTTGCTGACTCGGGCGTTGTACGCCGCCCGGGTCACCGCGCCGACCGCGATCGCCTCTGTCGTGGGTTGGCTGAGCGTGATTGGTGCGGACTTCGCACTAGCTGCCCTCCTACCGGTCGACGACCGGGTCCTCGCGCTCGCCATCGGCAACAGCGTAGGGATGACCGTCCTGGGCGTCGTGCTGGTGGCCGTCGTCGTCACCCGGATCGGGAGCACCGCTCTCAGCGGCCTGCCGCGGGTCACGGCGGCCGCGGTTGCGGCTGCGCTGCTCGCCGGCTGGGTGGGGTGGCGGATGGAGCAGGCGATCGATTCCGGCGGGGTCTGGTCTGCCGTCGGGCAGGGAGCCACCGCGGCTGCGGTGAGCCTGACGGTCTTCGTAGCGGTCGTTGCGCTGCTGGCTCGCAAGGCGACCACCGAGGCACTGTCGACCCTGCGCCAGGACGCCGAGCCGGGGCTGTCCGGGGCGAGAGCGCATGAAACCGCCTGAGCCCGGGACGGTCCCCGTACCGCTGGACGGCATGCGGGTCCTCCAGGTGGTCGCGACCACCACCGGTGGCACCGGCGCCCACGTGGGCATGCTGGTCGACCACCTGCTCGCCCGTGGGGGAGACGTCATCGTGTGCGGGCCGCAGTCTGTCGATGCCCAGTTTCACTTCCGGACGCGCGGCGCGGGCTTCGTCCCGGCTCAGATCGGGCTGCAGCCGCATCCTCGCGATATTGCGACGCTCCGGCGATTGCGTCGGCTGGCGGTCCTAGCCGACGTCGTGCATGCGCACAGTCTGCGAGCAGCCGCCCTGGCCGGCCTGGTCACCCCCAGACAGGTTCCGTTCGTGGTGACCCGGCACAACGCGATCATCTCGACCGGTGTCGGACGTCGAGTCCAGCTAGGTCTCCAGCGCCACACCGCACGCCGCGCGGATGTCACCCTGTGCGTCTCGAGTGACCTGGTCGACGCCGTACGCCGGGCCGGCGGGACGGATGTGCGCCGGGCCTTCGTCACCGCGCCGACGATGCCGGCCCCTGGCCGGTCACGAGACGCGGTCCGAGACGAGCTCGGCGCTCGGGAACGCCCCCTGGTGCTGGCGATCGGGCGCCTTCACGGCCAAAAGGACTATCCCACGCTGATCGCGGCAGCCAGCCGGCTCGCCGACATGGACCCGGCGCCGTTGGTGGTGATCGCCGGGGACGGTCCCGAGCGGGCGGCGCTCACGGCGCTGATTGCCCGCACGGCTGCGCCGGTCCGACTTCTAGGCGAACGCAGCGACATCGCCGACCTGCTGCACGCCGCCGACGTGCAGGTGCTCGCCAGCGTGTGGGAGGGAACACCTCTGTCGGTTCAGGAAGGGCTGTCAGCCGGCCTGCCGTTCGTGGGCACCCGGGTCGGCTCCATCCCGGACATCGTGGCCGACGCCGGGCTGCTCGTGCCCCCACACGACGTGCGCGCGCTGGCCGTACAGCTGCGGCGGGTTCTCACCGACACCCGGCT
>JACCYJ010000184.1 GCA_013696555.1 Nocardioidaceae bacterium | reverse complement strand
CTCGCGCACGGCGTCGCGCAAACCCGCTACCGCCGCTCGCGGTGACGCCGGCATCAACAACAGGTCCGATCCAGCGCGGAATGCACGCACCGCGATGTGACCACTGCTCCCCCGGTCGACCAGTGCTCCCATCGACAGCGAGTCGGTGATGATAACCCCGCGGAACCCGAGCACATCTCGCAACCAACCCTGATTGAGCCGTCGCGACAGCGTCGCCGGCCGACCGTTCGGGTCGAGCTTCGGATACGCCAGGTGCCCCACCATGACCATGTCCGTTCCCGTCCGAATCCCGGCGCGGAAGGGACGTACGTGCTCGCGGCGCCAGGTCTCTACCGCCAGCCGTAACGTGGGCAAGGACGCATGGCTGTCGACCCGCGTCGAGCCGTGACCCGGCCAGTGCTTGAGTGCGGTCGCCACCCCACCGGCGTGGTAGCCGCAGACCTGTGCGCGGACCATGCGCCCCACCAGCCGACCGCTGGACCCGAAGGAGCGGTCACCGATCACTCCGGCGTCCCCGACCGTGTTCACATCGGCGACCGGTGCCAGGTCGACATCGACGCCCATACTCTGCATGGCCCGACCGACGTCGCGGGCATCGCGACGGGCACGCCGCACGTTCCCGGCGTAGTCCCGCGCGGCTGGTTGGGAACCGGTGGCCGGACCCGGCAGTCGGGAAACCCGCCCACCCTCCTGGTCGGTCATGATCAGCAGTGGCTGCCCGGTGCGCCGGGCCGCCTGCTGCAGGCCGTTGGACAGACGGCGGACTTGGCCGACCGAGCGCACGTTGTCGCCGAAGTAGATGACGCCACCCGGCCGAAACGTCGCCACAACCCGCGCCGGGGTGCGGACGCCGTAGGCAGCCAGATTGAATGCAGCCGCCCCCGGGCTGACGTGGTGTGCAGCGCGTCCAGCGACCGGGATCACGACGAGTTGATGCACGAGCTCACGCACGGTCAACGCGGCAACCCGCTGCTCGGTCCGCGACGGAGTCGCGACGAACGGCGCCGGTGTCACCGGTTCGACCACCGGAGAAGATCCGACGGAGCCGGCTAGACCCGGTACCAGGGTAAGCGCCGCAAGTGTGACGAGACCGCTCACGCCGGACCCTGCGACGCCTTGTACGCCGGTGCCACTTCGTTGATGGCGTCACCCATGCGGTGGATGCGCAACGCGTTGGTCCCACCCGCGATGCCTGGTGGGCTGCCCGCGACGATCACCACGGGTTCCCCCTCCGGCACCCGCCCGATCTGCAACAGCGCACTGTCGACCTGCATGACCATCTCGTCGGTGTGCTCGACCGTCAATGTCTGAAACGTCTCGATGCCCCACGTGAGCGCCAGCTGGGAACGGACGGCGGCGTGGGGCGTGAAAGCCAGGATCGGAACGGCGGAGCGGTAGCGCGCCATCCGACGCGCTGAGTCACCGGAGGCAGTGAATGCGACCAGGTAACGCGCCCCCACCGCTTCGGCCACCTCCGCGGCCGCCTTGCAGATGATTCCGCTTCGGGTCTTGGGGTGCCAGCTGATGGCCGCCATCTGGTTCAGCCCATGGTCCTCAGTCGACTCGATGATGCGCGCCATCGTGTGCACGGCCTCGATCGGGTAACGGCCGACGCTCGTTTCGCCCGACAACATCACCGCGTCCGCGCCGTCGAGGACCGCGTTCGCGACGTCGGATGCCTCCGCCCGCGTTGGCCGCGGGGCGGAGATCATCGACTCGAGCATCTGGGTCGCGACGATCACTGGCTTGGCGTTGCGACGCGTCTTGTCGATGATCCGCTTCTGCACCATCGGGACCTCCTCGAGCGGGAGCTCCACGCCCAGATCGCCACGCGCGACCATCAGGCCGTCGAAAGCCTGCACGATCGAGTCGAGATTATCGACGGCCTGCGGTTTCTCGATCTTCGCGATGACCGGCACGAGACGCCCCTCCTCGGTCATCACCCGCCGGACGTCCTCGACATCCCTGGCGGTACGGACGAACGACAACGCCACCATGTCAACGCCCAGGTGGAGGGCCCAGCGCAGGTCCTCGATGTCCTTGGGCGACATCGCCGGAACACTGACCAGCACCCCGGGAAGGTTGATCCCTTTGGAATCGCTGATCGTGCCGCCGATCTCCGCGGTCGTCGCCACGTCGGTCGAATCGACGCTGACGACCCGCAGCCGTAACTTTCCGTCATCGAGCAGGACGACGTCGCCGGCCGTGACGTCCCCGGGCAACCCGGTGTACGTGGTCGAGCAGATGCTGGAGTCACCGACGACGTCGCGGGTCGTGATCGTGAACGGTGCGCCCGGTGCCAGCTCGACAGCACCGGTACCGAACCGGCCCAACCGGATCTTGGGCCCTTGCAGATCGGCCAGGACGCCGAGCGCCCGGCCGCTGACGTCCGAGGCCTCGCGGAGCTGGCGGTACACGCGCTGGTGGTCCGCGCGGGTGCCGTGCGACAGGTTGAGCCGGGCAACGTCCATGCCAGCGGTGACGAGGTCACGGATGCGCTCGGGTGAGGCCGTCGCCGGTCCGAGCGTGCAGACGATCTTGGCTCTACGCACGGCCTACAGCCTAGGAGCACCGCTCAGCTCAAGCCGGCACCCACGGCCGACCCAACACCGTAGGTGAGGGCGGCCGCCGCCCCACCGAGCGCCAGCTGACGCAACCCGCCGTACCACCAGCTGCGATCAGTCACCCTGGTGACCAGCGCGCCACAACCGAACAGCCCCAGCAGCGACAACACGACGGCCGGCCACATCCGGGTAGCGCCCAGAAGGTACGGCAGCACCGGGAGGAATGCGCCCACGGCGAAAGCGACGAACGATGACGCCGCGGCGACGATGGGCGAAGCGAGCGCATCGGGGTCGACACCGAACTCCTCGCGGGCGTGGACGCGCACCGCGTTGTCGACATCGCGGTGCACCTGCTCGGCCATCTGGCGGGCCACCCCAAGGTCGACACCCTTGCCCACGTACATCGCGGCCAGCTCAGCTTCCTCGGCCTCGCCGTTGACGAGGATCTCCCGGCGTTCGAGCTCGACCTGCTGGCGGGCGAACTCCGACTGGCTGGCGACCGACGTGTACTCACCGGCCGCCATGGAGAACGCCCCCGCCGCCAGGCCGGCCAGCCCGGCCAGTACCACCGGCTCAGAATTCGACGCGGCCGTACCGCCGACGACCCCTGCGATGAGGGCGAAGTTGGAGACCAGACCGTCCATGGCACCGAAGACGGCCGGTCGCAACCAACCACCGGTGACATCGGGGTGCTCATGCAAGATCCCGCTCATGACGGCAGGCTACGGCCGCCGCCGGGGGGTGTCAGCCAAGGTGTGGCTGTCCTCAGCGGCCGGCTCAGGGGGCTGCGCTGGCCGCTGCACCTCCTCCTCCCGGCCGGGGCGTCGCCGGCCGACGACGACGAAGTAGGTCACCGCGACCACAAACCAGACCGCCGAGGTCCACACGTTGAGCCTGAAGGGTCCGAGCTCATGGGACTCGTCGATGCGCAACATCTCGATCCAGAAGCGGCCCGCGGTGTACAGCGCCACGTACAGAGCGAACGCCCGTCCATGACCGAGACGCCACCGCCGGTCGGCCCACAGCACCAGCAGCCCGGTGGCGATGCACCACAGCGACTCATACAGGAACGTCGGGTGGAACGTCGTCTCCTGCAGGTAGCCCTCCGGGCGGTGCTCCACATCGATCTCGAGCCCCCACGGCACGTCGACGGGCCGGCCGAAGAGCTCCTGGTTGAACCAGTTGCCCCACCGGCCGATGGCCTGGGCGAAAACGATGCCCGGAGCCAACGCATCGGCAAGAGCGGGGAAGCAGGCCCCGGCGCGGCGCGCCGCGATGTAGGCGCCCAGTGCCCCGAACGCGACGGCGCCCCAGATCCCCAGGCCGCCCTGCCACACGTAGAGCGCTTGGACCGGGCTCTCGCCGGCTCCGAAGTAGAGCTCGGGATTCGTCGCCACGTGGTACGCCCGGGCACCGACCAGTCCGAACGGGACCGCCCACACGGCCAGGTCACTCACCATGCCAGGCCGACCCCCGCGCGCCACCCAGCGACGTTCGCCCGACCAGATCGCCACGACGACGCCGAGAATGATGCACAGGGCGTACGCGCGAAGCGGAACCGGACCGAGGTACCAGGTTCCGGCGGGCGGGCTCGGGATGCTTGCCGGCATCACCATGACACGCTCGCGTCGGACCGCTGCATGCCGGAAGCGAGGTCGGCCGCCAGCGCGGCGACCGCAGTCAGCCCCGCTGACCGGTCGGTCGCGTCGAGCAGACAGCGGACGAACGCAGAACCGACGATGACCGCGTCCGCGAACGCCGCAACCTCGGCGGCCTGGACGCCGTCGCTGACACCGAGGCCGACGCCCACCGGCAGCTCGGTCACCTCGCGCACCCGGCTGACCAACGCGGGGGCGGCGCTGCTGGTTCGCTCCCGGGCGCCGGTGACACCCATGATCGAGGTGGCGTACACGAACCCGCGACAGGCAGCCGCCGTGGTGGCCAGCCGCGCGTCGCTCGAGGACGGCGCCACCAGGTAGACGCGGTCGAGACCTTCCTGGTCCGACGCGGCGTGCCACTCCGCCGCCTCCTCCGGGATCAGGTCCGGCGTGATGAGCCCGGCGGATCCGGCCGCGTGCAGGGCCTGGGCGAAGCGGGCGACGCCGTAGCGCTCGACCGGGTTCCAGTACGTCATCACCAACGTCGGTACGCCACTGGTGGCGACGGTCTCGACGATGCGCAGGACATCGGTGGTCCGGGTGCCGGATGCCAGCGCCTGCTCGGCCGCGCGCTGGATCGTGGGACCGTCCATGACCGGGTCGCTGTACGGCAAGCCGACCTCGACCAGGTCGACTCCGGAGTCGACCATGGCCTCGAAGGCGGCAACCGACGTCTCGACATCGGGGAAGCCGGCCGGCAGGTAGCCCACCAGCGCCGCGCGTCCGTCCGCACGGCAACGCGCCAGCGTCGCCGCCACCCCGGCGGTCATCCCCGCGTGTCCGGACCGTCGAGGAGCTCGAACCAGGCCGCCGCGGTGTGCATGTCCTTGTCCCCGCGACCGGACAGGCCGACCAGAATCACCGACTCCGGCCCGAGCTCCTTCGCCAGCTCCATTGCTCCCGCGAGCGCGTGTGCGGGCTCGATGGCGGGAATGATCCCCTCGGTGCGGCACACCACGGCAAACGCCCGCATCGCGGTGGCGTCGTCGATCGCGCGGTAGACCGCCCGCCCGGTCTCGGCGAGGTAGGCGTGCTCCGGTCCGACACCCGGATAGTCCAAGCCCGCCGAGATCGAGTGCGAGTCGATCGTCTGGCCGTCCTCGTCCTGGAGCAGGTACGAGCGTGCCCCGTGCAGGACGCCGACGTCGCCGGCGGTGATGGTAGCCGCGTGGCGGCCGGTGTGGATGCCGTCACCGCCGGCCTCGAAGCCGTAGAGCCCGACCTGTTCATCAGGCACGAACGCGGTGAACATGCCGATCGCGTTCGAACCACCGCCCACACAGGCGCAGACCGCGTCCGGGAGCCGTCCGATCAGGTCGAGGCACTGGCCGCGCGCCTCGTCACCGATCCCGCGGGTGAAGTCGCGGACCATCGCGGGAAAGGGGTGGGGCCCGGCGGCCGTCCCGAGGAGGTAGTGGGTGTCATCGACATTGGTCACCCAGTCGCGCAACGCCTCGTTGATTGCGTCCTTGAGGGTGCGGGCACCCGTGGTCACCGGGACCACCTCAGCGCCGAGCATTCTCATCCGGGCCACGTTCAGCTGCTGGCGCTCGATGTCCACCTCGCCCATGTAGACCACGCAGTCGAGGTCGAGGTAGGCGCAGGCCGTCGCCGTGGCGACGCCGTGCTGACCTGCTCCGGTCTCCGCGATCACCCGGCTCTTGCTCATCCGCTTGGCCAGCAGCGCCTGCCCCAAGACGTTGCGTACCTTATGGGCGCCAGTGTGGTTGAGGTCCTCGCGCTTGAACAACACCCGCGCTCCAGCGTGGGCGGAGAAGCGGGTGGCGTCGTAGAGCAGGCTTGGCACACCGGCGTACTCACGCAGCATCCGGTCGAACTCGGCGCCGAACGAGTCCTCGGCCATCGCGGTCCGCCAGGCCCGCTCGAGCTCGTCGAGCGGGGCGATCAGCGCCTCAGGCATGAACCGCCCGCCGAAACGCCCGAAGTGCCCGGCAGCGTCCGGAAGGGTCCCCGGAGTAGCTGTCATCGGTACTTGAGTGCTGGGTGCGCCCCGGCCGCCACCAGGTCGGCAACGGTCGAGCGCGGGTTGTTCCCGGTGACCAGGGTCTCGCCCACCAGCACGACGTGAGCGCCGGCCCGCGCATAATCGATAACGTCGTGCGGCCCACGGACACCGGACTCCGCCACTCGGACCACATCGTCGGGCATCCGGGCGGCGAGGCGGGCGAACACACCGCGGTCTACTCGCAGTGTCTTCAGGTCGCGTGCGTTGACCCCGATTATCGTCGCGTCGGCGGCAAGTGCGTGGTCCAGCTCGTCCTCATCGTGCACTTCGACCAACGGCGTCAACCCGATGGAGCCGGCTCGCTCGATCAGTCCGACGAGGGCGTTCTGACTGAGGGCAGCCGCAATCAGCAACACCATGTCCGCGCCGGCGGCGCGCGCTTCCCACAGCTGGTACGAGCTGACGATGAAGTCCTTGCACAGCACCGGGACGCTGACGCGGTCACGAACCGCGCGCAGGTCGTCGAGGGTGCCGCCGAACCGGCGTTGCTCAGTGACCACACTGATCGCCGCAGCTCCGCCGTCGGCGTAGTCAGCGGCCAGCGCCGCTGGGTCCGGGATCGACGCCAGCGTTCCCTTGCTGGGGCTCGACCGCTTTACTTCGGCGATGACGGAGACGCCGGCGGAGCGGAAGATCGGCATCGGATCGAGCGCGCATGTCTGGCGGGTCGCGAGGCGCTTGACTTCGTCGAGAGGAACAGCGATCTCACGCTGGGCGAGATCGAGCCGGACCCCTTCGAGGATCTCGTCGAGCACCGACATGGTGTCCTTCCGGCTCAGCGGACTTCCCGGCCAGCGTAACGACCTCACACAGCACAACCGGACATGGGGCGACTAGCGCGAGCTCGGGTCGCCCATGCCGGCGACGGACATGACCTTCCCCGTCAACAACGCGATCGGTAGCAGCGCAACCGCGATCCAGAACAGAATCCAGTTCGGCCCGATCACGAGTGCCACTCCGCCCAGAGCGAAAGCCACGAGTGTGATCACGACCGCTGTCCATGCGGCGGGGTTCGAGCCGTGTCCTGCCATCCGGCGCCTTCCTCCTCGATTCGCGCGCCGAGTTGCGAGTCGTTGTGGGTGTGGTGGCCTCTGCACCACCGACTACTCGCATCTCGACGGCCATGTTTCGTCCGGTCATTGTGTCGGATCGCGACCGGCATCCAGCGCGCGCCACTGGTCGGCGTCGTCGGCATCGCCGAGGTCCGTCGACGGGGCGTCGTACCGGCGTCCCATCACCGCCCAAGTATGACCCCACCGGGCTGTCATCAGCCCCGTGGCGATACCGCCGACAGCGGCCAGGACAGCGACCCACCGCCACCAGCTGACGTCGACATCGGCGGCAGTGGGGACATTGCCCGCCGCTGATGCCGGCGAGCCCAACAGGTTCGCCCTCAGGGCAGCCCGGACCATCTCGCCGGCTCCGGCGGCCACAACCAGTCCGATCAGCGCGGCCGCGGCGACGACTCCACCGATCCCCCGACGCAGCCAACCCGTTGTCGGCAGCACGGCAACCGAACCGGCCAGCACCACCAACGCCAAAGCAGCAGTGAGCGGCACCGCCTCGGCGCCAGTCACCGACACGACGTCGCGAGGAGCCGCCGGTGTGCTCAGGGTCAGCTCGGCCCATGCCCGACTCGCTGCCAGGAGCATGGCGCCGCCCGCTGCCACCCCACCCAGGACCGCGAGCGTCACCATGCGACGCGCCCGCTCAGCCATCACTACCGCCCCCGAGGTGCGACTGCGCGACCCAACTCGTGTGCAGTCGGGCGTACACACCATTGGCCGCGACCAGCTCGCGGTGATGACCACGCTGCACCAGTCGACCGGCATCGAAGACCAGCACGACCTCGGCCGCCTCCGCAGTGGAGAGGCGGTGGGCGATCGTCACGGAGGTACGCCCCACCAACAGTCGTTCCAGCGCGGCGGACAACCGGACCTCGGTCTGCGGATCGACGGCGCTGGTCGCCTCGTCGAGCACCAGGAGGTCGGGATCGGCGAGATACGCCCGGACCAACGAGACGAGCTGCCGCTCCCCCGCGGACAGGGACTCACCACGCTGTCCGACCGGCGTCTCCAGACCCAGCGGCAGCGTGACGAACCAGTCGGCCAGGCCGAGGTCACCGAGGGCCTCGAGCAGCTCCTCGCTCCGGGCCGCGGCCCGGCCGTAGCGCAGGTTGTCGGCCAGCGAGGCGTCGAAGAGGAACCCTTCCTGCGGCACCATGACCACCCGTTCCCGCAGGGAGTTGAACCGGACGTCACGCAGGTCGGTGCCATCGAGGCAGACGCGCCCGTGGACCGGGTCCATCAACCGGCACAGCAGCTTGGCGAACGTGGTTTTCCCGGAGCCGGTTTCGCCCACCACCGCCACCCGGGAGCCCGGCGGGATGCTCAGGTCGATGTCGTGCAGGACGAGGCCACCGCCGGGGTAGGCGAAGTCAACGTGCTCGAAGCTCGCAGCCAGCGCGCCATGAGGGAGGGCCACGCCGGAGATCCCCGGATCGACGACATCGGCCGGTGTGTCCAAGACGCCGATCACGCGACGCCAGGACGCGATCGCGTTCTGCGCCTCGGTCAGCACCTGGGTAGCCATCTGGACCGGTCCGACGAACAGCGAGACCAAGAACGCGAAGGCCACCACGGTCCCGATGGACAGGTGCCCGGCGACGCCCAGCCACACCCCGCCGACCACGACCGCAGCGTTGGCTAGCCCGCCCGCGATCCCGGCAGATGCGAAGGTGACGGCCACCAGGCGCTGCGCGGCGATGTTCGCGCGCAGATTCGTGCTGATGGCCTCGTCGATCCTGGCCTGGGTGCGGGCCTCGACCGCATGGGCGCGGACCACCGAGGCTCCCACCACCGGCTCGGCGATCACCGACAGCATGTCCGCGACGGTGCGGCGGACCGTCCCGTACGCGGTGGTCATCCGGCGCTGGAACGCACGCAGGCTCACCAGGAGCGGGACGAAGCACAACCACACGACGATCGTCAGCTGCCAGGAGTAGAGGGCCATGATCACCGACGCCACACCGACTTGTCCGATACTGATCAGCAGCATGAGCCCGTAGGACTGCAGGAACAACGACACCTGGTCGACGTCCGAGGTGACCCGCGAGACCAAGGCACCGCGGCGTTCGGTGTCCTGGGTCAGCATCGGCAGGTCGTGGACGTGGCGAAACGCCTTGACGCGTAGCTCGGCCAGGCCGCTCTCCGAGGCACGGTAGAGCCGGAGCCTCATCCAGTACGCCGCTGCGGCGGTGAGCACCACGATCACCGCGGCCAGGATGGTGTAGCGCCACACCGACGCCCGGTCCACACCGCCAGGGGCCAGCAGGCCACCGTCGATCGTCCGCTGGATGACCACAGGCACGAAGGCACTGCCCATCGTGGACACCGCACCCAGCAGGAGCGTGAATCCGAGCCCGTCGCGCAGCGCGGGCGACAACGCGAACCCCCGTTTGAACACCTGTCGCGCCGTCGCGGTCGCGGAGTCTCCGAACCGGCTCGCACCGCGTCCGACGAACGCCGTCGATGCGCTCATCGAGGTTCGGCTGCCATCGCGGCCCGTGCCTGGTCGTACGCGTCGACAATGTCGCGGTAGGCGGCCGAGCGAGTCAGCAGCTCGGCATGCGGGCCACGATCAGCGACCCGGCCGTCGGTGAGGAAAACAACCTCGTCGGCCAACGCGATCGTGGCCCGCCGATAGGCGATGACCAACACCGTGGGACCGCCCGATCCGGCCGTACGGGCTCGGAGGGCAGCCAGGATGCGTCCCTCGACCTCGGGGTCCACCGCGCTGGTCGCATCGTCGAGGACGAGTAACCGGGGGCGCCGGACCAAGGCGCGGGCCAGTGCCAGCCGCTGGCGTTGGCCACCGGACAGGGTGGTACCCCGCTCCCCCAGCTGGGCGTCGAGTCCCTCGGGCAGGGCTACCACGAAGCGGTCCGCCTGGGCCACGCGGAGTGCCGCCCAGACCTCGTCGTCGGAGATGGCGGCTCCCAGGGTGACGTTGCCGCGAACGGTGTCATCGAAGATGAATGTTTGCTGTGGCACCAGGGCAACCGTTGCGGCCAGCGCGTCGTGGCTGAGCTCGCGGAGGTCTCGCCCGTCGAGCATGATCTGGCCATCGTCCGCGTCCATCAACCGGATCAACAGTGCTGCCAGGGTGCTCTTGCCCGACCCGGTGAGACCCACCACAGCCACCGTGCGCCCCGGCTCGACATCGAACGACACCCCGGCAAGAACCGGAACCGCGCTGTCGTGGCCGAAGTGCACGTCGTGTGCGGCCAACCGCACCGGGCCGCTGCCCGGCACCTTCGCGGCGCCGTACGCCATGGCGCCAGTGGCGTCGAGGACCGCACGTACCCGGTCCCAGCCCACCACGCTGCGCGGCAGCTCGCCGAGGACCCAGCCAAATGCCCGGACGGGGAAGGCGATGACGGTGAAGAGGTACGCAACCTGGACGACGTCCCCGGGTTGGGCGGCCCCGGACAGCACTCGTTCGATGCCGAGCAACACCACCAGCAGAACACCGAAGCTCGGCAAGGCCTCCAGAACCGGGTCGAAGGCGCTGCGCACCTGGCCCGCAGCGACGTTGGCGTCGCGCAGCCGCGCGCTGACGGCTCGAAACCGTTCGGTTTCTTCCGCTTCCCTTCCCATCGTCTTCACGACCAGCGCTCCGTCGAAGGATTCGTGGGCAACCGCGCTGACGTCGGCACGCAGCGCCTGCGCGCGGCTGATGCGGGGAGACAACAATCGCTGGTAGACCACGTTGATGGCGAAGAGCAGCGGGAAGATGACCAAGCCCACGATGGTCAGGACGACATCCGCGGTGAGCATGGCGACGATCCCGACGGCAAGCATGGCCAGCACGCCGATGGCCATCGGCAGCGGCATCATCACCCCCCACACTGCCTCGACATCCGCGTTGGCATTGGACAACAGCTGTCCGGTGGGGTGTTGCGCGTGCCAGCGGACCGGCAGGGCCAGATACCGCCGGGTGACTTGGCGGCGGTAGTCGGCGATCAGCCGGAAGTAGACGATGCCACCGACCAGCCGGCGTCCGATGACCCCCAAGGCGCGCAGCAGGGCAATACCCAGAAACAGCGCCGTGACCGCCAGCGCGAGGCCGCCAGCGAGCTCGCCGGAGGCGAACGCCGGTGCGATCACCGAGTCGGTCGCCCACCCCAGCACCCAGGCGTCAGCCACGGTGAGCCCGCCGTAGACGAGGCTCCCGGCAACCGCGACCGAGAACAGCTTGCGTTGTTCGCGCATGCCGATGGTCAAGACCGCCAGACCTCGGCGCGTAGTGCCGGTCGCCGCGGAACGTTGGCTCACGCAGCGGCTCCGGCAACGGCCTCAAGTGCTTCGGGCAACGAGAACGCACCCCGTACAGCCGGCAGTGCCTGCAGCGGACCCATGCCGCAACCCTAGGTCAGCGGAGCGAAATGGGCGGATTGCTCGCAAGGACGGCGTTGAGCAACCGCGTCACCGCTGGGTCGGGACGCCGCTCCGCGTCGCTGGTCCTCACCCGCAGCGCCCGGCCATCGGAGTAGCGGATGGTGATGTCGTAGACGAAGAAGTCACAACAAGGCACTGTCGGCGCTACTGACGCGTCGGTGGCGGCGGCCGTCATGCCGTCGGCGCCCGCCGCGTCGAACACCCGCTCCGCATTGCTCGCCCCGGCGTTCACCTGCCACGTTCGCCGGACGCCGGCGAGCCCACCGCTCTGGTGCACCGTCACACTGTCAACGGCGCGCTCGATCGCGGTCGAGCCGGTTTCCCCCGGCTCCGGCGCGGTGCCATCCTCGGTTGTCTCGCCGCCGCAGCCGCTGATGCCGAGCACCAGCGCTGCGACCACGGCGGCGACTGCGGCGCGCGATGTCATGATCGTTAGGACGTGGTCCGGAACCCTACGGTTCCATCCTCACGCGCCCCGGGCGGTGGCAGACCCGAGGTAGAGCAGCGCCAGAGCCACGACCACAAGCACCGCGCTCGCCCACAGCGGTCGGCCCTGGCGGTGGAAGGCAATAGCGCCCCCCATGCTGAACCCGGCTACCCCCATGAGGATCAATGCCCGGGTCACGACTGCACTCTACGACTGGTCAATCGAATGTCAGCCGCATCGTGGCCGTCGTGAACCCGTCCTCGGTGGGGCTGACCGCTATCCCGAAGGACCGCATCGGTTCGAGGAAGTTCGTCGTCTCGCCACCTGCGTCCCGAGCCAAGTCGGCGATCATGTCGAGATCGAGGTAGAACGCGCTCACGGCCTCTTGCGCATCTGGCACCGCGAGCTCGAATGCTTCGGAGTCCCCAAGGTCACCGTCGTCGGCCAGCGTCTGCGCGTAGTCCGGGTTGCTGGCGACGACCAGGCCGTCGTCGGTCTCAGTGGTGGTGAAGGTGAAATCTGATCCGGACTCGTCAATCCTCGCCTGGACCCGGTCGAGCAGGTCCTGGATCGCTGCCGGGTCGGTCGTGAAGCGCACCCCGAAGTTGACATCGGCGAGATCCACGGCGGAATGGATCGTGTCCGGTGTCAGATCGGTGCTGTCCAACGCGGCGGTGACGTTGTCCCCCAGCAGGGTGCGCAGGTCCTCCGGGAGCCGGAGGCCGGACTGACGCTCGAACTCCGTCACCCCGCCCTCGAAACTCTCGGGTTGCGCCTGGCCGAGGAAGGACCCCAGCTGGTTCCAGTACGAGTCGACCAGGTCCCCAGCGTTGGACACCGAGAACGCTCCCAACGTGGTGGTTCCCGGAAGGTTCTCGATCGGGTTCCCGTCGACGCCGCCGAGTGTGGTGTCACTGTCGACCTGGGTGGCAAACTCCAGGTAGTCCGCACCGGCACGGAACGCCGCCGAGTACGAGTGAACTTCCTGGAGAGCCGACGAAACGTCATCGATTTCCGGATTCCCCTGCTCCGCCAGCTGTT
Organism: Nocardioidaceae bacterium; assembly: GCA_013696555.1. Classification (GTDB taxonomy): domain Bacteria; phylum Actinomycetota; class Actinomycetes; order Propionibacteriales; family Nocardioidaceae; genus JACCYJ01. The sequence goes on along the minus strand of JACCYJ010000184.1, from coordinate 490 downwards.
CTCGGATCGCATCCACATCGGCCCAGAAGGACGCAACGCCCTGCTCGCCCAGCGAATCCATTGCGGTGCTAAACCCGGCCTCGGCGGACAATGGGGCCGACTCGGCATCGGCCGCAAAGTCCGTGGCGAGCTCTTGAGACTGCGCGATGAGCATGTAGTCGCCGACGAACTCGATGCCGGAGTCTTCGCCCCCGTCCCCGCCGGCACCCAGCGTCGTGCTGTCGTCGCCGGCTGACGCCAGGTTGCTGCACGCACTGAGCGCGTCGACCGCGTCCCGGGCCTGCTCCTGGTCGGTCACCTGAAGGGCGACGACAGGCTGGGGCTCACCCTCCGCGACGACCACAGCGAATCCGGCTCGGTCCCCGATCCACGGTTGAAAGTCGTCAGCAAAGGAAAGCTCGGCGCACTCGCTGTCGCCCAGAAATCGGTCGACGATCACGCGGCGCAGATCCTCCCGATCGCTGGTGATGCCGGTCTCCTCCTCGAACTG
>JACCYJ010000246.1 GCA_013696555.1 Nocardioidaceae bacterium | reverse complement strand
CGGCATCGTTGTCGCTGGTGGGGCGGCGTCGGAACACGCGGCCAGAGTACCTGCGGAGCGAGACCTCGTCGGGCGCGCCGCCGACATCGTAAGGTGAGGGCATGACCCTGATGAAGCGGATGAGCATGATCTTCAAGGCCAAGGCCACCAAGGCCATTGACCGCGCTGAAGACCCTCGCGAGACGCTGGACTACAGCTATCAAAAGCAGCTCGAGCTGCTACAGAAGGTACGCCGGGGCGTCGCCGATGTGGCGACGAGCCGCAAGCGGGTCGAGCTGCAGGTCGCGCAGCTGCAGCAGCAGGGCGAGAAGTTGCACGGGCAGGCGCAGAAGGCGCTCGGTGCCGGTCGTGAGGACCTGGCACGTGAGGCGCTCACCCGTCGCGCCGGGCTCGACCAGCAACTGAGCGACCTGCAGACACAGCACGCGGCGCTACAGGGGGAGGAGGAGAAGCTCACGCTGGCTTCGCAGCGGTTGCAGGCCAAGGTCGAGTCGTTCCGGACCCGCAAGGAGACGATCAAGGCGACCTACACAGCCGCCGAGGCTCAGACGCGCATCAACGAGGCGTTCTCCGGCATCTCAGAGGAGATGGGTGACGTGGGAATGGCAGTCCAGCGCGCAGAGGACAAGACGGCGCAGATGCAGGCCAGGGCTGGTGCTGTGGACGAGCTCATCGCTTCCGGTGCCCTCGAGGACGCCAGCGGGATGCCGAACGACGACATCGCCCGCGAGCTCAATGCGTTGTCCGCGGGCTCGGACGTCGAATCCGAGTTGGCCTCGATGAAGGCTCAGCTCGGCGCTGGTGAGGCTCCGAAGGAGCTCGAGGAGACGGGATCCGGCTCCACCGAGCAGCAGACGCAGGCTGAGCCACAGCGCGAGGAACGACCGTGATCGTGCGGATCCTCGGCGAGGGGCAGCTCGACGTGGATGACAGCGAACTCGACGCTCTCAATACCCTCGACCGGGCCGTCGAGAGTGCGATCGAAGCCGGTAACGAGGAGCAGTTCCGCTCCGCTCTCGACGCGTTGCTGGGAGCCGTTCGGCAGAAGGGACGCCGTGTCGCCGACGACGCCTTGACCGATTCCGACCTAATCTTGCCGCCGGCGGATGCTTCGCTGGAGGAGGTACGAGCGCTCCTCGGTGACGAGGGCCTCATCCCCGACCCAGCGTGAGCTCCGCCGGTCACACCGGCGCTGCCGGCACCAAACTCGGCTGACTGAGGCTCGTCCCTTTCCCACGTTCACGTGGTAGAGGGACGCTTCCAATGGGATCGAACCCATTGGAAGTGTCCCTCAGCCATTGGAAGTGCAACGGCGACAGCGGATGCACACCGTGGCCCCGGCGCGGAACAACCGGACCTCGCGATTCGTTTTCTCAGCACGAGAGGCGAGGTGGTCTGGTGGCGCGTACTCGGTTCAAGAGCGACCGGGGTCTGACCGCACGGATGGGTTTGGTCGGCTTCCTGCTGGCGGCGCTGTACCTGGGTTTCGGCGCGTACCTGGTGTACGCGTCCAACTCGATTGCCGTCGGTGCGATCATCGTGGTCGCGCTCGCGTGGGGGCAGTGGTACTTCTCCGACAAGATGGCTTTGGCCGCGATGCGGGCCCGGGTGGTCACCCCGGAGCAGGCGCCGGAGCTGCACGGCATGATCGATCGGCTGTGTGCACTTGCTGACATGCCGAAGCCGCGCGTTGCGATCGCCGACACCGATCTGCCTAACGCTTTCGCCACCGGACGGTCGCCGGACCACGCGGTCGTGTGCGTGACCACCGGAATCCTGCGCCGGCTCGACGCCGAGGAGCTCGAGGGCGTGCTCAGCCACGAGCTCGCCCACGTGGCCAACCGCGATGTCGCGGTGATGACGGTTGCCTCAGCGCTCGGCCTGCTCGCGGGGTTCATCACCCGGTGGGGACTCTATTTCGGCGGTGGGAACCGGGATCGAGGCGGAGCGCCGGCGTTCATCGTGATCTGGTTGGTCAGCATCCTGGTCTACGCCATCAGCTTCCTGCTGACCAGGGCGCTGTCGCGCTATCGAGAGCTGTCCGCCGACCGATGCGGCGCCTTCTTGACCGGGAAGCCGTCGGCCCTGGCGTCGGCCCTCACCAAGATCAGCGGCGACATGGCGCGGATCCCCAGTCGCGACCTGCGGGCGGCCGAGTCGATGAACGCCTTCTTCATCGCCCCGGCGATCCGGACTGCGTCGCTGGGCGGGCTGATCGACTCGCACCCGCCGCTCGAGAAGCGCCTCGAGCAGTTGGCTCGCGTCTCCGCCGAGCTTGGTCGGCCGCTGTGAGTCGGCCGCTGTGAGTCGGCCACTGTGAGTCGGCCACTGTGAGTCGTACGTGAAGTTCCTCGACGCCCTGATGGGTCGCACCAAACCGGTCAAGGCAAATCTGGATGCGCTGTTCGCGATCCCGCAGGCAGCATTGACCCTGCAGGCCGGTGGCGGCTTTCTGCCGACCGGTGTCGGTGCGGTGTGCTACCGCGCCAACGAAGGGGCGGCGTTCGCCACCATGCAAACCGATGTGCAGCAGCTGCTCGACGCCGATGGTGGCCCGGCAGTCGAACGATCTACCGACTCGTACGGATTCACGTGGCTGGTGTGCCGACAGGAACCCGATCAGGTCTCGGAGCTGGTGACCGAGCTGCACACGGTGAACCGGACACTCGAGGACAACGGGTTCGGGCCGTCACTGCTGTGCTCGCAGGTCGGATTCCGCAGTCCGGACGGGCGGACCCTCGGGCTGGTGTATCTCTACAAGCGGGGCACGTTCTACCCGTTCGCGCCGCAGCCGGGTGAGCGCCGCGACAACGCCCTGGAGCTGCAGGTCCGCGGGCTGGTTGCCGGTGATGTTCCGCTCGAGTCGGACCTGGGCCGTTGGCTGGCTCTGTGGGGCGCCCCCGGCCTCGGCTGACCAGCCGCCACTCGACCGGATGTCGGATGGCGCCTTTCGGTTGCCGACGCGCCCCGGGCGGCATCGCCTGAGGGCGCCAATCGAAGCCGTGGTCGGCGCGGGTCACATGAAATGCGCGGAGGGCAGGTACGGCGTTGGAGGGCGCATGTGGCGCAGGCAGAGGTAGCCCTCGTTGTAGACCGACAACCCGGCCGCCAGCGCGACGTCGACCGCCCACTCCTGTTCGGCCGTGACGTCTCCGAAGGACACCGAAGCTGCCGGGGCGGAGCGCGCCAGCGCCTCCCACAGCAGGCGGCTCGCGACTCGGCGGGACGTGGCCGACAAGAGTGCCGGCGAGCCGTCGACGACGTGGCAGTAGCCGCTCCCGGTCAGCTGGTCGCACACAAGCAGCTCCGAGAACTCCATCAGGAACTCGTGGTCCGGCGTGTGTCCGGCGCCACGTACCTGTCGGTCGACGGAGTCACAGAGGTCGAGATCGGCGCTGGAACCTTCCCGGACGCCGTCGACCAAGGGCAGAACGCTGCGGTCGACGAGTCCACTCAGCTCCATCGCTGGGTGCAGCGTGAAGCCCGCAGCGCGGTAGCGGCGAGCCGCCCTCGGATCGTGCGACGAGCAGATCATCCCGCGCAGGCAGCCGGTGCCATAGCCGATGGCCGCCTCGAGCAGCGCCTTCCCGATGCCGGAACCTTGCAATCCTGGCAGCACCCCGTACGCCGAGAGTCCCCACATGCCCTCGCGCCGCAACGCCAGGGCGATGCCGACCACGGCGTCGTCCTCCGCAACCCAACAGCCTTCGGCGTCGTGGCGGAGCAGGTGCGCAGCGCGTCGACGCCAGCGTTCGGCACGTACGTCTGAACGGCGCGACGGGGGGCCCGTTTCACTCGGCGCCGGCGCCAAGGCGAGAAACGCTTCGGCACTGACACGCTCGGCAACCGCCACGTCAGCGGGCCGCATTCGTCGGATCAGCATCGGCGCTACGGTACGGGACCCCCTGCCGGCAGGATGGCCACATGCGGGTGGTCATCGCGCCGGACAAGTTCGCCGGGACGCTGACAGCACCGCAGGCGGCCGACGCCATCGGGACGGGGTGGCGCCGCCGGGCGCCGCTGGACGACGTCGTCGCTGCCCCCATGTCGGACGGCGGCCCAGGATTCGTCGACGTGTTGCATTCTGCGGTGGGTGGCGATCTGGCAGCGACCAACGTCACCGGACCGCTGGGCGAGCAGGTGCCAGCGACCCTCCTGCTGCACGACGGGACGGCGTATGTGGAGTCGGCACACGCGTGCGGTCTGCAGCTGGTCGCACCGACGAGTACCGACGTCGAGAGTGCCTCGACCGTCGGAGTCGGTGAGCTGGTCGCTGCTGCGCTCGAGTGGGGGGCACGCCGCATCGTCGTGGGCCTCGGCGGCAGCGCCACGAACGACGCGGGCGCGGGACTGCTCGCGGCGCTGGGTGCCGAGGCGGACGCCGACCTGCGAGCCGGACCGCGGGGTTTCACCGATGTGACGGTGGTGGATCTGCGGCCCGTACGGCAGCGGTTGGCCGGAGTCGACTTGGTCCTCGCCACCGACGTCGACAACGCGCTGCTCGGCATGTTCGGTGCCACCAATGTCTACGGGCCGCAAAAGGGCCTGACCGATGAGCGTATTCAGGCGGTCGACGCCGCCTTGGAGCGCTTCGTGGTCGCGGCGCTCGGCAGTGGACTGGCCCAGCGCAAGGTTGCCGATAGTCCGGGAGCCGGCGCGGCCGGCGGCCTCGGCTTTGCCCTGCTGGCCGTCGGCGGTCGCCGACAGTCGGGCATCGAGCTGGTCGCTGAGGCGGTCGGGCTTCGCGAGCGGGTCCGGGCCGCCGATCTGGTTGTCACCGGTGAAGGCTCGTTCGACTTCTCCTCCCGGGCGGGCAAGGTTGTCCACGGGGTGGCTGCCGTAGCCCTGTCGGCGCTGCGGCCCTGCATCGTGCTCGCCGGCCAGGTTCTCATCGGCTCGCGGGAGATGCGCGCGATCGGGATCGAGTCGGCGTACTCGATGGTCGATCTCGTCGGCTCCGCGGCAGCGTTCGACGATCCGGAGGAGAGCCTTGCCGCCCTGGCCGAACGCGCCGCTCGTACCTGGTCGTACTGAGGCTGGCCACTCCTGGCTGTGCGAGAATGGGAATGAACGCCGATCGGGTGCGTTGTACACAGCGCGCCATACCCTCGATGAACACGGGAGACCATCACATGACGGTTCAGGGCGAGACGGTTCACAACGACGCCCCGGCCACCACGGGTGGCGTGACCATCACGAGTGCCGCCGCAGGCAAGGTCAAGAGCTTGCTCGAGCAGGAGGGCAGAGACGACCTGCAGCTGCGCATTGCCGTGCAGCCGGGAGGGTGCTCGGGATTGCGCTACCAGCTCTTCTTCGACGAGCGTCACCTCGATGGTGACTCCGTCCGCGAGTTCGACGGTGTGGGCGTCGTCGTGGACCGGATGAGTGTGCCGTACCTGCAAAGCGCTGTCATCGACTTCGTCGACACCATCGAGAAGCAGGGCTTCACGATCGACAACCCCAATGCCACCGGATCGTGCGCCTGCGGCGATTCGTTCCACTGATCCCGAGCTCAACGCCGCAACGCAGTCGCGCCCCCTGTCGGGCGCTCAAGGCACCCTCTGCAGTAGGGTTTGACGCGCCGGAGCAACGATCAGGAAGGCGCCCCGTGAGTCCGCAGCGCACCGCTCACGACGGCCCGGCGGTGACCGCTGAGGCGACCGCTGGCCGGCGCGCAGCTTCCTGGCTACTCGGCATCGCCATCGCCGTTGCGCTGCTTAGCGGATGCTCGTCGGAGGCCACCGAAGAGATCAAACGGTTGGCCCTGCCCGAGAGGGCCAGTGACCGCGGCACCGACGTTGCTCAGCTGTGGGGTGGCGCCTGGCTGGCCGCCGCCATCGTGGGCGTCTTCGTGTGGGGTCTGATCTTGTGGGTCGTCGTCCGCTACCGGCGACGCGACGAAGACGAGGTGCCCACGCAGAACCGGTACAACCTCCCGATCGAAGTCCTCTACACGGTCGCACCGCTCATCGTGATCGGGGTGCTCTTCTTCTTCACGGTGGAGACACAGAACGACGAGCTCGCGGGCTCGTACGGCCTGTCGCCCGACATTGCCGGCGTCATCCCAGCAAGTGCTCAGACCGAGGACGGCCACCACATCGAGGTGGTCGGCCAGAAGTGGGCCTGGACGTTCAACTACCTCGACGAGCCGTCCCTGGGTGGTTCCACCGACGTCTTCGACATCGGCACCCCTGAGCAGCTGACCGAGCTCTACCTGGCGGTCGACGAGCCGGTGACGTTCACGCTCATCTCACCCGACGTCATCCACTCGTTCTGGATCCCGGAGTTCTACTTCAAGCTCGACGTCATTCCGGGCAAAGAGAACACGTTCACGATGACACCTACCCGGGAGGGAACGTATCGCGGGCGGTGCGCGGAGCTGTGCGGTATCTACCATTCCCGGATGCTGTTCGACGTCAACATCGTGTCCCTGGAGGAGTACGAGGCCCACCTCGCCGACCTGGAGGCGGCCGGACAGGTCGGAGCTCCCAGCGGCGGCTCCTACGCGTATACGATCGTCGGCTCGGATGAGGACGGGGGCGCACAATGACCGCCACGGTGAACCGGACGGCGACCACCACCCGCGTGCGGCGGGCGCGTCCGACGGTGGGCAAGCTTGCGGTGCGCTACCTCACCACGACCGACCACAAGGTGATCGGCAACCTGTATCTGGTCACGTCGTTCGGGTTCTTTCTCTTCGCCGGTGTGCTCGCGCTCTTCATGCGCGCGGAGCTGACTCAACCGCGCCTGCAGTTCCTTGACGAGGGGACGTACAACCAGTTCTTCACCATGCACGGCACCATCATGTTGCTGCTGTTCGCGACGCCGCTGTTCATCGGGTTCGCCAACGCCGTGATGCCACTGCAGATCGGCGCGCCCGATGTGGCGTTCCCGCGATTGAACATGTTCAGCTACTGGCTGTTCCTCTTCGGCGGGCTGATTGCCGCTGGCGGCTTCCTGGTCCCCGGGGGCGCTGCCGATTTCGGGTGGACCGGATACACCCCCCTGTCCAACGAGGAGAACTCGCCGGGCATCGGTGGCGACATGTGGGTGATGGGTCTGTGGATGGCCGGTCTGGGGACCATCCTCGGAGCGGTCAACTTCGTGACCACGATCTTCTGCATGCGCGCCCCCGGCATGACGATGTTCCGAATGCCGATCTTCACCTGGAACATCCTCGTCACCAGCCTGATGGTGCTGATCGCGTTCCCGATCCTGGCCGGGGCGCTGCTCATGTTGCAGGCGGACCGCGGCCTCGGGGCGCACGTGTTCGATCCCGCCAACGGTGGGCCGTTGTTGTGGCAGCACCTGTTCTGGTTCTTCGGCCATCCCGAGGTCTACATCATCGCGCTCCCGTTCTTCGGGATCATCACCGAGATCCTGCCGGTGTTCAGCCGCAAGCCGATCTTCGGCTACTTGGGGCTCGTCGCCGCGACACTGCTCATCGCGGCCCTGTCAGTGGCGGTCTGGGCGCACCACATGTTCCCCACCGGGTCAGTGGACCTGCCGTTCTTCTCGTTCATGTCGTTCCTGATCGCGGTGCCGACCGGGGTGAAGTTCTTCAACTGGATCGGGACGATGTGGGGCGGCTCGGTCAGTCTCGACACGCCGATGCTGTGGACCGTCGGCTTCTTGGTCACGTTCTTGTTCGGCGGCCTGACGGGCATCATCCTCGCTTCGCCGCCGTTGGACTTCCACCTCAACGACTCGTACTTCGTGGTCGCGCACTTCCACTACGTCGTCTTCGGCACCGTGGTCTTCGCGATGTTCGCCGGGTTTTACTTCTGGTGGCCCAAACTGACTGGGCGCATGCTCGACGAGAGGCTCGGCAAGATCCACTTCTGGCTGCTGTTCATCGGCTTCCACACCACATTCCTCGTGCAGCACTGGCTGGGTGTCGAGGGCATGCCGCGGCGGTACGCGGACTACTTCTCGACCGACGGTTTCACCACCCTCAATCAGGTGTCGTCGATCGGGTCGTTCCTGCTTGGCGCGTCGACGTTGCCGTTCCTCTACAACGTGTGGAAGTCGCGGAACAATCCACTGGTAGGAGTCGACGACCCTTGGGGATGGGGAAGATCGTTGGAGTGGGCGACCTCCTGCCCGCCGCCTCGGCACAACTTCGTCCGGCTACCGCGCATCCGCTCGGAGAGCCCCGCGTTCGACATGCACCACCCGGAGATCGCGGCCCTCGAGTTCGAGGACAATGAGGAGCTCGGCGAGGGGGCGGCCGACGCCCCCCAGGTGGACGACCGCGACGATCACCTGGCCGAGCAGATGCGGCACCGGGACGACCGATGAAGGTCGAGGCCAACGTCATCGGAGCGGTTGCGCTGTTTTTCGGGGTGGTGACCCCGATTTACTGGTTGTTGTCGACCGACCCCACTGGCACCGCGGCGTTGGTAATGACCACCCTCCTCGCGGCGCTCTTGGGGTTCTTCCTTGCGGTCGTGTCACGGCAGATCCCTGACCGTCCCGAGGACCTTGGAGCCGCAGAGGTCGCCGACGGCGCCGGGGAGTTGGGGTTCTTCCCCCCGTACAGCTGGTGGCCGCTGTCGTGCGCTCTTGCGCTAGGGACCTGTGTCCTGGGTGTGATCTTCGGCTGGTGGCTGTTCATCATCGGGGTCGGGGTCGGCTCGCTGACGCTGACCGGCTTCGTCTTCGAGTACTACCGCGGCTACCACGCGCACTGACCCGGCTGGTCAGTGGGGTTTGGGGATGCCGGTTTCGTTGACGCCTTGGAACTCCGAGCTGACGGGTTCGAGCTCGGGCACGTCGTCACCGTCGTGGTGTGCGTCCGCCAACTCCTGCGCGCTCGGCTTGTTGACCGTGTCGACGTTGTAGAAGCGTGACGCCCGGGCGTGCAACCGAGCGAGTCGGCTGTGCGGAGCGGCCACCCCGTTGGCATCGGTCGCCGACGGCAGTTCGGCCGGTGCTACGCGTTCTTGGGTGGTCAGCTCGTACGCCTGCACCGTCGAAAGGGGTGCGTGCCGCTCGGTGTAGCCGCCGTCGGGAGAGCGCAGGATGACACCGGTCTCGTACCCGTGCAGGACCCGTTCACGGTCGGCACGCTGCAAGCCGATGCAGATGCGCTTGGTGACGATGAACGCGAGAACCGGGACGATGAAGACCGCGAAGCGCATGAACCAGGTGATCGCATAGATGTCGAGCTGGAACTTGAGCGCGATGATGTCGTTGCCGCCGGCGATCAACAGCAAGGTGTAGAACGTGATGCCGGCGACGCCGAAAGCGGTGCGCACCGGCGCGTTGCGCGGCCGATCGAGCAGATGGTGCTCGCGCTTGTCCCTGGTGACCCACTGCTCGACGAATGGGTAGAGCGCGAGGACGCCGAACAGGCCCGGGAGCAGCAACGCCGAAGGGATGAAGACGTTCCAGCTCCATGTCAGGCCGAAGAACTCGCTCTCCCAGTTGGGCATGATGCGCACGGCGCCCTCGACCCAACCCATGTAGATGTCGGGCTGCGAGCCCGCGGTGACCTCGGCGGGGTTGTAGGAGCCGTATCGCCAGATGGGATTGATCTGCACCAGTGCGCCCATGAGAGCCGTGACACCGAAGACGACGAAGAAGAAGCCACCGGCCTTGGCCGCGTAGACCGGCAACATCGGGTAGCCGACGACGTTGGCCTCGGTCCGGCCCGGGCCGGGCCACTGGGTGTGCTTCTGGTAGACGAGCAGCAGCATGTGCAGCGTGATCAGCGCCACCAACAGCCCCGGCACCAACAGTACGTGCACGGTGAACAGGCGGGGGATGATCGAGTCGCCCGGGAACTCACCTCCGAAGGCGAAGAACTCCACGTACGCGCCCACCACCGGGATCGAGCGGATCAGCCCGTCGACGAAGCGCAGGCCGGTGCCGGACAGCAGGTCGTCGGGCAGCGAGTAGCCGGAGAACCCCTCGACCAGCGCCAACGCGAACAGCCCGACGCCGACCAGCCAGTTTAGCTCTCTCGGTTTGCGGTACGCGCCGGTGAAGAAGATCCGCAACATGTGCACGGTGATCGAGACGGCGAAGATCATCGCCGCCCAGTGGTGGATCTGCCGCATCAGCAGTCCGCCGCGGACCTCGAACGAGATGTCGAGCGTCGAGGCGTATGCCTCGGACATCTCCAGCCCGCGCAACGGCGTGTACGCGCCGTCGTAGGTGACCTCGGTCATGCTCGGCCGGAACCAGAACGTCAGGAACACACCGCTGAGCAGCAGCACGACGAAGCTCCACAGGGCGATCTCGCCGAGCATGAACGACCAGTGGTCGGGGAAGACCTTGCGCACGTTCTTGCGGACGAGTCCAGCCAGGCCGACCCGGTCGTCCAGCCACTTGACCGGCCCAGCCGCAGCCTTGCCAACGGACGTGTCCTGCAGCGGCTTATGGTCGGGTTGCTCGGGCGCGGAAGTCGCCGTCGCAGCGGACGCTCCGTTGCTCGATGAGGATCTCTCGGGGCTTGATGCGGTCTGGCCGGAGAAGGTGCTCATGGGTCACCGATCCTGGGGCATCGTGGGGTAGCTGGGACCGACGATCTCGGGAAAGTCGCTCATCGCGATCAGGTAACCGTCCTCGTCCACACCGAGTGGAAGCTGGGGGAGCGGCCGGTGCGCCGGGCCGAAGATGACCTTGCCACCGTCGGCGAGGTCGAAGGTCGACTGGTGACAAGGGCAAAGCACGTGATGGGTCTGCTGCTCGTAAAGACTGATGGGGCAGCCGACGTGGGTGCAGATCTTCGAGTAGCACAAGATCCCGTCCACGCCCCAGTTTTCCCGGCCCTCCGGCGGAGTGATCTCATCGGGTCGGATCCGCACCAAGATGACCGCGGCCTTGGCCTTGGCGGCCTGTTTCTCCGCCCCCTCGAGTGCTGGCTCGGTTTCCTCGCCCCCCTCCGTACCCTGCGGTACGAGGATCGCGGGCTCGGCGTTGATGAGTGCGCCGAGCTCGACCTGGTCGGGCCTGATGAAGGTGCCGGAGACGTCGTTGACCACCCGCATACCCTTGGCCCACACCGTCGTCTCCAGGGCATCGCCCGGCAACGGACCAAGATCACGCAGCAGTACGACGGCCGGCAGGCCGAGCGCGGCTAGCGACCCAAGGAGGCTGTTGCGG
>JACCYJ010000239.1 GCA_013696555.1 Nocardioidaceae bacterium | reverse complement strand
GCGTTCGCCGCATCGACGACGCGCCGTGTCGCGTCGACGATCAACTCGCGGTCCTTCGCGCATGCCGCATGGACCACGAGCGTCGGGTCCACCTTCGCCACGGCGACCGCAATCCCCGCCGGCTCTCGCAGGTCGGCGGTGACCGACGCCACACCCGCGACAGCGCGCCGGTGGGTCAGCGCGACCACATCCCCGCGCTGGGGCGCGGACTGCAGCAGCCAGTGACCGAGCAAGCCCGCGGCACCGGTGAGCAGCGCCGGACCCCTTCCCATCGGACGACCGTAGCCTCGACCCGCGCCGAGCCGACCGCCTTGCTCGACCGACGCAGGTTCATGGGGCCTGTGGCGCGGTAGTGATCCGGGCGTGTTCGGTCGTGGTGCTCTACGGGGTTGTCAACCTGCCTGCCCGTTCGAATTCACGTTGAAGGTCGATGTCGAGAAAGCGGGTGATGCCGCTGATCCGGTCGCCGGACATGGTGGGGACGAGGACGCCGGCGAGAGCGGCGGTCGATTCGTTCTGGCGACCGAGATGACAACCGAACGCGGGCTGGCCGTTTGCCCGGGTGGGCACGAGACTGAGGCACCGTTGACCCCGCCATTCCGTACTGGTGCGCAGGAAACCTGCGACCGCCGCGGCGCCGACATATTCGTGGGGCGCCGGCGGCATCGCGAGCCACGCGTCGTCGGTGAGCAGGTCGACGACTCGGTTGATGTCGCCAGCGGTGAACGCGGCCGCGAACCGGCTCGCGAGGTCGCGTTCCGTTGCTGAGCCGGGCCCACCGGTGGGGGCGTGACCGGCGGTGGATCGGTGCTGCTCGAGGGCGGCCCTGGCGCGTTGCAGCACACCCTTGACGGCGGTCGGACTGCTGTCCAGCATGCCGGCCACTTCCGACGCTGAAAAGCCGAGCACGTCGGCGAGCACGACGGCTGCGGTTTGCCGCGGCGGCAGCCTCTGCAGCGCGGTGATGAAGGCGAGTTCGACACCGCCGCGCGCCTCCTGCTTCGCTGCTGGCTGCTGGGCGGCGGCATCGGGAAGTTGTTCCAGCCATGCGTCTGGGTAGGGCTGCAGCCACGTGAGCTCCCCGCGGCGGGAAGGGTCGGGTGGATTGAACGGGGGAACCGGCTCGGTGGGTGGACGCCGCTTACGGTCGCGGATCGCGTTCAAGCAGCGATTGGTGGCGATGCGGTACAGCCAGGCGCGAAATGACGATCGGCCGGCGAATCCGTCCAGGCCGCGCCAGGCCGCAACCAGCGTCTCCTGAAGCAGATCGTCGCTGTCGACGAGCGAACCAAGCATCCGGTAACAGTGCAGGTGCAACTCACGAAGATAGGGGCCGGTGAGTTCACGGAAGGCGTGCTCGTCCCCATGGCGCGCTCGATCGAGGACGAGGCTGCTCACCGGATGCATCGTGGCACCTCACCGGCCGGCGGATCGAGGTCACCGAGGAGAGAATTTTGCGGGGACCGTTCCAGAACGGTGCACGGCGGTGTCTCAACAAGCATCACCGTCGCAACGAGGAGAAGCCGACATGACCCAGCCCACCGGCAAAGCCCTGTCAACAGCCCTGGCGTACTACGAGGCGTGGACGAACCGCGACTTCGACCGTGCGATGACCTTCATCGCCGACATCGTTTGCTACGCCCCGGCCGGCCGGCTCGACGGTGCGGACGCGTTTCGCTCCTTCATGGAGCCGTTCACCCAGATCGTCACCCGCGCTGAGCTGATCGCCTCGTTCGGCGACGACCACATTGCGATGCTGATGTACGACCTTGACACGTTGCCGGTGCCTCACGCCCCGGGGGCCGAGCGTCTCACCGTCGCCGACGCCACGATCACCCAGATCCGGATCATCTTCGACCGAGCGCCGTTCGACGCCGCGCGCCAGGCTCGCTGAGGTCAGATGGGAGACCAGTTGGGGTCGCGGCCGCTGAAGGCGACGACGCGGTCGAGCATCGGGGCATCGTCAGCGACCTCGACGACCGGGCCGTACGCGTCGCCGCGGCTCGCGGCGGTCTCAGGGGTCGAGAACTGCTCGAGGAACCCGAGCGCGACGCCCAACGATGCGGGGTCGGATTCGAACGGTTGGCCTGTGGCAAGGGCGAGGTCCCAGCCGTGGACCACGAGTTCCTCGGTTGCGACCGCGGCCGCCACGTCGCCCGGCATCTCAAACCCGCCGGCGCTGGACATGCCGTCCACGCGTCGGGCTCGCACCAGGCGGCCGCGAGGCGTTCCAGATCGGCGGGGATACGGGCGCGCCAGTCGGGCGCCAAGTTCGCCGCGTCGCCCGGGGGCGGGCTGCTTCCGCCACCACCCGACTTCGCCGCGATCCTCGCGAACGCGATCGTCAGGCTGCCGATGTGATCGAGCAGGTCGCCAACCGTGTAGTTGGAGCACGGGGTGGGCGCGTCGAGCGAGTCTTCAGGAACGCCGGCGACCAGTTCCGCCATGCGCCTGGTCGCCGGTGTGAAATCGTGCAGGTCAGCCATGAGT
>JACCYJ010000238.1 GCA_013696555.1 Nocardioidaceae bacterium | reverse complement strand
ACATCCGGCGTTGCCACTAGCCCGAAGCTGTCCGCGACCGCGGCCCGCTCGGCCGCAGCCACCGATGTCGGCGGCAGCGCGGACTTCGCGGCGGTGCAGCGTTCCAGTCGGACCGCCGGAGCGGCTGTGTGGACGAACGGTGACCGCGCCACCCTGATGTGGTTCGTGACACCGTCCGGTGCCCGGCTTACCTGGTCGACCTACACCCAGGCGGGCGACAGCCTCGACTACAGCCACGTGGTGGACGCCAGGTCGGGGCAGGTCCTGTACCGCCGTGACCTCGTCGCCAATGACAGGGGCGACGCCAAGGTCTATGACAACTACCCCGGCGCCCCCGGCCCGGGCGGCCGCGCCAAGGTTGTCAACTTCATCAAGAAGGGATGGCTGCCGCGCAAGGCCACCTATCTCGCGGGCGCCAACGTTGCCGCATGGGCAGACCTCAACGACGACAACCGGCGCACCGACAATGAGGTGACGCCGGTGCCGGGCAACCGCAACCGGGCGCAGTTCAACCTCCAGCGGTTCAACGGCAGCAACGAGTTGTGCAGCAGCAGGTACGTCTGCACGTGGAACGCCAATAGGCGCTACTCATGGCGGGCCAACAAGAAGGCCGATGTCACCAACGGCTTCTACCTGGCCAACATCTTCCACGACTACCTTGAGAACTCTGCGGCGGGCTTCACGGCCCGCGCAGGCAATTTCGAGCGCGCCGACGGCGACTCCCTGCTCCTCAACGCACTCGACGGCGCCAACACCGACAACGGCTTCCCGGACGGCAACCACGTCGACAACGCCAACATGTCGACGCCGCCGGACGGCACGTCCCCGACCATGCAGATGTACCTGTTCCACTTCCCCAAGGCGCCGAACTCGGCTGATCCCTTCCTGCCGACAAGCAGCTCGTTCGACGCGGGAATCCTCTACCACGAGTACGTTCACGGCCTGTCCAACCGACTCGTGGTGGACGCACAGGGGAACTCCACGCTCAACAGCATCCAGGCGGGCTCCATGGGTGAGGCTTGGAGCGACTACTACGCGACCGACTACCTGGTCACCAAGGGCTACGAACGGGACAACTCGAGCAAGGACGGTCAGGTTCTCGTCGGTGAATACGTGTCGGTCGGCGAACCGTTCATCCGTACCCAGGCCATCGACTGCCCGCGCAACGCCACGACCAGACTGTGCACCGACGTCTTCGGCGTCGAGGGCGGCTACACGTACGGGGACTTCCCCACCGTGATCGGGCGCCCTGAGGTGCACGCCAGTGGTGAGATCTGGGCGCAGACCCTCTGGGACATGCGGGAACGCTTCGGTCACCGGACTGCGCTGATGCTGATCACGCGTGGCATGGAGCTGTCGTCGGCCGACCCGAGCTTCCTCGATATGCGCAACGCGATTCTCAAGGCGGACGAGGTCGCCTATGGCGGCAAGCACGTCGGCGCACTGTGGCGCGTCTTCGCCCGTCGAGGCATGGGGTGGTACGCCGGCTCGATCGACGGCGGCGACGCCCAACCTGCGCAGGACTTCCACCGGCCGCCGGCGCCTTCTCGTGGCACCGGCACGCTCTACGGTGTCGTCACCAACCGGTTGACCGGGGCACCGCTGGTCAACGCGCGGGTCGCCATCACCGGTCACCCCAGCTACAGCGACCGGACCAGCGCCAGCGGCGTCTACGTGATTCCCAACGTGCGGCCGGGGCGGTACAAGAAGGTGGTCCTCGACACCGCCGGCTACGAGATCGTGGTCAAGAAGGTGCGTGTCACCAACAAGCCGATCGGCTCACGGGAGGACTTCAGCGCCCGCCGTGACTGGGCGGCCGCCTCGGGTGGCGGGTCGATCGCCGCTTTCAACGGCCCGGACTACAGCGGCTTCGGGTGTGGCCCGACGGAAGCAATCGACCTGGCCCAGGGCACCGGATGGGGGAGCACCACCGGTGATGACGCCGGCACCCCGACCGGAACGGTCGTGCCGAAGTTCATCGTCGTGGAGCTGCCGCAGCCCGTCGACATCGGGACGCGCGGCCGCGCCCGCAGTGCCTTCGCCGTCGACCCGACGGCGATCTGCGGTGACCCGGGCAGTGCCTCGACCGGTGACTTCACGCTCGAGGTGTCCCCGACCGGCAACCCCGGCTCGTATGTCGAGGTGGCCTCTCGAAGCGGTGTAGACAACTGGTTGCAGCAGTACCGCTACACCAATGTCCGCTCGGACACCGCGGTGCCCAATGTGCGCTTCGTCCGGTTCACGATCGAGAGCCCACAGGTTCCCGACTTCGCCACGAACTGCCCCAACGGCCCGTTCGCCGGGTGCGTGTTCATGGACCTTGCGGAGCTGGAGGTGTTCGGCCGCCCGTAGGGCGTGACGCATCCAGACTGCCCGCTCGGCTGCCCGGCCGGGCGGGCAGTCTGGCGTCGTCCCAACGGGTCCACCACCCATCGAGTCACGAGAAGGTGTTGGTGTTCATGCGCCAACCAACAACTACTCGTAAGTCGGTGCCGTCCACTCATGCCGAGTGCCTGGATAGGATCGCGATCTGCCCACCGTGCCGCGAAGGAGCAGCATGCAGGTCGTCGCCATCGTGATCTCACTGGCGGTATCGGTTGTGGCAGTTGCGTTGTTCGCCCGGGCGGGGGCAGCGCTGGTCTCCGTGGTCAACCTGGGCAAACCGGTCTTTGGTCGTCGCGACGCCAAGGGGCAGCGATGGCGCACCATGCTGGCCGAGACGCTCGGCCACACCCGGATGCTGGCGTGGACGGCGGTCGGGATCGCCCACTGGTTCGTGTTCATCGCGTTCGGGGCCTTGTTCTTCACCCTTGTCACCGCCTACGGACAACTCTTCGATGCCCGCTTCGCGCTGCCGGTCATCGGCCACTGGTTCGTCTACGAGTGGCTCGCCGAGGCGATTTCGTGGTTGGGCGCCCTCTCGATCCTGGGGCTGACCGCATATCGACTGCTGCACCGGCCGAGCGCCGACGGCCGGGCCAGCCGCTTTTTCGGCTCCCGGATGTGGCAGGCCTACTACGTCGAGGCGACCATCTTGGCGATCGTCGTCTGCGTCCTGCTGCTGCGCGGTCTGGAGTATGCCCTCGAGGACGACCCCTCGCGGTTCCACTACCCGATGACGTTCTTCATCGGCCAGGCGTTCACCGGTGGCTCGACCAGCGCTCTCGAGAACACCGTCTTTGCCGTCGCCATGATCAAGATCTTGGTATCGATGGCGTGGTTCGTCGTGCTCGCCCGCAACCTCACGATGGGCGTTGCCTGGCATCGCTTCACGGTCTGGCCCAACATCTGGTTCCGCCGCAAGGCAGACGGGCGACCTGCGCTCGGTGACTTGCAGCCCATCATGGTGGGCGGTGCGCCGCTGGACTTCGACACCGTGGAGGATCTCGACGAGAACGCCGCGCTCGGCGTGGGGAAGGTCGAGGACTTCAGCTGGAAAGGTCTGCTCGACTTCACCACCTGCACCGAATGTGGCCGCTGCCAGAGCCAATGCCCGGCCTGGAACACCGACAAGCCGTTGTCGCCGAAACTGTTGGTGATGGGGCTGCGCGAGCACGCGTATGCCAAGGCGCCGTATCTCAAGGCCACCGAGGACGACCGGGCGACGCTTCCGGAGGCGGCTGCGCAGGAGGCCGAACGCCCCCTCATCGGCGACGAGGCGTCGTACGGGGTCATCGATCCTGACGTGCTCTGGTCGTGCACGACATGCGGGGCCTGCGTAGAGCAGTGCCCGGTGGACATCGAGCACGTCGACCACATCGTGGACATGCGCCGCTACCAGGTGCTGGTCGAGTCCAGCTTTCCCGCCGAGCTCAACGCGCTGTTTCGAGGACTGGAGAGCAAAGGCAACCCGTGGAACATGTCGCCCACCACCCGGATGGACTGGGCCAAAGGGCTCGACTTCGAGGTCAAGCAGGTTGGCACCGACGTTGCGGACCTGTCGGAGGTCGAATGGTTGTTCTGGGTGGGATGTGCGGGTGCCTACGAGGACCGGGCCAAGAAGACCACCCAGGCGGTGGCGCAGCTGCTCCACATGGCCGGGGTCGACTTCGCCGTTCTCGGAAACGGTGAGACCTGCACCGGTGACCCGGCGCGCCGGGCGGGCAACGAGTTCGTGTTCTCCATGCTCGCCACGCAGAACGCCGAGACGCTCACCGAGGCTCGGGCCACCAAGGTCGTCGCCACCTGCGCCCACTGCTTCAACACGCTGAAGAACGAGTACGCCCAGGTCGGTGTGGAGCTCGAGGTGGTGCATCACACGCAGCTGTTGAACCGGTTGGTGCGCGACGGGCGCCTGACTCCGGTTGCGCCGGTCAACGGCAGCTCCGCTGGTCGCACGATCACCTACCACGACCCGTGTTACCTCGGCCGTCACAACCAGGTCTACAGCCCGCCCCGCGAGCTGTTGCAGATCATCCCCGGTGCGACCTACGCGGAGATGCCGCGCAACTCCGAGCGGTCATTTTGCTGCGGTGCCGGCGGAGCGCGGATGTGGATGGAGGAGAAGATCGGCGAGCGCATCAACACCAACCGGACAACCGAGGCGATCGAGACCGGTGCCGACGCGATCGCCGTGGGCTGCCCGTTCTGCAAGGTGATGCTGGCCGACGGCCTGACGGCGAAGCAGGCGGCTGGCGAGGCGCGCGACGATGTGGAGGTCCTCGACGTCGCACAGCTGCTGCTGGCGTCCGTGCAGCGTGCCGGCAGCAACGGGGCGACAGGGGCGGAGCCCGACGGCGCTGACCCCGAGTCGGTGACCGCTACGACGGACGTCGGTGCCGGTGCTGGGGCGACGCCGACCGAGGCGGCAGCCAGTGACGCGAGTAACAACCCGACACCTGAGCCGGACCATCCGGCAGCCCGCGCCAGGGATCAGGCGACCGGCGAGGCGAGCGTCGACGACCGCTGACTGCAATTTGACGTCGGAATGGTGCTTGACATGACGTCACAATGACGTCATGCTGATGCCATGGAGTTGTCCCCCTACGTCGACAGCCTGCGCGCCGACCTCATCCGCGCGGTAGATGCCACGAGCCCGGAGGCTCGCGCGTACGCCGAGCGTCTCAGCGTCGCACTCGACCCCGCGGTGCGGATGGCGCTGTTGGAGGCGCTGTCGCACGCCGCGGCCGAGATCACCCAGGAGCTGCGGTCGGAAGCGGTCGAGGTACGACTCAAAGGCCGCGAACCGCAGTTCGTGGTGTCGGCATCGCCACCGCTGGCGGAGGAGGCCGCCGAGCACCCCGTCGACGTCGATGATGACGGCGACGTGCTGGCTCGGATCACGGTCCGGATCCCCGAGGGCCTGAAGTCGCGCGCCGAAGACATGGCGACCGATCTGGGGCAGTCCCTCAACACCTGGATTGTCGCCGCAATCCGTCGCGCCACGCGTGATCGCTCGGTGCGCGTCGACCTCGACCTCGGGTCATTCCCCTTCCCTCCCGGTGCACCTGCGCCCCCGTCACCCCCTGGCCACGGCAGGGCCGGCCGACGCATTCAAGGCTGGGCCCGCTAGCCAGCCGCTCTAGCACTAAATCGCGCAGGGCATCCGCTCCCGCGGCTGTCGAACAGACCCGAAAGCAGGTACGTCATGTACGACTTCCATACTCCGGAGCCGGTCCAGCTCCGACTCGAGTTCGGTGCCGGCGACATCCTGATTGCGGCCACGGAAACCGAGCGCTCCACGGTCGAAGTCATCGCGCGACGCGACGACGAAGCGACTCGGGAGGCGGTCGCGGAGACGAGGGTCGAACAGCGCGGCGACACCATCGTCATCGAGGGCCTGCGCCGATCGACGTTCTTCCGACGCGGTCCGCAGCTCGAGCTGCATATCACCGTGCCGGAGCACTCGATCCTGCAAGCCAAGATCGAGTCCGCCGACCTCACCGTCACCGGCGCCATGAGCGACGTCGACGTCAAGACCGGTTCCGGAGACGTCCGCCTCGACACGGTCAGTGGTGATGCGAGCATCCAGACGGGGTCTGGTGACGTCGAGATCGAGCATGCCGGCAGGTCGACGCGCGTCCAGGGCGGCTCCAGCGACGTCCAGATACGCGAGGCGGACGGATCTCTCACCGCCAGCACCGGCTCTGGCGACATCGAGATCGGGCGGGTCGCGGGCAGGGTTCAGGTCAACTCCGGATCGGGCGACGTCCAGATCCGCGAGCCCGGCCCGGAAGTCGCAGTGAACACCGCCTCCGGCGACCAATCCATCGGCCGTGTCAGCCAAGGCAGTGTCCGGGCCAACGCCGCCTCCGGTGACATTCGCGTCGGCGTCGCATCCGGCACTGCCGCCTGGCTGAGCATCAACAGCCTCAGCGGTTCCGTCTCGTCCGAGCTGGACGGTGCCGAGGAGCCCCAACCCGGCGAAGAGACCGTCGAGATCCGCGTCAACACCGTCAGCGGTGACATCAACCTCACCCGAGCCTGATCGGCCGGGACAAACGCCGAAGGAGCTGCCATGCACCACCAGCCGATGACCGAGATCGAGCAGATTGCCCAGCACCACATCCAGCAACGCGTCGCGTTGAGCGCACAGCAGCGGTTGTGCGGCGACCGCCTCACGCTGCGCTGCCGGACCGCCCGTACCCTGCGCCGCCTCGCGTCCGCCTTCGACTCAGACGACGGCTGACTCCCAATGCCGCTGGGCCTGGCGGTTCTGCAGCGACACGCCGGTGTCGGCCGTGGAAAGGTCAGGCTCAGCGCTCAGATAGAGGTGCGATGAAAATTCGCGTGCGAACGCGACGGCGTCGGCCCCCGCTGGTCTTGGTAGCGCGACCCGTAGACGCTGGAGCCGTACGGGTGCTCCGACGGCGACGACAGCCGGAAGAAGCAGAACTGTCCGATCTTCATGCCGGGATAGAGCTTGATCGGCAGGGTCGCGACATTCGACAGCTCCAGCGTCACGTGCCCGCTGAAGCCGGGGTCGATGAACCCGGCGGTCGAGTGCGTCAGCAATCCCAGTCGACCTAGCGAGGACTTGCCTTCCAGCCGGGCAGCGATGTCGTCGGGCAGGGCGATCAGCTCGTACGTCGACCCGAGCACGAATTCGCCCGGATGCAAGATGAACGGTTCGTCGCCGACCGGCTCGACCTCGCGAGTGAGCTCCGACTGCTCCTGGGCCGGGTCGATGTGCGGATAGCGGTGGTTCTCGAACACCCGGAAGAACCGATCGAGACGGATGTCGATGCTCGACGGCTGCATCATGGCCTCGTCGAATGGGTCCAGCTTGATCCGCCCAGCATCGAGCTCGGCTCGGATGTCTCGGTCCGACAACTGCACCCACTCAACTTATCCGCAGTTAGGGTGCGTGCGTGCCCCGGCTGTACGTCGCCATCATCGGAGCCGACGAGTCCGCCACCGATACCAACCTGCGCGACGCGTACACCGCCGGTGCCTGGCTGGCGAACCGCCACGTCATCGTGGTCACCGGAGGGTTGGGCGGCGTGATGGGCGCCGCCGCGGATGGCGTTGCATCGGTGGGAGGCATCGTCATCGGCTTGCTGCCCAGCATTGACCGCTCGGCCGCACATCCCTCGGTGACGATCGCGATCCCCACCGGGCTGGGCGAGCTGCGCAACGGGCTTGTCGTACGCAGCGCCGACTCCGTGCTCGCGATCGGCGGCAGCTGGGGCACGTTGAGCGAGATCGCCTTGGCGATGCGCACCGGAGTGCCGCTGGTCACAGTCGGGTCACCGATCCCTGCCGGGCTGTCAGTGTCAGCGGCCGCCACGGTCGAGGAGGCGCTGCCGTTGGTCCTCGCCGCCGCTGAGCGGGGCCGCTGATATCGTGCCAGCGTCCGCCAAGGGGCGGCCCGCGGGTGTAGTTCAATGGCAGAACATCAGCTTCCCAAGCTGACAGTGCGGGTTCGATTCCCGTCACCCGCTC
>JACCYJ010000178.1 GCA_013696555.1 Nocardioidaceae bacterium | reverse complement strand
TTCGTCTCGCATCGACGTCTCTCTCGTCGTGTCGTGTCAGCCCGACCTCGCCGTCAAGGTGATGCTTTGACGGTGACCCTGGAAGCTTGGGAGCGGCGCACGGACTGGCCACGACGATCCTCGCCGTTGGTTTCCTCGTCGCCCGTCGCTGCACCGAAAGGTGGCCGCGGGCAGCGCCGGAAACTGCCGCGTCGCCCGAACGGCTCAGCTAGGTTGTCTATTGTCTGGGCGACCGGAGAACTCGATCTCGATGTTGTGAACCTCGAAGATGGCGAAGTTGTGCGATGGGCCGCCAAAGTTCTACAACCTCGATGTAGTCGAGACCTGGTCAGCAACTGAGTAGGCCACAGCGGCGACCCTGCTTCGCGCAGAACTTTCGCACGCGACGGGGTCAGGCGTCGCGTCGGGCCTGGAGTTACCCCCTCCATTACACCGGGGCCTCCACGGCCTCTCTTTTCAACACTCCGCCTCGTGGATGAGTAATGGCATCGAGTTGACGACTTTGTGTAGCGCTTCTTTAACACTGGGTTAGTTAATGGTACTCAAGCCTAAGAAACCTTCCGTGAGGCGGCCTATTTTCTCGCGTTCGCGTCATGCATGAGGATTGAATTAGTCATTGTTAGGTGGAAGCGCCGCTCAGGGTGCTTCGACCTCGTCTCGGGATCTCGGGAGTCATCGTGCAGCGTTGTGTTTGGGCGTCTTCTGCTGTTGGTTGTGTGCTTGCTGGGAGCTTGGCCATGCCGGCTCCGGTCGCCGCCGCCGCGACCCCAGCTCAACCGGGTGTGGCGGTGGCATCGACGCCGACGCGAGCTGCGACCTTCAATGGTGACGTTCGAGCGTTAGGCGTGTTCGGTAACACCGTCTATGTGGGTGGCACGTTCACCCGCGCCTCGGATGCCTCCGGCACGGTACGGCGTCGGCACGTGGCTGCGCTGGACGCGACGACCGGTCAGGTGCTGGGGTGGAATCCGGGAGCCGACGGTGTCGTGGACGCTATCGCCGTGACCCGGTCGCGGGTGTATCTGGGTGGGGAGTTCGAGCACGTCGCCAAGGGCGTCGCCCGCCGTCACCTGGCTGCCATCCGCCGCGGACCAGATGCGCGGGTTGTGCGTGGGTGGCGGTTCGATGCTGACCGGTACGTCAAAGCCCTAGCGGTCACCCGGCATGGGTTGTACGTGGGTGGCGGGTTCACCACCGTCGGGGGTGTGCCGAGGCAACGCCTGGCGTTGGTGGGGTCGCGGGACCGTCTTGCGCCGCGGTGGAAACCGGGTGCCAACGACACTGTGTTGGCGCTGGCCGTAACTGCGCGACGGGTTTACGTCGGTGGCTTGTTCGGCCGGTTGAACGGTCACCGCCCGGCCCGCAACCTGGCGGCACTGTCACCAACAACCGGGCGAGTGGTCGGCAACTTCGACCCGGCCATCCGGATGCCGGTCAACGGGTTACGAGTCAGCGACGACGTCGTCTATGTCGCCGCTGACGGGCCGGGTGGTCATCTACAAGCGTATGGACCCGCCGGTCGCAGGCTTTGGACGGCTTCCACCGATGGGGCAGTCAACGACTTGGCAGTCATGGACGGCATCGTGTACTTCGGTGGCCACTTCGAGCACGTGTGCACAACCACCGCCGTCACCGCTAACGGTGGCTGTGTCGACGGTCAAGTGAATCGCGGCAAACTCGCCGCCGTGGGCTTGAAGGGTCGGTTACGTGCCTGGAACCCAAACGCCAACTCCCTCGTCGGAGCCTTCGCACTTCGGGCAAGAGCAGGCCGGGTCTTCGCCGGAGGCGGATGGACAACCCTCAACGGCGGCACCATCCACCAACCCCACTACGCCACCTTCATCCAACCCCGACCCTGAGCAGGGCAGCCGTGAGCACGGAATGGGGCGGCCGTCTCGAAACCTGGATCACGGCCAAAATGGGTGCACCACCCACCGACAGTCGCGACAAGCGAAAGGACCATCGCGAACTCGCCCTCGTTGCCTTCGGCGTCTTCATCCTCGTCCTGCTCGCCTCACTCGTCTTCTGACCGATCCACTAACACCTCCATCAGCGATTTCGTGGCCTATAAGACCGCTGACCCGACGCCGTAGCCAGTGTCAGTTGCGAGGTCGTCGTGCAAAGACTTGACCAGTTCCGGCAGGGCTGCCCAGGTTTCGGGTTTTGAGTTCCTGCGTTCGCTCAGCGGCAGAGTCATCACCGGCTGTCCGGTGTCAGTGAGCGTAAGACGACTCCGTGCCGGCCACCGACCGTTCTCATCGTCCCATTCCGCGTCTGTATTGCGGTGGTCCGCCACATCCGGGTCGATGCTCAGCGTCGTCAGTGTCCGGCGGCTCCAACACTTGACCCTGACTGTTGGCGTCAGGGTTGTCGAGACGGGCCTGGCTGTTCTGAAACACCGCCTGCAACACTAGTCGCGGCGTGAATGCGACGACCTCACCACTGGTAGTCCTTGAACCACCGATCGTCGATGACTGGTGCGCGTCAAGGTATGTGATCGTCTCGTCACCACTCAAAGCCGCAAGACGCATTTGCACATGGACCGGCATGTCATGGGCGTTGACGGCTGACAGCGCAGCGGCGACATCTGGGGAGCTAGCCATGAGGCGGGCGCCTTTCAGTGCTGGGGATTAGCGCGCACCATACCCTCGGCTCATACAAGCCACGCTTGCCCGCGTTACCCCCGAGCCCGGATTAACCCCAACGAGCGCGCGCCGGGTCCTTAGCCCACGACCGACCTCACCGTGACGAGGACCCTTTGACTGGCGTCGTATGACGCGCACCACCGATGCGATGTCTCAACGCTGACACGGCAAATACGCCGCAGGGCGAGGTGTCGCCACCATCGCAGCCGCGTCATCTGCCCCGGCCTAAGGGGTCTTCATCCGATGTAAGCCCCCAGCTTGGGCGGTGCTCGGGCGCCTTGGGGGAGTCCATCAGAAGGGATCTCACAATGACCGGATTTGTACGCACAACGATTGTCTCCGTGTTCGCGGGAGCGACTGCCGTGGTTGGCATGGCCGCGCCGGCAAGCGCAGCAACACAGATCCAGGACGGCCTCGTCAACGTCGCTGTCGGCGACATCAGCATCCTCAACAACGCCGACATCGGGGTCGTCGCACAGATCGCGGCGCAGATTTGCGGCGTCAAGGTCGGACCAGTTGCGGTGCTCGGTGTGGCAGTGGACCGCAGCGGGGACTTCCGGACGGTGTGTCAGACCGACCAGGGCCCAGTCACGATCTCGCAGAACTAAGCGGGGCGGGAGCGCGCTATAGCCGCATCCTGATCGTGTGATTCGACCCAGCACCGGCCGGTTCGTGAACACGCCGGACCGGCCGGTGCACCAACAAGCCTGGCGGACGCCCGCACGCACCGGGCAAACTCCACCACGATGAGGGTTAGCCCACAGGTAGTCCGCGAGAAGTCCGCAAGGAAGAAGTCCAACTCTGAACGGTATAGGTCGAGGTCACCCGCAGATGCCAACGCTTGCCACCAAAGCGTGAACAGAATCAGGCTACCGAGGCAAGCAACGACTTGCACACGTCGCGTCATGCGGCTGCCTCCTGCGGTCGAGCTTCCTCATCTGACTCATGCACGCTCGCATAGTTGACCCTGCTCAATTGCCTCGCGGCGGAGCCCATGGTGTGCACGGGCGGAGATGCGGGTGAGGCCGTCGACAACCTGCCTGAGCCGGTGCGGACCCTTCTCACATGACGAGACGGCTCAGTCTCCGGTGGTCCCGTCCGCGATTTCGCGCAGCAAGTCGAGGTGGCCGTTGTGGCGAGCGTTCTCCTCGATGAGATGCACAATGATCCACCGGAGGGTCGCCTTCTCACCGGAGCGCAAAGGCCGCTCTGCCCGGGTCTCCAGGTCGTGCGCGGCGATGATGGCGTCGGTGCGGCGCGCTACGTCTGCGTACTCGGTCAGGACCTGCTGTATCGGCGTCTCTGCACCGAGCGAGAACTCTCTGTCGGGCTCCTCGTCCGTCCACGGACCCAGGTCCGGGCCGCCCAGGAACGTGTCCTCAATCCAGGAGTGTTCCACCCATCGCATGTGGTTCACGACGCCGGCGATGGACATCAGCGGCGACGACGCAACGGGCGTTGCGGCGGCATCGTCGGCTGCGAGACCCTCACACTTCGCCGCGGCTGTGTCGCGGGTGTACTGCAACATTGTCGTCAGGGTGCTGCGTTCGTCCCACTGCTCCGGTTTGTCAGTCCTTGGCATAGGGGGACTGTGCCTTGCTTGGCAGCTCGTCGTCCAGCCCATGTCCCTTGGCCAAGCGGCCTTCTCCGGCCGCGGCGAGGGCGTCGCTCTGTTGCAGCGCGATGTTCAGACCAAGGGAGCCGAGCGCGCCATCTCCTTGTCACGCTCGGGAAGTTCACCGAACCTGCCCGGAAGGCTGCCAACGCTTCGACACCGACCGTCGATCTCATCGACGGAGAGCGCTTGTCTGAGTTGATCCTTGAGCAGCAACTTGGGTCCAGCTTGCCCCGCACGCACAAGTCAATGAGGCTTGGTTCGACAGGTTCACGTAGGTCGCGTTGTAGTGGCTCGGTGGGGCTAGGACGCACTGTCGACAACGCACGGCTTACGGAGCAGGCTTGATCGACGGGGGCTTGAACCGCGGCCACCTGTTGTAGCCGATTGTGGGGTCGTTCGAGCGCAGCCGCAGGATCCAGGCGACCTCCTCGCGGCTCACCTCATCGTCGGTTGCGGTATCGGACTCCCACAGGATCACTTTGGTAACTGTGAAGTCCCGACGCTCCTGAGGGGTGAAGTCAGCCTCAATCAGAGGGCTATGTGCGGTGCCAAAATAGGTGAGCGTGGTAGTTAGGTCCTTGCCGACGTAGATCGATCTTGCCGTTGGGGTAGGTGATCTTGTAGCCACCTTGCTTCGAGCCATGAGAGTTCGAAGGCTAGCCGGCCGGTCAGCGGATGCCCACGATCCGCTCGCAGTCTGTGATGCGTGCCGGCCTGAGAGCCGCAAGAAATGTGCAGTAGCTCGATGGTTCTGCTCGAGTTGATACTGCAAACTCGTAAGTGTGCCCTCCGGCCGGGACGTTGCTCGGAGGAGGAGGGGTCGGTAGTGGGTAAGCTATCCAGGCATCGGGGCGGCCGGTTCGTCCGAGAGAATCGGGGAGGGCCGGAATCCCTTAACGGTCAGATAGATACCGAGCGAGGCCTCCCAGATGATCTCGCCAATGGTCAGGACGGACTGTGTTGG
>JACCYJ010000176.1 GCA_013696555.1 Nocardioidaceae bacterium | reverse complement strand
TCACACCGATCCGGACAAGGCGAGGGCGATGTTGCGAGAAGCCGGGTTTGCACCCGGCGACTACGAACTCGAGTTCTCCTTCGGCGCTCAGTCAGCGGTCCCTGTGGAACTCATCGTGAAAAGCTTGGAAGCAGCAGGCTTCAAGGCCACACCGCGGTTGGTGCCAGGCGACGCTCTCGACACGTTCAACCGTGACCCGGATGCGCCGGTAAACCTCCGCATGGGCGGCACCGGTTGGTGCTCGGACTGGCCGTCGGGCGCTTCATTTGTCGCCGACCTCTTTCAATCCGACAGTGTTGACAACTTCTCGCAGTTCGCAGAGCCGGAAGTTGACGCCGAAATCGAGCGAATCCGACAGCTGCCGTTCGAGGACCAGCCCGCCGCCTGGGGTGCCTTGGACAAGGCGATCATGACCGACCACTATCCGGCGATCATCAACTACTACCAGGCGGTGCCGAAACTGCACGGGTCTCGGATCGGCGGCCTCAACGCCGACGACATCTACACGATGCCCACCTGGAAGGACCTCTACGTCATGCAGTGACCGACCGTGGCATCTGCCTCGTCGTATGGCGCTTTGCGGTTCGTGGCCACGGCGTGTCGGCAACCGCATCGCACCAAACGACGGCAGGGAGCAGCGGCGGCCTGCGGTTGACCGCGGGGAATCCGGCGTCGAGGCTGTGGGCATGGGTCCGCGCGTGCGGTCGAAGTCGACAGTTGCCGCCGTTGTGGTAGTGCTCGTGTTGGCTGCGTGCAGTGGCGGAGAAGACCCGTTGCCTTCCGAGGCCGGGCTGGGCGGGGACGGTGCGGTTGAGCTGGCGTTCGACCCGGATCGGGTGGGGCCGCCTGCGCCGATCGAGGGTGCGGTCGCCGGCGGGACCGTCACGGCGTGGGGCGACGGCGACTTCGCCGGGATCCATAACCAAACAATGGATCCGACCGACGCTTATACGCCGTTCGACGCATCGATCTTGAGTGGTTTGGTGACCCGGTCGTTGACGCAGTACGTGTACGACCCGGAGCAGGGCACGATGGTGGTGGTGCCGGATATCGCTACGGATATCGGCACACCGAATGCGGACTTCACGCAGTGGACGTTCACCATTCGCGACGGTGTTCGTTTCGAGGACGGCACCGAAGTCACCGCCGCAGACGTGGCGTACGGGGTCAAACGTTCACTCGACCGGGACAAGTTCCCTGACGGACCGACGGTCAGCAACGAGTTCTTCCTCGAGGACGACAAGTACAAGGGGTTGTACACGACGGGCACGCAGTACGCCGGGGTAGTCGTCGAGGGGAACACGTTGACGATCAAGATGGAGCGACCGTTCCCGGACATGCCGTATTGGGGAACGTTCCCGGCGATGGGTCCGATCCCAGAAGGCGGTAGCGAGCCGGCCCGGTATACCCGGCATCCGTTGGCGACGGGGCCGTACAAGCTCGCGGAGTACACGCCGGGGAAGTCGTTGACCCTGGTCCGCAACGACCAGTGGGACCCGGACACCGACCCGGGCCGACACGCCTACCCCGACCGGTACGAGTTCCGGTTCAACGAACCGCAGAAGCAGATCGACGCGACGATCCTCGACGACTCCGCTTTGGCGCAGACCATGCTGTCGTACACCAACGTGCTGCCCGGTGATTTCCGCCGGGCGCGCCAGTTGGGCCGGTTGGCTCTTGGTCCTGGAGGCTGTACGTACTCCTGGCATCCGGACAACCGCGCGATTACCGACGTTAGCGTGCGCCGGGCCATCGGATACGCCTGGCCGTACAAGGCCCACGCGGCGATAGTGGGGGCTATTGCTCCTACCTACGGGGCATCGATCTTCCTACCCGGCACACCCGGTAGACAGGACTACACCGTGCTGGAGACCGAGCCGGGACAGACAGACCCGGACAAGGCCAGGGAGTTGCTGAGGGAAGCCGGGTTTGCGCCAGGCAAGTTCGAGCTGGAGTTCCCCTATATTACCGATCAGCAATCTTCTGTCCAGGTCAAGGACCTGCTCGTGAAAAGCTTTGAAGCCGCGGGCTTCAAGGCCACGCCATACTCGACAACTAGCAAGAATAACTATCAAATTGTGTCTGACCCGAACGCTCCACTTAACCTCCGTCCTGGTGGATGGTGCCCGAACTGGCCGTCCGGCAGTTCCTGGATCCCGCCCTTGTTTGGGTCCGAGGGGGGTGGCCAGTCGCACTTCGCTGAACCGGCCGTCGACGCCGAGATGGAGCGGATCGCCAAGCTCCCGGTCGATGAGCAGCCCGCTGCGTGGGGAGCGCTGGAGAAGTGGATCATGACCGACTACTACCCGGCCATCGTTACCCGCTACGTCAGCGTGGCACTGCCATACGGATCGAGGATCGACGGCGTGAACACCGACAACTGGGGGATGCCCACCTGGAAGGACATCTACGTCGTGCCGTGACCGGCCCTGTCGCAACTCACTCGTCGTTCGGCGCTTTGCGGTGCGAGGTCACGGCGTGTCGGCAGCCGCATCGCACCAAACGACGGTCGGGGATGGGCCGCCGACGCGGTGGACTGCGTTTGACCATGGGGGAGTACGACGTCGAGGCTGTGCGCATGCAACCAGGGCTCCAACCGCCGATCGCGTCGTGGCCCAACGCGGTGACGGCGCTGCGAACCGCGGCGGCGATGGCCATCGGCACGGCGGCGCTCGCGCAGCGCTCGGTGACCCTCCTGGTGGTGGCGTACGGGATCTACTGGATCGGCGACATCCTTGATGGCTGGCTGGCGCGCCGGCTGGACCAGGAGACCCGCCTCGGCGCCGTCTTCGACCTCGTCGCTGACCGAGCAAGCTGCGCGATCCTAGCCGGCGGCCTGTTGACCCTCCGACCCGAGCTGTGGCCGGCAATTGCGGTGTTCCTGCTGCAGTTCATGGTCGTCGACTGCCTGGCGTCGTTGTCGTTCCTGCACTGGCCCCTGGTTAGCTACAACTACTTTTATCGGGTCGACCGACGGGTGTGGCTGCTCAACTGGTCGCCGGTGGCGAAAGTGAGCAACACCATCGCTGTCGTCATCGTTGTTGGCGCCAGCTGGCTAGAGCTCGCTCTGGCCGTTGCTATCGCCCAGCTCGGTCTCAAGGTTTGGACCGCGGCTCGGGTCTGGCAGCTGATGCTGCAGCCGGCTCAGCGACTCGCCTCGGATCCCACTGGTTCCCGCTCGGGCACCGTGCGGCGCAGCCGCACCTGCTCGGTGTTGCCGGTGGCGATCGCCCCCACGTATACCGCCACGGCACCGACCGCGAAGCCACCGAAGGCGTCAATCAGGTAGTGCCAGCCGAGGTAGATCGTGGCCAGCACGGTCAGGCCGAGGAAGGCCCACAGACCACGGCGCATCCAGGTCGCCAGCCCCACCCGTTCGGCGATGAGCACGGCGGTGACGGTGATCGCGACGTGCAACGACGCGAAGGCGGCGATGTTTTGCACAATGTCACTGCCGACTGGATCGGCGATCACCTGGGCTCGCTCATCGAGCATGAGCGCCGCCAGCCGTGAGTTCGGCGTCTCTGCCAAACCCGAGTAGACCCAAGGCTCGGCGTAGATCGGTCCCACCGTCGGGAACAGGTAGTAGAGCGTGACGCCGAGAACCCAGTCGACGCCGACAGCGGTGATGTACCACATGCCGCGCCGCACGTCTCGGGTCCACACCAGCGCCGCCGCGAGGCTGATGGGGATGAAGACCAGCCAGGCGATGTAGACGAACGACATGGCGTGCGCGGCGGCGCCTCGTCCGAGCAGGTCGTGCAAGAGCACCGCCGGGTCGTGCCCAAGCATCAACGCAGTGTCGAGGTCGGCGAACGTCGAGTCCCACAGTCCGTCTCGTACGAGGGGCAACATGCTCTTGAGGTTGCGGAAGGCGACATACGTGACGTACCAGCTACCTAGTCCGATCGTGACAAGCTGAACTCGCTCACGGTTCCACCGTTCCCGTACCACTCCCACGAAGGCGGAGACGAAGCTTCCGGCACCGCTCGAGCGGCGAACCGCCCGGGGCACCACGTCGGTGAGGAAGCACAGCGCGATGATCGCCGGCAACCGGAAGTACGTCGGACCAGCGACGGAGTCCGGATCATGAAGCGGTAGGTCGTAGATCTGTGCGACCAGGATCGCCGTCAGCGCCATGCCTACCGCCATCGCGACGGACAGGCCGTACGTACGGTTGCGCACGACCCGAGACAATACCGGTGCGCCCGCTGCTAGCCGGATCCCGTCGCCGCGCGACGGATGACCTTGACCTGCTCCGGGTCAAGCAGTCCAAGGGTGCAGGCATGCTCAGCAGCCACGATGCTGTCGCGGAGCAAAAGCATCGGAACGCCGAGCATTCCCGCCTCCGCGGCCAGTTCGTGCACCCGAGCGGTGCGCGCGGGAAGCCGGGGCGGCACCTCGCGGATGTAGGCGGCGTGGACCCGGCCGGGTCGAGCCCGGATGACAGCTGCGTACGCCTCCGGATCGTGCTGGCCGCTGTCGCCCACGAGCACCCAGCGCAGCTGGGGGTGCTCATCGATCAGGGCCGTGATCACCCGGGACTTGAACAGCATGCTGCCCTCGCGGAACAGCCAGCTGCCCCCAGGCCCCCAGTCAGTCATCAGCAAGGGACCCGTCGGGAAGTTGTGCCGGGCCAAGAATCGTTCGAGCACGGCATGCAGGTTCCAGGCTCCGGTGGACACATAGAACACCGGTGCCCGCCCACCATCGCCGGCCACCAGAGCCCGGTACAGCTCCGCCGCCCCGGCGATCGGGACGCGCGCCTCCTCGGTAACGAACAGCGTCGTACGCACCGCCTCGACCAGCCGGGTCAGCCCGGTTTGGATGATCGTGTCGTCGATGTCGCTCACGACACCGATCCGCGCTGCCGGGTCGACCACCAGCACCCTGCCCTCGACGCCACGCGCCTGACCGTCCAACCGGAAGGTCACCGGGTGCCACCCGGGGGAGAGGCCAGGCGGCTCGAGCGTGGCGTCGGCGTAGCCTTCCTCGTCCGCTGCCACGCGCACTGCGTGGCCGGCCATCTCGACCGTGACCGGTTCGCCTGCCACCTCGGTGGTGAGGTAGTGGGCGAGGTTTGTGAGCAGCACGGCGAGCGGCCCGGAGCGCCGGGCATCCTGCCGTCGGAGGACGACACGCGCTCGCACCTTGGCCCGGGCGGCCGTCCCGTGCCCGACGTACGGCACCACCGTAAGGGACCACCCCGGCCGTCGTCGCAGCCGCTCACTGATCCGGGCATCCGCCGCGCGCTCGGCCGCGGTGACCGCACGGGCCAACTGCGCCCGCAGACCTGGACGCTCCGGCATCGGATCGGTCCCTCTCCGTCGCCGCGCCTCACCCGGCAGGCGCTGTCTGTGTGTCCCTATCCCATGTTCACATGGGATAGGGACACTTCAAACGGGTTCGAACCCACTGGAAGTGCCCCGCAGCCATTGGAAGTGCGGCGGAGGTCCGGGCCTGGACGCTCCGGCATCGACGCACGCGACATCCGACCCCCTTAGGGCGTTAGCGAGGAGCGTACGACGGTCGGTGGTGAAGGAGCAGGCATGCTGGTGCCCATGCTGTCATTTGCCCGAGTGCGGGATCGCATTCGCGAGCGGGGGCCTAAGGCAATCGAACGTGCCCTGCGGCTCACGGGTGCAGCGGTAGCGGCGTACCTGGTGGCGGAGTGGCTGTTTCCGGGCGGTCGGTCAGTCCTGGCTCCGCTGTCGGCGCTGCTGGTGGTCCAGGTGACGCTGACGAGCACGCTCACGTCCGGCCTGCAGCGGATCGCCAGTGTCGTGGTCGGTGTCGTGGGAGCGGTGCTCTTCGCCGACCTGGTGGCCCTGTCGTGGTGGAGCTTGGCGATCCTCGTGGCGGCCGCGATCGTCGTTGGTCAGCTGCTGCGGTTGCGCGAGCACCTGTTGGAGGTACCGATCAGCGCCATGCTGGTCTTGTCGGTCGGTGGCGCGGAAGCCAAGGCGACGGCTCGGATCACCGAGACGTTGGTGGGTGCGGCCGTCGGCGTGCTCTACAACGTTCTCCTGCCAGGCCCGGTGCAGTCGCGCAGCGCAGCCTCAGCCGTTGAACAGCTGGCCGATGAGATGGCCGCCCTGCTGCACCGCATGGGGGAGGAGCTCCGCGACGGGATCACGGCCGACCGGGCGAGTCGCTGGCTGGAGGATGCCCGCGATCTCTCGCGTCGCGTGGGCCGCGTCGACCGGGTGCTGGTGCAGGCGGAGGAGAGCCGGCGGCTCAACGTGCGGGCCCTCGGCACCCTGGACCCGACGGAGGTCCTGCGTAGCGGGCTCGACGCTCTCGAGCACAGCAGTGTGGCGCTGCGCAGCCTGTGTCGCGCCGTCGCCGATAGGACCCGAGCCGCACTCGACGACGAGAACGGCTACTCGGCGGACATTCGTGAGGTCTTTGGCGTACTGCTCGACGACCTCGCCACGGCGATGGCTGCCTTCGGTCGGTTGGTCCGGGAGGACGCCGAAGGCGAGACGCGGGCCCAGGGAGAGCGGCTGACGCAGGCCCTCGAGGCGGTGCGGGAGGCGCGAGTACGGCTGACCGAGCTGCTGCTCATCGATCGCGAAGGCGACCAGCGAACGTGGGAGCTCCACGGGGTCCTGCTCGCCAACCTGCAGCGCATCCTGGGGGAGATCGATGTGGAGGAGCGGGTGCGGCAGCGGGAGCGACAGCGCCAGCAGTGGGCAGCGCGGCCACCGGCCGTCCAAGCTGTGGACCGGCTGCGACTGACGGGTCGCGAGGTGGTCCGTCCCATGCGGCGCCGGTGGCGGCGCCGGGTCCCTGAGGACACTCGATGACGGTGCGCTGGTCGAACGACGTCGCCGAATACCTCGAGCGGGTCGAGACCTTTCTCTGTGCCTCCCCGGTGGAGCACAGCGTGCTGCTGACGTCGGCGCACCGCTGTGCCGGCGACCCCGTCGAGGGACAGTTGTGGCTGTGGGTCGAGGCTGACGGTGCGGTCGTCGCTGTGGCGCAGCAGGTCCCGCCCTGGCAGGCGTACGTCTCGGTGGGGTCCAACTCGGCGATGGGTGATCTCGCGAAAGCGCTGCGCGGGTTTCGGCCTGAGCTGGGCGGTGTCGGCGGGATGCGGCCGGCGGCGGAGGCGTTCGCTCGCCGGTGGCGGGAGCTGACCGGTCGCGAGACGGCGACGGCCATGACGCAGGGTGTGTACGTGGCCAACGAGGTTCGTCATCCGACCGGAATACCCGGACGGATGCGGCTCGGTGAGGCTGCAGATGTACCGCTGATCCAGGCCTGGTCCGATGGCTTCTCGGCCGAGCTCGGCGACCATGCCCCGCGCCAAGACGTTGGCCCGTGGATCGAACATCGTCGAGTCTTCATCTGGGAGGTCGACGCGCAGGAGGTGTCGGTGGCGATGGCCCACCAAGGGTACGGCGGCGTGGCCCGGGTCTCGATGGTCTACACCCCGCCAGAGCACCGGCGCCGGGGATACGCGGGTGCGGTCGTCGCCGGTGTGACCGCACGCCAGCTCGAGGCGGGGCTGCGGTGCATGCTCTACACCGACCTGGCCAACCCCACCTCGAACGGGGTCTACCAACGCGTCGGCTATCGCCAGATGTGCGAGGCAGTCGACGTGCGTTTCAGCTGAGCAGCTCAGCGCAGCGGGACGAAGCGGTAGCCGCCGTGGCGAGTTACTTCCGGAGCGCCGGAGTCGTCGGTCCGCACCCGCAGCATGGTGCCGCGTACCGGGATGACCATCAGGCCGCCCGGTCGCAGTTGCTTGACCAACGACGGAGGCATCTCCTTCGCCTGCGCCGACACCAGGATGCGGTCGTACGGCGCCTCGTCCGGCCAGCCCAGCACTTCGGGGCGGGCCGGTAGCAGTCGCGCCCAGGGCATCGGGTAGTTCCCGAGGTTGCTGGCTCCCCACTCGGCCAGCGTGGGTTCGAGCTCGACGCCGACGACGCTGCCTTCGGGCCCGACGAGGTGGGCCAAGAGGGCGGTGGTCCATCCGGATCCGGCTCCCACGTCGAGCACGTGCTGCCCGGGGCGCACGTCCAACAGGTGGAGCATGTTGGCGACCGTGCGCGGCTGGGAGTTGGTTTGCCCCAGCCCGATCGGCAGGGGCCGGTCTTCGGCAGCGGAATCCCGCCAGCTAGCGGGAACGAAGTCGACTCTGGCCACGGCGGTCATTGCCGCCGCGACCGCGTCCGGCGTCATAGGCCCTCGGTAGCCAGCACTACGCGGGTCAGGCGGGCGGCCACCTCGGCGGCACCGGTGTCGCACGTCGCGGCGCCGACGGTGAACTCGGTGACGGACCATCCCGGCACGTCGGCCGGCTGCCACGAGGAGCTGACCGCCTCGTGGGTCGTTTCCAGGTGTACGAGCACGCGCTCATTGATCTCGTCGTCGGTCGCCGGCGCGTACATCCGGAAGGCGTTGGTGTGCGGTGGATCCGGTGTGCAGCGGATCCCCGCCTCGGTGAGCGCCCGGGTCAGGGCCACGGCGACCTCGTGGTATTCCGCCATCCGCGGCAGGTGCCGGCGCAATCCCGCTCGCGCCGAGACCGCGTACGGCAGCAACGTGAGCAGGTTGCCGCCGTGGCGTCGCTGCCAGCGGCGTGCCTCGGCGATGACGTCGTCCGGTCCGGCA
The DNA here is from genome assembly GCA_013696555.1 of Nocardioidaceae bacterium. Classification (GTDB taxonomy): domain Bacteria; phylum Actinomycetota; class Actinomycetes; order Propionibacteriales; family Nocardioidaceae; genus JACCYJ01. The sequence goes on along the minus strand of JACCYJ010000176.1, from coordinate 11,517 downwards.
ACGGCAGCCCCCGCCAGCGCGCCCAGGCCCTTGTAGAACGAGACGTAGACGCTGTCGGCCAATTCGACGATCTCGGCCAACGAGTGCCCGAGGTAGGGCGTGCTCTCCCACAACCGCGCGCCGTCGAGGTGCAGGGGGATGTCGCGGTCGCGGCACGCCTGGGCGAAAGTGGTGAGCTCGTCCCAGGTGGGCAGGACGTTTCCGCCGTCGCGCAACGGCAGCTCGAGCGTGACCGCACCGAGGTGCCCGGGGATTGCCGCCAGGTCGGCGGGGGTCGGCTGTCGCGGCTCGTCGCTCAGCTGCTCCAGCGTCAGCCCGTGGAGGGTTGGCAAAGCATCGAGCTCATGCACCACCAGGTGTGACAACGCGTGCACAGCCACCCTCGTGGCGCTTCGGCGGTCGGCCCACGCCCGCAGCACGCACTGCTGCGCCATGATCCCGCTCGGCATGAACGCCGCGGCCTCGGTGCCGAGGAGCGTTGCGACGTCGGCCTCCAGCTCGGCCAGGACGCCACCCTCGCCGTACCGGTCGAACACCTCGCCGCCATCGACCTGCGCGATCTCGGCGAGCTGGTCGGCCGGTTTGATCTCGCCGTGGCCGAACAGCGTGCTCTTGCACGCTGCCCGAGCCGCCTTCCGCCGCCGGTCCAGCGCCTCGTCGTCGATACCCGTGGCCATCCACTCACCCTCGCACGGGCACCGATCCTTGGCACAGGGGTCCCCTGAGCCAAGAGGAGTGGCACGGTTCCCTGTGCCAGACAGGGCTGGCGGCCCATATCCCCACGTGATGAGGGATGGCTGCGGCCATGGCAACCGCAATCCCGCAAGATCCGTCAGCATGGCGGCTATGCGGACCGAAACGAGGACGTACGCCACCGGATCCGACGCTGTCGTGCTCGATCTGACCCGTGACTGCGCGGAGTTCGTACGGGACGAGGGTGACGGACTGCTTCACGTCTTCGCCCCACATGCCACGGTCGGGATCGCGCTGATCGAGACCGGTTCCGGCAGCGAAAACGATTTGCTCGACGCACTGGAGCGGCTGTTGCCTGCCGATGACCGGTGGCGACATCGCCATGGCAGTCGCGGACATGGCCGTTCGCACGTCATGCCCGCGCTCGTGCCGCCGTACGCGACCATCCCGGTGGTGGGCGGCCGGCTGGCCCTGGGGACCTGGCAAAGCGTCTGCTTGGTCGACCTCAACGTCGACAACACCGAACGCCAGGTCCGGCTGTCCTTTCTGACCAGTTCTTGACTTGGTCGGCTCAGTCGATCGTCCCTGTCAGTCGACGCAGAGACAGAACGGGTGGCCCGCGGGATCGAGAAAGACCCGGAAGGAGGTGCCGGGTTGGTTGTCATGCTTGGTCGCGCCGAGTCCCAGGACGGCCGCCTCGGCAGTGTCCAGATCGTCGACGATGACGTCCAGATGCATCTGCTGCGGGACGTCCTGGTCGGGCCAGATTGGCGGGGTGCAGGGCTCGACCTGCTGGAAGGAAATGCGGTCGCCGTACTCCGCGCGGACCTCCGCCCAATCGGGAGAGACCTCGACCTTCCAGTCGAGCAGGGCGCCGTAGAACGTGGCTAGGACGGCGGGGTCGGGACAATCGATGATGATGCCCGGGAAACGTGCGATTGCCATGCAGGCCACGCTACGCGGTGCGGCTGACATCGGCGTCCGCATGGTGGTCGAGGCCACGTACTCCCCTTTGCCCGGAGACGAGATGTCGGGCCAGCGCCGAAGGCTCTGGGGGCGCCTCGGATGGTGGCGGAGTTGCCCACGGCACGGTTAGGCGGAGCGGCGACGGCCGCGGCGGGCACGCAGGTAGTCGGCCACGACGTACTCGCCGAGGCGGCCGAGCTCGGGGGTGAAGACCCGGCCACCGTTGCGCCGGGCCATTGCGTCGATGAAGCGCGCGAGCCCGGGGTCGTCGCCGAGCATGAACACGTTGAGGGTGGCGCCGTAGCGGGTCAACGCATCGACTTCGGCGACGGTGGCGCGCAGCGTCGCCCGCGTCGTGGGCCAATGGAAGAACGGTGCTCCGTCGGACCCCACATGGGCGGTCGGCTCGCCGTCGGTGACCACGAGCACGACCGGTTCGGCATCCGGGTGTCGGCGCACGTGCCTCGACGCCAGCATCAGCGCGTGGTGCAGGTTGGTCCCTTGCACCCACTCTGGCTCCACGTCAGCCAGCTCGGTCGGGGTCAGGCGACGGGCGGTGCGGTCGAAGCCGATGATCTGCAGGGCGTCCTGGCGGAACCGCGTCGCCACGAGGTGGGAGAGCGCGAGTGCGGTCTGCTTCATGGGGGCCCACCGGTCCTCCTGGACCATGGAGAACGATAGGTCGACGCACAGGGCGACGGCGGCACTAGTACGGCGTTCGGTCTCTGCGACCGCGAAGTCCTCGACGTGCAGCCGAAGCGGCCGGGCCACGGCACCGACCACCGGCCCGACTACTGCGCCAACCTCCCCGGCCGCGGTACGCAGGGCCGCGTTGTGGACCGTGCGCACGGCGTCGAGAGGTCGGGTGTCCCCGAACTGCCACGGCAGGGTGGCGCCGGTGCGCTCGTCGGCGGCGCCACTGCGCCGGTCGTCGTGCTGACCAGTGCCGCCGGCATCGAGCGCGGCGAAGATGCGCCGCAGCGCCGACTCACCGAGCCGGCGCAGTGCCTTCGGCGTCAAGGCGATTCCGTCGGCGCCGCGTCGCAGGTAACCCTGGCGCCCCAGCTCCCGCTCGAGGTTGCGCAGCGCCTGCAGGTCCTCGACCGCGGACGGCGCCAGCTGCCGCTCCAGCGCCGCGACATCGACGTCGTCGAGGCTCGCACCGGGGTAGCTCTGCCCCAGCTGCGCCTCGAGGGCCTCCAGATCGGCCAGGTCGGCGACCGCTCCGACGGCGTCGCCATAGCCCAAGGACTCCGAGCCGTCGATAACGGCGGGTGGGCCGCGCGTCAGGCCGGGACGGAGCGACTCAAGGTTGTCGCGCAACTGAGAGAGCTGGCTCTCCAGGTCAGGGTCCCCGAGGGCGTCGCTCATCAGTCGGGCCAGCTCGTCACGCTGCTCAGGGCTCAGCGACCGCATCAGCCGCTCAGCGGCCGCCTGCCGCCGGGCCAGCAGGTCGATGAGATCGTCGGTGTCGCGTGGGTTCTCTGGGAAGAACTCCCCGTGACGGACCATGAACTCGGCGAACTGCTCCGTCGTATCCTGCCCCTGGGCGTGCGCGGACAGCAGTGCGTTGAGGTCGGCCAGCATGTCGCGGACCCGCGCCATCGCCTCGGGATCCCCGCCCGAGAGGACTTGTCGCATGCCGGCGAACTGCGCGTCGAGCACCTCGTGACGCAGCATCTGCTGGATCGCCTCAAACCCCGCCCGCGCTTCAGGGGAGCGCCACTCGTACGACGCCAGGTCGCGGACTGCCCCGCCGGTGTCCTCCGGCAGCTCGTCCAAGGCCATCTCAGCCAACCGGGCGTCGTCGTCACCCTCGGCTGCCAAGGTGACTCGTTCCTCGGCGAGCACCTGGTCCAGCGCTGCGCGTACCCGGTCGAGCGTCCCGGCGAGGTTCCCCTGTCGTTTCAGCGCACGGCGCCGGCGTTGGATCTCCCGGCGCAGCTGGTCCAATCCCTGGCGTCCCGCCATGCCACTGCGCAGCAGCCGGTCGAGTGCGTCTCGCAAGGTGCCACCGGCCAGCATGTCGTCGCCGATCTGGTCGACGGCGGCTCGGATGTCGAAGGGCGCTGCGAGCGGGTCGGCCCCGCCCCGCCAAGTGCCGTAACGAAACCGGCCCGGTAGCGGCCGCCGCGGCGAGTTCCGCACCGGTCAGCCCCCGTAGACCGTCACACCGTCGACGGTCTCTTTGGCCAGCCGCCGTGACAGGTGAAGACCCTCGAGGACGAACTCGACTGCTGCTGCAGCCTGCCCCGGCGACACCGTGTCCTCCGCCACGCCGAGCTTGTCCAAGACGGTGGCCAGGCCAGGGACGCTGCCGATCTGGTCGAGCACGTCGGCGGCGGCGGTCAGCACGCCGGTCTCCACCGTCTCGCCTTCGGCGAAGTGGTTGGTGAAAGCGGAGAGGTCCACGCCCCGCAGCCGGCTGCGGAAGGTCTCCGCCGTCGCCAAGCGCAGCAGATGCGTCATGATGTCGTACTCGCGGCCCTCCTCGCCCATCTCGAACTCCACCTTGCCGCGCAGGGTGGGCACCACGTCGGGCAGGTCGGCGATCCGAGCGACCGGGTCGTCCTCCCCGGTCAGCGCAGCGCGGCGCAATGCCGACGCACCGGCTGCCTCGGTCGCGGCGATAGCGAACCGGGCCGAGACACCGGAGCGTTGGTCGATCGACGATGACTCCCGCATGCCCTGCGCGAACCGGGCGACGACCTCCACCAGATGCGCGGGTACGGCGGCCACCAGCGCAGCCTCCTGGGTGATGAGGCTGATCTCGTCGTCCACGTCGAGCGGGTAATGGGTACGGATCTCGGCACCGAACCGGTCCTTGAGCGGGGTGATGATGCGGCCCCGGTTGGTGTAGTCCTCGGGGTTGGCCGACACGACCAGAAGCAGGTCCAGCGGGAGCCGGAGCGCGTACCCACGTACCTGGATGTCCCGCTCCTCCAGCACGTTGAACAACGCGACCTGGATCCGCTCGGCCAGGTCGGGCAGCTCGTTGATCGCGAAGATGCCCCGATTCGCCCGTGGCAGCAGACCGTAGTGGACGGTCTCCGGGTCGCCGAGGACCCGTCCCTGCGCCACCTTGGTGGGATCGATGTCGCCGACCAGGTCGCCGACACTGGTGTCAGGCGTGGCCAGCTTCTCGCCATACCGATCGCGGCGATGGCGCCACGTCACGGGCAGGTCGTCGCCGAGCTCGGCGGCCAGCGCGGTGCAGCGTACGCAGACCGGCGCGGCCGGATCGTCGTTGATCTCGCAGCCCGCGACGACCGGTGACCACTCGTCCAGGAGGCCAGCGATCGTGCGCATCAGGCGGGTCTTGCCCTGGCCCCGCTCACCGAGCAGGACGAGGTCGTGGCCGGCGAGCAGGGCGCGCTCGAGCTCCGGCAGCACGGTGTCGTCGAAGCCGACGATGCCGGGGAACGGCGGACGGCCGTCTTGTAGGGCGGCCACCAGATTGGCCCGGAGCTCCTCCTTGACGGTCCTCGAACGGTAACCCTCGGCACGCAACTCGCCGCGGGTGGCGGCCGACGGTGCCGCAGCAGAAGTCTCGGTCACGCTCTGACCCTACGTCGCACTGGTGACGAGAACCGAGTGCCTCGTTGGCCTCCTCGGCGTGCCACTCCCTGTCACCATGGGCGTCGTGTCGGAACCGGAACCAGCAGCGAACCTCACCCGGCGCAGGTTCATAATCGGCGGTTTGGGTCTGGCTGGTGCCGCGGCTGCCGCTGGCGCCGCGTATGCGGTCCTGCCGCCTCGTTACACGCGCTGGGTGGGCACGGCGCCCGAACCGTTCATCCCCGACGCACCGGAGGGACGCATCCGGCTCGAAACGGTGAGGTCGGAGGCTCGTGGCCGAGACGTCGGGCTGTTCACCGCCGTACCTGCCGGTCATGGGGATGGCGCCGGACTGCCGGTCGTGGTGGTGCTGCACGGGGCCAGCGCGACGTCGGCCGACTACCAGTCGTTCGGTCTCGGGCGCTTTCTCACGGCCGCGGTCGACGCCGGAGCCGAGCCGTTCGTCCTGGCCGGAGCCGACGGAGGGTTGCTGCGCTGGGAGCCCGACCCCGCGGGTGGGGACGATCCCCGTCAGATGGTGCTGGAAGAGATGCCCGAATGGCTGGCGGAGCGGGGCTTCGACGCGGGTCGTCGCGCCCTGTGGGGCTGGTCGATGGGTGGCTATGGCGTGCTCGGTGTCGCCGAATCCGATCCCACCTGGGCTCGCGCCGTCGCGGCGTTCAGCCCGGCGATCGCCCGGGGTGATGCGGTGTTCGGTGGCGTTGACGCGCTTGCCGGTCAGGCTCTCGGGATCTGGTGCGGCACCGACGACGGCTTCTACGACGATGTCCAGGCGCTGGTGGCGGCGCTGCCGGAGCCACCAGAGATCGCGTCCTACGGTCCGGGCGCTCATACCCGCGTCTATTGGAACGACCAGACGGTCGACGCCTTCACGTTCCTGGCCAGCTATCTCGGCTGACCCCCTGATTCGCCGCCGGGCTTGGCCGCCGTATCTCGTCGTTTGGCGGACTCCGGCTCGCGACACGCCGACATTCGCAACCGGAAAGCGCCACTTGACGATCGGGTGATCGAGGCGCAACGGATCCGTCCTCTATGTGGACAGCGCCAAGCGACAACTGATCAGGTTGGGAATTTCGCCGCATATCTCCCGAGACGCGGATGATCGCGGTCAGGTCGTGGGCACCTCGCCCCAAGCGGGTGCGTCCGCACCTGCCGACGGTGGGGTACAGGTGCTGGTGGGACCGGTGCCACGCTGACCCCGACGTCGCCGGCGGCGCGGGGTGATGCGTGCACTACAGCGAGTCGCATGCGAGGGTGGAAGCATGCGCACACGTCATCTCGCAGTCGCCGGCGCCAGCGCGCTCGCGCTGGTGGCCACCACCGCTCCCGCCGGCTCCGCCACGCAGATCGCGGACACTTCGTCGCAGGCCAGCGCCGAGCAGGGCCAGTCACTCGCGGCTCGGGCGGCACCCAGCCTGCGGGTTCGCACCGTGGTCAAGGGTGTGGACGTGCCGTGGGATCTCACTTTCTTGGGCAACGGCGCCATGCTCTACACCGAACGCGACCGCGAGCGCATCACCTACCGCGGCCCGAACGGCGCTCGTACCGTTGTCGCCAACACGCCGGCTGGGGTCTGGCACGAGGGTGAGACCGGCATGATGTCGATCCTCGCCGCCCGAAACTTCAAGCGGAGCCGGCTGTTCTACACCTGCTACGGCGGCATTCTCAACGGCCAGCACGACGTCCGGGTCGTTCAGTGGCGCGTCAATGCCAACAGCGACGGCGCTCGCCGCGTCCGCGTCCTGGTGAAGGGCCTGCCATCGACCACGGGACAGCACGGCGGCTGCCGGTTGCGGTTCGGCGACGGCGGGGCGCTGTTCATCGGCACCGGTGATGCAGCCACCGGTACGAACCCGCAGAATCTCCGCTCCGGTGGCGGCAAGGTGCTGCGCGTCGATCCGGGTACGGGGCGCGGTCTGCGGACCAACCCGTTCGCCGGCGCCGACAGCGCCATGAAACGCCGGGTGTTCACGTACGGACACCGCAACGTCCAAGGGCTCGCGCTGCGCAGGGACGGGTCGATGTGGTCGGTCGAGCACGGGACCTACCGCGACGACGAGGTCAACCGGCTACGCTCCGGCGGCAACTACGGCTGGAATCCGGTGCCGGGCTACAACGAGACCCGGCCGATGACCGACTTCTCGCTGCCGGGCAAGCAGATCGGTGCCCGATGGAGGTCCGGCAACCCGACGATCGCCACCTCGGGCGCGGTGTGGCTGCGCGGCAACCGGTGGGGAGCATGGCGCGGGTGCCTCGCGGTAGCGGCGCTCAAGGACTCCTCACTGCGGATCATGAAGTTCGACGGGTCGGGAAGATTCGTCCGGATGTGGACCCCCGCCGCCCTCAACGGGGACTATGGACGGCTTCGCAGCGTGGTGATGGGGCCACGCAACGCCTTGTACGTGACCACGTCCAACGGCGGCGGTGGCGCCGGTGGCGACCGGATTCTGCGGGTCACGCCTACCTCGTAGGCTGCCCCGATGGCCCGCTTCGACGATCGCGTCGTGCTGGTTACCGGGGCCGCTCGCGGGATCGGTGCGGCGACAGCGACGCGGTTCGCTCACGAGGGTGCCCGGGTGGCCGTTCTCGACCTCGACTCCGAGGCCGCGGTCGCGACTGCGGACTCCCTCGAGGCAGCAGCCTCGATCGGCGTCGGCTGTGACGTCGCCGACGGGGAGGCTGTCGCCAGCGCCGTCCAGCGGGTGGTCGACGAGCTTGGCGGCCTTCACATTCTGGTAAACAACGCGGGTGTCACCCGCGACAATCTGCTCTTCAAGATGACGGAGTCCGACTGGGACACCGTCATGAACGTCCACCTGCGGGGCGCGTTCTTGATGAGCAAGGCCGCGCAACGGCTGTTCGTCGACCAGAGGTACGGCAAGATCGTCAACCTGTCCAGCGTGTCGGCGCTCGGCAACCGTGGGCAGGCCAACTACGCCGCCGCCAAGATGGGGATCCAGGGCTTCACCCGGTCACTGGCGATCGAGCTTGGACCGTACGGGATCAACGTCAACGCGGTCGCACCCGGCTTCATCGTCACCGCGATGACCGACGAGACGGCCCGCCGGGTGGGTGCGTTGCCGGAAGAGTTCCAGCGGGGAATTGCCGACGTGACGCCAGTGCGTCGCGTGGGGCAGCCAACTGACGTCGCGTCGGCGGTGACGTTCCTGGCCAGCGACGAGGCGAGCTTCATCACCGGACAGACCCTCTACGTCGATGGTGGTCGCCGACTGTGACCGGGCATAGCACCCGTCGTGACGGTCGGTCGTCACCCTCCCCATCCGTCCCGTGTGTCACGGCGCGGGTTGCGCCCGCTGCCGCAGTTATGCGTACAGTCCTTCCTTCATAGCCAGACAACCGTGTGCGCGGACCAACGCCTAATCCTGCCCCGCGTCACGTCCATAACGATCAGCAATCTCCGGCAGGAGCGGGGGACCCACCCGCGGGTTGGTCGGTCACCCGATCGGTCGGCCCACTGCACGGCTCGCCGTGCTCGGGGTGAAGTCGCTCCCCAGCGGCAGGGCACCTTCTAGCCCTAACCCGACAGCTCACCTCGTAGGCGTGAGAAGGAACCTCGGACATGCCTGCGACCTCTCGCCGGCTGCGCCTCACCGCGCTGCCTCTTCTCCTCGCCATCCTTTCCGCCACCGTTGTACTGACCGTCGGTAGCGCCGGCGCCAGCACCGCCGACCTCAGTACCGCCAGCGCCCGCACCACCAGTGTGATCAACACCGGGGACGGCACACTGCAACGACGTGAGCGCCGGATCCGGAACGCGGTTCAGGTCGCCCGCAACCAGATCGGCGACCCTTACGTCTATGGCGCGGCCGGTCCTGGAGCCTTCGACTGTTCCGGCCTCACGATGTACGCCTACGCCAAGGCGGGCGTGCGGCTACCGCGCTCGTCTGACGCACAGGCAGGCGCCGTGCGGCGCGTCAAGCGGTCCAACCTGCACAGCGGCGACCTGATGTTCTTCACCAGCGGCGGGAGTGTCTACCACGTGGGAATCTTCCTCAAGCGCCGTGGTGGACGCCCGATCATCCTGCATTCGTCCTACTCGGGGCGGCCGGTCCAGCGCGACCCGGTGTGGACCAACAACTGGTTTGCCGGGACGCTGCGACCTCGCTGACCCAGGCGGCGCCGGCTCGGCAGCCGGCCACGCGCCGGGCTGGTCAAGTGACAGGCTGGGTTCACCTCGCGAGTGGCGCAATCCTGCTGTTTCCCGAGGCAATCCACGACCGATTTGCGCCACTCGGGGTCTTGCGCCACTCGTGGTCTTGCGCCACTCGTGGGCAGATCGCTCCCGGCGTGGGCCGGCTCGGCCGGCGGCGAAACGCGGGGCTGTCCTCAGCGATTGCCGAGAAACCCTGCGGCAGACTACGGGGATGGCCAAAGCCGACCAAGTTGGTGGACTTCGAGGAATCGGAGCCGCTACCGCAGTCGTATTGACGCTGCTCGCGCTCGCTGCCTGCAGCGGCGACGCGGACGGCACCCGGAGTGACGCCGGTGACGCCGATCGGATCCGCGGTGCCGATACTTTGACGCAGGTGTCACCACTGACCGGCGAGATCGCCGAGAACGGATTGCCCGAGCACTCGGTGCTGTCGGTCAAGGTGGAGAACACGACCGAGGCCCAGCCGCAGGTCGGACTCGATCGAGCCGACCTGGTCGCCGAGGAGCTCGTCGAAGGCGGCCTGACGCGCCTGATTGCCTTCTACTACTCCGACCTGCCCAACGAAGTAGGACCGGTCCGATCGATGCGGGCCAGCGACATCGGGATCACCAAGCCGGTAGCCGCTGTCATCGTGGCCTCCGGCGCCGCCCGGACGACCGAGCGACGTCTCGAGCAGGCGGAGATCGCCACGATCACCGAGGCAGGCAGCGCGCGGGGTTACTGGCGCGATGACAGCCGGATTGTGCCGCACAACCTGATGGTGAGTCCCTACGCCATTGGCAAGACGCTGGAGCAGGCGGAGCCGCCTCCGCCGTACCTGCCGTTCGGCGCGGCCGACGACTTCTCCGGGGGCCGATCCGCGCGTTCGGTCGACGTCGCGTTCTCCTCAAGCAGCACGACGCGCTGGAGGTACGACGCGGCGACGGGCTGGGTGCGAGCCGACAGCCTGGCCGAACCGGGACATGACTTTGTCGCCGACAACGTCTTGGTGTTGCGAGTGCGGGTCGGCGACGCCGGTTACCTCGACCCCGCCGGCAACCCGGTACCGGAGACGATCTTCGAAGGCACCGGACGGGCCATGCTCTTCCATGGTGGCAAGGTCGTCACCGGTACGTGGACGAAGGACAATCTGGCCGCGAGCATCGAACTGGCCGACAAGAGCGGCGAAGCGCTGACCGTCCCGGCGGGACGCACCTGGCTCGAGCTGGTGCCAGCGGCCGGGGGCTCGGTCGAGGTCACCGACTGACCCACCAAGCGCGTGACACCATAGAGCCATGTCAGGTGAAGTCCATCGAGGCAGCGAGAGCGGCATGAGCACGGAGTCCTACACCGGCAGGCTCCTGGTCGCGGTTCCCGCGATGACCGATCCCAACTTTCACCGGTGCGTGGTGTTGGTGCTCGACCACGATTCCAGCGGCACGCTCGGCGTCATCCTCAACCGCGTGCTCGACCTGCCGGTGGAGGACGTCCTACCGGATTGGACGCGTGACGTGAGCTCGCCAGGATCACTGTTCGGCGGCGGTCCGGTCGCCACCGACTCCGCTCTCGCGGTCGGGGTCTTGGAGGTGCCACCCGACGAGGCCCCTCTCGGTTGGCGGCCGATGTACGGCCGGGTAGGGCTGGTCGACCTCGACACCCCGGTCGAGGTACTGTCCGGCGCCCTTGCAGGCATGCGGGTGTTTGCCGGTTATGCCGGGTGGCAGCCCGGGCAGTTGGAGGCGGAGATCGACGAGGGGACCTGGGTCGTCGTCGACGCCCTCGACGCCGACGTCGTCACCGACGCACCTCAGCAACTGTGGAGCCGGGTGCTCCGCCGCCAAGTCGATGACGTCCGACTCCTCGCCAGCTGCCCCGACGATCCCGGCATGAACTGATCGGCGCTGCGAAACCGGGGTACGGCTCCACGGCGCGGCGCCGAGTGGCGCAAGCTTGTCGTCGTCCGTACTTGAGGGCAGCCGATTTGCCCCCGCGGTGCCCCTAGACTTCTGCACCGTGAGCATCTCGAGGAGCCCCGGCGTCCAGACAGTCGAGGAGACCCGAACCCGACCTGTCACCGACGACGGCGACCACGAGCGCCTCTCGCACTATGTGGCCAAGGACAAACT
>JACCYJ010000174.1 GCA_013696555.1 Nocardioidaceae bacterium | reverse complement strand
CCTTGGATCACCAACACGGAAACGGCGGAAGCCATGACGCCGATCCCGAGGCTGGCGGCGAACGCGATCGACGCGAAGCCGTCGAGGACCGACTTCAAGATCAGCTGTTCGGTGCCGTGGCCGAGCCCATCTTCCAAGGAGCCCAGGATCGTCAACGGTCCGACGCAAAAGACCAGCGACGCGGTCAGGAATCCTTCGATGAAGCGCTGGCGTTCCCCCGTAGCACCTGCGCCGGCCAGCCGGTCGCGGAGCCACCCACCCACCGCCTCGAGGCGTCTCTCCACCCCCACCAGCGAGCCGATGATCCCACCGACCACCACCGCACCGAGCACGATCAGAACGGGAGCCTCGTCGCCGACGGCGTCGCGCAGGACTGGGTCGGTGACGCTGGAGGCCGATAGTCCTGCGATCAACAGCGTGACCAACCCGAGGGCGTCGGTCACCGTGTCGCGGACACGCAGCGGCAACGGTGCCCGACCGCGATGCCGATCCCGGAGCCGACGAGCACGGTGGCGACGTTCAGGGCGTACCGAATCCTGGGAACACGGAGATCCTTATCCACACCCTTTTGCACCGACGGGTTCCGTTTGTGGATCTTGTTCGGCATGATCGGGCGGGTCGGTGCTTTTGCTGGACCGGCGCAGTCTCCACTGGTCCGGTACGCGGTCGTCCGCGAGTTGCCCGGACCCCAACGAAGGAGTGCGGGTGTCACGAGCCCCTGTCACGGTCCGAGTGGCCGAGCCGGAAGATGCCCGTGACCTCATCGAGGTGTGGACCGAAGGCGCGCCTGAGCACCCGTTGGACGACGTCGAGCGGCGCGCCACCGAGGGTCTACTGATCACGCCGCAACCGAGTGAGGCAGCCGGCGCCATTGCCCGGATCGCCGCTGACCCGGCCGAGCGGCTGCTGGTCGCACAGTCCGACCAGCGGATCGTCGGAGCGGTCCACCTGCGCCGCAGCCCCGTCTCACCGATCCAACAGGCCGAAGCCGTCCACATGTCCCATCTGCGGGTGCTCCCGGACCACCGCCGCCGCGGTGTCGCGACGGCGCTGCTGTCGGCAGCAACGGCGTGGGCTGCGGAGAAGGACTCCACGCACGTGCTCGCCACGTCACCAGCGAGCACCCGCGAGGCGCACCGCTTCCTGGCCAGACTGGGCTTCGGACAGATTGCGATTGTCCGGGCGGCGCCGGTCAACGCGCTGCGCGCCAGGTTCGCCGGCTTGGCCGCCGGCTCCCGAGACACTGGCCGGCTGATCGCCCAGCGGCGCACGCTGCGCCGGCGACGGGCGCAACCACTCGCGGGCCGCAACGGCTAACCCGTCAGCGGCCCCTATTAGAGTCGACGGCGTGCAACGCCTGCTGCTGCTCGACGGTCATTCGCTGGCGTATCGGGCGTTCTTCGCCCTGCCCGTCGAGAACTTCTCGACCACGACTGGCCAGCCCACCAACGCTGTTTATGGCTTCACATCGATGCTGATCAACGTGCTCCGCGACGAGGCGCCGACACATGTCGCCGTCGCCTTCGACGTGTCGCGCGAAACCTTTCGATTGCACGAGTACGCGGAATACAAGGCCAACCGGTCCGCCTCGCCGGCAGAGTTCAAGGGCCAGGTCTCGCTGGTCCGCGAGGTGCTGCAGGCCCTGAGCATCACAGGCGTGGAGAAGGAAGGCTACGAAGCCGACGATGTGATCGCGACGCTGTCGACGCAGGCCGCCGCCGATGGTTTCGAGGTCCTCATCTGTACCGGCGATCGCGATGCCTTCCAACTGGTGACCGAGGCCACCACCGTGCTCTATCCGCGCAAGGGCGTTTCCGACCTGGCGCGGATGACCCCGGAGGCGGTGGTGGCCCGCTACGGCGTCGGGCCGGAACGCTATCCAGACATCGCCGCCCTGGTTGGCGAGAGCAGCGACAACCTGCCCGGAGTTCCCGGGGTCGGGCCCAAGACAGCTGCGAAGTGGATCAACGAGTTCGGTGACCTGGACTCGCTGATCACCTCCGTCGACCAGGTCAGCGGCAAGGCCGGCGAGTCGCTGCGCGAACACCTCGCCGGCGTCATCCGTAACCGCCGCATCAACACGCTGGTGTGCGACCTCGAGCTGCCGGTGGGCCCACATGACCTCCTGATCCAGCCCTGGGACCGCGACGCCGTGCACCAGGTCTTTGACGGCCTGGAGTTCCGCGTCCTGCGCGACCGGCTCTTCGCGACGCTCTCGGTCGAGGAAGTCCAGGCCGAAGCCGGCTTCAGCATCGACGGGCACACTGTCCAGCCCGGTGCGCTGACAGGCTGGCTGGCGGCACATGCCCGCGACGGTCAACGTTGCGGGGTGCATGTCCAAGGTCGGTGGGGTCGAGGCACCGGACAGGTCGACGCGGTTGCCATCGCTTCCCCCGTGGGGCCGGCCGGGTGGGTGGACACGGCGTTGATGACCGTCGACGACGAGCAAGCGTTGGCGGCGTGGCTCGCGGACGGGTCTGCCGCGAAGGCGCTCCATGACGCCAAGGGGCCGATTCACGCCCTCACCGCCGAAGGATGGACCCTGTCGGGGCTCAACTGCGACACCGCTCTCGCGGCGTACCTCGCCCGGCCCGACCAACGGTCGTACGACCTGGCGGATCTCACGTTGCGCTCGTTGCACCGTGAGCTGCGCGACGAAGATGCCGACTCTGGGCAGCTGGCGCTCGACGGTGTGGCGGCCGACGACGCCGAGGCGGCCATGCTGCGCGCCCGTGCCACCGTGGACTTGGCCGCCGCTCTCGACGAAGAGCTCGACGAGCGGGGTGGCACGAGGCTGTTGCGAGACGTGGAGCTACCGCTGGTGAGTGTGCTGGCCGACATGGAGCGGGTCGGGATCGCTGTGGACGACGACCAGCTGGCGGCCCTCGAGGCCGACTTCACGACCCAGGTCCGGGCAGCGGCCGACGAGGCCTATGCCGTCATCGGCAAGGAGATCAACCTGGGCTCGCCCAAGCAGCTACAGGTCGTGCTCTTCGACGAGCTCGCCATGCCGAAGACCAAACGCACCAAGACCGGGTACACCACCGATGCCGAGGCGCTGCAGGCGCTCTCGGTCAAGACGGACCACCCCTTCCTGGCGCATCTTCTTGCGCACCGCGATGCGAGCCGGCTCCGGTCGACCGTCGAAGGGCTGCGCAAGACCATGTCCGACGACGGTCGCATTCACACGACGTACAACCAGACCATCGCCGCCACCGGACGGCTGAGCTCCACCGACCCCAACCTGCAGAACATCCCCATCCGCACCGAGTCCGGGCGGCGCATCCGAGCCGCGTTCGTGGTAGGCCAGGGCTTCGACATCTTGCTCACCGCCGACTACAGCCAGATCGAGATGCGGATCATGGCCCATCTCTCTGAGGACGCCGACCTGATCGCGGCGTTCAAGTCCGGTGAGGACTTCCATACCGTTACCGCAGCCCGCGTCTTCTCGGTCGATCCCGGCTCGGTGACCGCGCAACTGCGGGCACGCATCAAGGCGATGAACTACGGCCTCGCCTACGGGCTGTCGTCGTACGGCCTAGCCGCACAGCTCGGCATCGAGACCCGGGACGCGCAGGAGCTGATGGACGAGTACTTCGAGCGCTTCGGTGGCGTCCGCGATTACCTCCGCGGTGTCGTTGCCGAAGCCCGCCGCACTGGTTTCACCGAGACGATCCTCGGCCGGCGGCGCTACCTGCCCGACCTGACCAGCGACAACCGCCAACGACGAGAGATGGCCGAACGGATGGCGCTCAACGCGCCGATTCAGGGCTCGGCCGCCGACATCATCAAGGTCGCAATGCTTGGCGTCCACGCTGCCCTGGTCGAGGCTGGGTACGCCTCCCGGTTGCTCCTGCAGGTCCATGACGAGCTCGTGCTGGAGATCGCCTCCGGGGAACGGGACCGGGTGGAAACGCTGGTTCGCACGCAGATGGCGAGCGCCGCTGACCTCGCCGCTCCCCTCGACGTGTCAGTGGGCACCGGAACCACCTGGCACGAGGCGGGCCATTGATCCACTTCGCTGTGACCGATGCCGCCGGAGCTGTTCCGCTGGCCGGCGGTTACAGCGGCGAGACATACCGCGTCGAGGTCGCCTCCGGCGAACGCGCCGTCCTGCGCATCTACGGTCGGGAGCCGACCCGCGCGCCCATCGACGCGTCGCTGCTACGCCTGGTCCGTGGATTGGTCCCGGTGCCCGTGGTGCTCGACGTACGGCGCGCCGGACCCGAGCCGGCGCACCTGCTGACGTCGTACGTATCCGGGGCGAGGTTGGAGCTGGTCCTGCACGATGCCGAGCCCGGTCTGCGCTCCCGCCTGGCCGTCGCGGTCACCGACGTGCTGGTCGCGTTGTCAGGCATCGCCTTTCTGCGTCCCGGCATGTTCGTCGACGCCGACCTGCGGCTGTCGGAGCAGCTAGCGCCGGCCGATGGTCTGGTCGAGTGGCTGGATCTGCATCTGGCCGGGACGCCGCTGGCCGACTGGGACCCAGCCCTGCTGCAGGCGCTGTCGCAAGTCTGTCTGGACGCCGATGCGCTGCTCGACACCGTTGACCGCACCTGCTTGGTGCACAGCGACTTCAACGCGAAGAACATCCTGGTGGACCCGGAGACGGGCGCGGTGACCGCCGTGGTCGACTGGGAGTTCGCCCACGCCGGATCGCCGTACTCCGACCTGGGCAACCTCCTGCGCTTCGAGCGCGGCACCGCGTGGGCGCACGAGGTGCGCGACCTCTTCGTCGCTCGTGCTCCCGGCGCGGGTCCCGATGCTCTCACTCTTGCCTACGCCAGTGACCTGTGGGCGTTGATCGAGCTGGCGGCACGCGAGACGCGGCACACGGTTGTCAGGCGCGCCGACGACGTGTTGCGCGCGATCGCTCGTACCGGTGATCTGCAGGCCAGCAGCCGACCTGGCTAGCATGACCGCCCTATGTCTGGTCCAGTCGAGCACGCCGACGACCTCTGCGCGTTCATCGATGCCTGCCCGTCGCCGTTCCACGTATGCGCTCATGTGGGCAGGTTGCTGGACGCCGCCGGCTTCACCCGGCTGTCGGAAACGGACACCTGGCCGCGCGAACCCGGCCGGCACTACGTCGTCCGCGGCGGTTCCTTGGTGGCCTGGGCAAGTGACACCGAAGGCGGACCGGCCACGCCGTTCCGCATCATCGGCGCGCACACTGACAGTCCGAACCTGCGCGTCAAGCAACATCCGGACCTGACCCGAGCAGGATGGCAGCTCGTCGCGCTGGAGCCGTACGGCGGAGCCTGGCTGAACTCCTGGCTGGATCGTGACCTCGGGCTGTCGGGGCGGGTCAGCGTGCGTACTCGCGACGGGGCGGACGACCGCTTGATACGCATCGACGAACCGGTGCTGCGAGTGCCGCAGCTGGCCATTCACCTCTCCGCGGATCGCAACGGAGTCGAGCTCGATCCGCAACAACACCTCAACGGCATCTGGGCGGTCGGCGCATCCGGGTCATCGTTTCGCGATGTGGTGGCCGGACTCGCCGATGTCGCCGCCGCCGCCGTCTTGGGATGGGAGCTGATGACCCATGACCTGACGGGTAGCCGTCGCGTGGGCGCGGCCAAGGACATGATCAGCGCACCGCGCCTAGACAACCAGGGCACCTGCTACGCGGGTGCGTGTGCGCTGCTGGATGCGGCCGGGGGTTCGAGCGGCAGCATCCCGGTGCTCGCGCTGTTCGATCACGAAGAGGTCGGCAGCCTGTCCGCGAGGGGGGCGGCCTCTGACCTGCTCGTATCGGTTCTCGAGCGCGTGTCGCTGGGTCGGGGAGCTGACCGCCAGGACTACCTACGTGCCCTGGCCGGGTCGCTGTGCGCGTCCGGCGACATGGCACATGCCACCCACCCGAACTATCCAGATCGCCACGAACCGGCACACCACATCGCGGCCAACGGCGGACCGGTGCTCAAGGTGCATCAGAACCTGAGGTACGCCACGGATGCCGCCGGTGCCGCGGCGTTTGCGCTGGCGTGTGAGCAGGCCGACGTGCCACTGCAGCGCTACATGCACCGGGCAGACCTGCCCTGCGGGTCGACGATCGGCCCGATCACCGCGGGGCGCACGGGCGTGACGACGGTCGATGTCGGCGCACCGCAATTGGCCATGCACTCCGCGCGCGAGCTGATGGGCGCGGCCGACCCGGCGATGTACGTCGCTGCGCTGACCGCGTTCCTGGCCCCGGACTCACCGGCCGCAGCTACCGCACGAACTTGACGACGCGCCGCCGCAACGCCGTCGATGGGCGGATTCCGGTCGCCGACACGCCGACGCTGTGGTGCGGAAGCCGCCAATCGATGCGCGGCGGCGGCCGGTGACGAGCGGGTTGCGAGGCTTCGCGTTGACCGGCTCACCTGCGCGCCCGTACCCTGGAGCTTGCGCTGTGAGCCTGCACGACCTCAGACGGAGCAGGCTCGTGCTCGCAGATTGTCGAACTCCCCATCCTCGGCACACCGCGACCAGGCTTGCCGCGCGCCCTACGACGACATCAGCCCAACGGAGCCCCCTTCCCTATGACGAGCAGTATCGAAGCACCTCCAGCCAGCCGCGAGAACGACGGCGTAATCCAGGTAGCGGTCAATGACATCGGCTCGGAGGAGGCATTCCTCGCCGCCATCGACGAGACCATCAAGTACTTCAACGACGGCGACATCGTCGACGGCACGATCGTCAAGGTCGACCGCGACGAGGTGTTGCTCGACATCGGTTACAAGACCGAGGGCGTCATCCCCTCCCGAGAGCTGTCGATCAAGCACGACGTAGACCCCAACGAGGTCGTCAATGTCGGTGACAAGGTCGAAGCCCTGGTCCTGCAGAAGGAGGACAAGGAGGGGCGCCTGATCCTGTCCAAGAAGCGGGCGCAGTACGAGCGGGCGTGGGGGACGATCGAGCAGATCAAGGACGAGGACGGGGTTGTCACCGGGACCGTCATCGAGGTCGTCAAGGGCGGTCTCATCCTCGACATCGGCCTGCGCGGCTTCCTCCCCGCATCCCTGGTCGAGATGCGCCGCGTCCGAGACCTCCAGCCCTACGTCGGCAAGGAGATCGAAGCCAAGATCATCGAGCTCGACAAGAACCGTAACAACGTCGTGCTCTCGCGCCGCGCCTGGCTGGAGCAGACACAGTCAGAGGTACGCCAGAGCTTCCTGACCCAGCTGGGCAAGGGTCAGGTACGCAAGGGCGTCGTGTCCTCGATCGTCAACTTCGGTGCGTTCGTCGACCTCGGCGGCGTCGACGGTTTGGTCCACGTCTCCGAGTTGTCGTGGAAACACATCGACCACCCCAGCGAGGTCGTCCAGGTCGGCGACGACGTGACCGTCGAGGTTCTCGACGTCGACATGGATCGCGAACGCGTGTCGCTCTCCCTCAAGGCGACCCAGGAAGACCCCTGGCAGCACTTCGCCCGCACCCATCAGATGGGCCAGATCGTGCCTGGCAAGGTCACCAAGCTGGTGCCTTTCGGTGCATTCGTGCGCGTCGAAGAAGGCATCGAGGGTCTGGTGCACATCTCCGAGCTGGCCGAGCGCCACGTCGAGATCCCCGAGCAAGTGGTGCAGGTCAACGACGACGTGATGGTCAAGATCATCGACATCGACCTCGAGCGCCGTCGTATCTCCCTGTCGCTCAAGCAGGCCAACGAGACTGCCGTCGCCTCCGACGAGCACTTCGATCCCACGGTTTACGGGATGGCCTCGTCGTACGACGACCAGGGCACCTACATCTACCCCGAAGGTTTCGATCCGGAGACGGGGGAGTGGCTCGAGGGCTACGACGACCAGCGCGCGGTCTGGGAGTCGCAGTACGCCGAAGCCCACGCCCGCTGGGAAGCGCACAAGCGGCAGATCGAGGATGCGCAGGAGACCGACGACGAATCCAGCGACGCCACCACCTACTCTTCTGACGAGGCGCCGGCGGCGGCGCCGGCAGAGGAGGCTAAGCCTGGTGCCGACGGTGCCCTGGCCTCGGACGAGGCCCTGCAGGCGCTGCGTGAGAAGCTCACCGGCCAGGGCTGAGTTCCGCGACGGCTTGCGCCGGACTCGCCCGGTTAGAAGGCGCGCGGCTTACACGACACGTGACGTCGGGCGAGGGACCAACGGTTGGGGTCGAGATGGGTACGCACGCTCCGCCAAGCCATGGTTACGACGCCCTGACCGGGGGAACCCTTCGCGGTCTGGCCAGCTTCGGCTGACCGGACGCTAGCGGGCCAGCTTGGCCAGTTGCAGCCAGCGCGGCTCGACTTCGTCCTCTCGGCTGCGCGGCGGTGGCCGGTGGCCGAGCCCGTCCTGTCGGATCTGCTGGGCGAGGAAGGTGAGCAGCGCCAGCACCACTGCTGAGACGATCGCAAGAGTGAGCACTAAAGTTGCCATGGCAGTAAGTATGCCTGGCCTGCTATCCTGCCAACACTGGCAGTCAGCCATAATCCCGCAATATCCTGCCAAGGAGATCATCGTGCTCCGAAACGTGGCTGTGTTGGTCTATGACGGTGTCGCCCCGTTCGAGCTGGGCGTGCTGTGCGAGGCGTGGGGGCTCGATCGCAGCGATGACGGTGTGCCCCGGTTCGACTTCGCGGTCTGCGCCCCGGTGCCCGGTCCGGTCGCCACGACGGCCGGGTTCGGCTTGCACGTTCCGTATGGGCTGGACCGAGTCGCACAGGCGGATCTGGTTGCCGTACCCGCCATGCCGCGGGACGCGCCGGTGCCGCAGCCGGTGCTGCAGGTGTTGCGACACTCCCATGCCCGTGGAGCGCGGGTTCTGTCGGTGTGCACGGGCGCCTTCGTCCTCGGGGCGGCCGGGTTGCTGGACGGCCGCAAGTGCACCACTCACTGGCGGTACGCGGCCGAGCTGGCTGACCGCTTCCCCCACGCCGATGTCGACCCGGACGTGCTGTACGTGGAGACAGACTCGGTGATCACCAGCGCTGGGTCAGCCGCCGGACTGGACGCCTGCTTGTACCTGCTGCGCAAGGAGTTCGGCGCGCAGATCGCGAATACCGTTGCGCGCAGGATGGTCGTGCCGCCGCATCGCGACGGAGGGCAGGCGCAGTTCGTCCGCACGCCCATGCCGCAGACCTCCGCCGACACCCTGGCTCCGTTGCTCGTTTGGCTTGGTGAGCACCTCGATGAGCCACTGACGGTCGCGGACGTCGCCGCTCGGGTACACATGTCCCCGCGCACGTTTGCCCGGCGATTCCGCGACGAAACCGGGACCACACCGCACCAGTGGTGGACGCATCAGCGGGTGATGCTCGCGGAGAGCCTCTTGGAGGAGACCGAGCTGGCTATCGACACGGTGGCGCGCCGAGCCGGGTTCGGCAATGCCGCCACGCTGCGACATCACTTCGTCCATGCCCGCGGCACCACCCCGCAGGCCTATCGGCAGTCGTTCGGGTGCGGTTCTGCGCTGGTCGGCTAGTGCTGCGGGTGGGCTTGACCGGGGGTATCGGAGCCGGCAAGAGCGAGGTCAGCCGGCGGCTGCAGGCATGTGGTGCGCTGGTGATCGACTCAGACATCCTTGCTCGCCAGGTGGTGACGCCCGGCAGCGACGGGCTGGCTGAGGTGGTGGCCGCCTTCGGGAAGCAGATGCTGCGCGATGACGGGACTTTGGACCGCACAGCACTCGGCGCACGGGTCTTCGCCGACGAGGCAGCTCGTCGACGACTGGAGGACATCATTCATCCGCGGGTACGGGCACAGGCCACACAGGCCGAGAAGGCGGCCGGACCGCATCCGGTCGTGGTGCACGACATCCCACTGCTCATCGAGACGAATCGCCAGGGCGACTACGACGTGGTGGTGGTTGTCGACGTCCCCGAGAGGGCGCAGGTGGACCGGTTGGTCAGCACGCGAAACATGAGCGAGGCGGAGGCCTGGTCACGCATCCGCTCTCAGGCTCCGCGAGCCCAGCGCCTGGCTGAGGGGCACATCGTGATCGACAACACCGGCTCCCTGACGGAGCTGGACGCGGCTGTCGCTGACCTCTGGCGAGCCTTGTTAGCACGCGCGGGGGCGGAGTCAGGCTGCTAGATCGGGGTCGGCAAGCTCCCTCAGGCGGGCCAGTGCCTCGCGTTCGAGCTGACGGACCCGCTCGGCGGAAATCCCGTGGCGAGCACCGATGTCAGCCAGCTTCTGCTGCCGTCCGTCGACCAGACCGTAGCGTGCTCGAATGATGTCGGCCTCGCGCTCACCGAGCTTGTCGACCAGCTCGGAGAGCCGGTCGCGCGATTCGACATCGAGGAGCGTCACGTCGGGACCCGGCAAGGTTTCACGGGCGACGAGGTCGCCGAGTGACGTATCACCCTCGTCGTCCACTGGGCTGTCGAGGCTGACGTGGTCACGGCCCCAGCCCATCAGGTCTATGACGCGGTCCACGCCCATCCCCAGCTCGGCGGCGATCTCGGCCGGGTCTGGGTCCCGACCGAGCACCCGCTCGAGGTTGCGGCGCGCGGCGCCGACCTGGTTGAGCTCCTCCACGACGTGTACGGGCAGCCGGACGACCCGACCCTGTTGCGCAATACCGCGAGTGATGGCCTGACGGATCCACCAAGTGGCATAGGTCGAGAACTTGTAGCCCTTGGCGTAGTCGAATTTCTCGACGGCGCGGATGAGACCGGTGTTGCCCTCTTGGACGAGGTCCAGCAGGGGCATCTGCGACCGACCGTACTTTCGCGCAATGGACACGACGAGGCGGAGGTTGGCGTTGATGAAGACCTGCATCGCGCGCCGACCCTCGGCTGCGATCCATGCCAGCTCTTCGGCCGACGCGGTGCCCGGCGCTCCGCCCTGACGGCGACCGACGCGACCTGAATCGAGCAGGTGCTCGGCCAGCAACCCAGCCTCGATCGCCTTGCTCAGCTCAACCTCCGCGGCCGCGTCCAGCAACGCCGTGCGTGCGATCTCGTCCAAGTACATCCCCACACTGTCGCGTCCCTCGGGCGCCTCTCGGGGACGACGAACTCCCCGCGAGGTCGTAGCCGTAGCCATGGTCGGTCACTCCTTCGTACTGCTGGATGGCACCTGTGGATCCAGTACAACACCGGTGCGACCGGTGCGATTCCGTTTCCCGGATCATCTTGATCACCTTGAGTGACGCACGGCGGCAGTCAGAAGTTGCCCTCTCAGCACATTCTTAGGAGTGCGTCGTCTTCGCCTGCTGCTCCGATCCGAGTACGTCGAGAACCCATGCATACATGAAGGCCTGCTCCTTCCACGCCTCGTAGCGTCCGCTCTTCCCGCCGTGGCCGGCCACCATCTCGGTCTTGAGCAAGATCGGCGAGTCGTCCGTCTTGGTGGCACGCAGCCGCGCCACCCACTTTGCTGGCTCCACGTAGTAGACCCGGGTGTCGTTGAGACTGGTCATGGCCAGGACGGGTGGGTACGCCTTCGCCGCCACGTTCTCGTACGGGGTGTAGCGCTTCATGTAGGCGTACACCGCCGGATCGTGCAAGGGGTCACCCCACTCGTCCCACTCCTGCACCGTGAGGGGGAGCGAAGGATTCAGGATCGTGGTAAGCGCGTCGACGAACGGCACCACTGCCAGCACCCCGGCGAAGGCATCCGGTGCCAGATTGAGTGCCGCCCCCATCAGCAGCCCACCAGCGCTGCCGCCCACGGCGACCAGCCGCTGTGCCGAGGTCACGCCGCTATCGGCCAGGTACCTGGCGCAGGCCACGAAGTCGGTGAACGTGTTGGCTTTCGCGAGTATCCTGCCGTCCTCATACCAGGCGCGCCCCAGCTCACCTCCGCCACGAATGTGAGCGACGGCGTACACCACTCCACGGTCGAGCAGCGACAGCCGCGCGATGTCGAAGCTGGGATCGATACTGATCTCGTACGAGCCGTACCCGTAGAGCAGACACGGTGCGGTCCCGTCCCTCGCAACGCCGATGCGGTTGACAACGGAGATCGGCACCAGCGTGCCGTCAACCGCTGTTGCCCACTCGCGGTGCTGTTCGTATTGCGCGGGGTCGTAGCCACCCAGGACCGGCTTTCGCTTTCGCAGGAAGAGCTCGGCGCTGCTGATGTCGAAGTCGTAGACGGTCAGTGGCGTCACGAACGAGGTGAACACGATGCGCAGCAGCGGTTGGTGCCACTCTGGGTTGGCGCCGAGGTCGCAGCCGAACAGTTCCTCGTCGAACTCGATCTCTCGGGGTTCGTCGTATCCCTCCGCTACCAGCCGCATCACTGCGACCCGGGAGAGCGCGTCTCGGCGTAGACCCACGGCGATGTGGTCGGCGAAGGCGGAGACACTTTCGAGCCGGGTGTCGGGCCGGTGCTCGATCACGGTGCGCCACTGGTCGGGCCCCGCGTCGTCGACCGGCGCCGCAGCGAGCGCGAAGTTCTCGGCCTCGGCGTTGTGCAGGATCAGGAACGTGTCCTGCCCAGCGACCACCGCGTGCTCAATCGAGTACTCGACACCCTCGCGTCGTGCCGCGACGACGCGCAGCTCGGCGTCAGGATTCGCAACCTCGAGCACGCGCACCTCGCTGGTGATCTTCGAGGACGCCGACACGACGACGTATCGGTCGCTGCGCGTGCTTCCCAGGCCGAGCCAGAAGCGTTCATCCGCCTCCTCGTACAGCATCACGTCCTCAGCAGCGCTGCTGCCGACCCGGTGCCGCCACACCCGACAGGGGCGCCAGCTGGCGTCCACGGTGAGGTAGAACAGCCGGCTACCGTCCAACGACCACGCGGACGCGTAGAACGTGTCGGGAATCTCGTCCTCGAGCACGGTCATCGTGCGCAGATCCTTGGCCCGCAAGGTGAAACGCTCGGCCCCGGTGGTGTCGACCGAGTAGGCAAGCAGGTGACCGTCAGGGCTGACGCTGAACGTTCCGATGGCGAAGAAGTCGTGTCCGCGGGCTTCTTCGTTGCCGTCGAGCAGGAGTTGTTCGTCGGGTACGTCGACGTCTGCTGCCAGGGTGGGCGGGGTCCAGTCATCGGGGTCCGCTACCGGACACCGGCAGTGCAGCGGGTACTGCTGACCCTCTTGGGTGCGCGAGTAGTACCACCACGACCCGCGTCGGTTCGGCACCGACAAGTCGGTCTCCTGCGTCCGGTTCTTGATCTCATCGAAGATGGCGCTTCGCAGGTCGGCGAGGTGAGACGTCATCGCCTCCGTGTAGGCGTTTTCCGCCTCCAGGTGCGCGATCACCTCGGGGTCGTCCTTGTCCCGGAGCCAATCGTAGGGATCCTCGACCGTGTCCCCGTGATGTGTGCGGAAGGTGGGCACCCGCTTGGCGAGCGGTGCTCGGGGTCTCTGCAACGGCGTCATGAGCGTGACGTTATCGGGCGGATCTGGGCTCAGCATGTCGACAAACGTCAGCGCGGGGTCGTCGTCACGGAACGTTCGCACCGGTCCAGCGGGTGTCTTCGCCGTCTCGAACCTCACGGTCACCCGGCCCCGGCCGGCTCCCCAGACCCAGCCGCAGCCGTGCTCGACGTGGACGACGTCGGCGCCCGGCCACCAGCGCCGCGGGGGCTGCCCGGGCGGCGAAACCGCAGTCGGCTCTTCGGCTGTGATGCACTCGGGCGCCTCTCCCGGTTGCGTGAACAGGTCGTCTTGGATCCAGTCGGTGAGTCCGGAGACGCCCACCCCGAGCAGCCGCACCCCGTCGGACGTGTCGATCTCACGCAGGAGTCGGGCAGCCTGCCCCGCGATGACACGTCGGTCGTCGGTGGGACCGGGCAGCGTCGTCGATCGGGTGTACGTCGAGAAGTCGTGCCGCCGCACCTTGAGAACCACCGTTCGTCCGGAGAGCCGAACCGCACTCAATCGGTCGGCGACCCGAGCCGACATCCGCTCGATGACGGCGTTGAGCAGCATGATGTCCACCAGGTCGCTGTCGAAGGTGTCCTCCACGCTGATTGATTTCGCCTCCCGCTCTGCCTGCACGGCACGGTCGTCGTCGGCGCGCGCCAGTCGGAACAGGGAGGCACCGTGCGCCGGACCCAGGAGGTGGACCAACTCCGAGTTCGAGACGGACTCGAGATCGGCGACCGTCACGACGCCGAGCCGGCGAAGCCGTTCGGCGGTCGCTGGCCCGACGCCGGGGATGACGGTGACCGAAAGGGGCCGCAATACGTCATGCTCGGTCCCTGGCGCAACCACCATGCAGCCATCCGGTTTGGCAAGCTCACTGGCGATCTTGGCGATCAGCTTCGACGAGCCGATGCCCACTGACGCGGTGAGACCACCGGTGAGTCGCTTGACATCTTCGCGGAGACCCTCCGCGAAGAATCGAACGCCCGCGACCGTACGATCCACGTCCGGGCAGGGAGCAAGGTCGACGAACGCCTCGTCGAGCGACAACGGTTCGACCAACGATGACACTTCCCGGAGGCGGGTCAACACGCGCTCACTGCTGCGCCGATAGACCTCGAAGCGGGGGGAGAGGTACGCGGCGTGTGGGCAGCGGGATCGCGCCTCTGCCGTCGACATGGCCGAGTGCACCCCGAAACGCCGGGCTTCGTAGGACGCGGTGGCCACGACACCTCGCGGTCCGATGCCCCCTACCACGACCGGTTTGTGCCGCAGGGAAGGCTTGTCTCGCTGTTCGACCGCGGCAAAGAAAGCGTCAAGGTCCAAATGCAGCACCGACGCGTCGTCGCGCATGACGGCATCTTGGCATCGAGCCCTGACGCTGCCTGCCCAGCGCGCTATCCACAGATCGGGTTCGCGCGTCCCGGGAGAGTTCAGGCGCGACGATCATGCCGGTATGGGAAGCAGGTCGCGTCGCAAAGTCCCTCGCCAGGTGCGTAATCAGGGTCCGCCCGTCATCCGCGCCAGCAGCATTGCGGAGATGCTTGGCACGCTTCCGGTGCTCTTCGGCTTCCATCCAGCGGAGTCCTTGGTGGTGGTCGCGCTCGATGGGCCGCGGTCACGAGCGGGGTTTCGGATGCGGGTCGATCTGCTTCCGACGGAGGACCACGACTTGCTCGCGTGTCAGGTGGCCGACGTGCTGCGAAGCCAGCACACCGACTCCGTACTGCTGGTGGCGTACTCCGCTGATCCCACCCTGGCCGACCCGCTGATCGAAGCCTGTTGGGACCGGCTCGTGCTCGACGGAGTCACCATCGTCGAGGCGGTCCGCTGCGACAGCAGCCGTTACTGGTCCTACAAGTGCCACGATTCCGCTTGCTGTCCACCCGAAGGGACGCCGTACGACGTGGCGAGCAGCGCGGGCATGGCGCTCGCGGTAGCCGAAGGGATCGAGGTTCTTCCCGATCGAGCTGCGCTGGCGGCGCGGCTCGCTCCGCCACAAGGGCAGTTACGGACGCGGATGCAGTCCGCCGTTGCCGAAGCTGTCGCGGAGATGGCGTCCATCGCATCCCGAACCGGTGAGGCAGAGCGGCCGCGGGCGCTGGCAGAGGTCGGGGTGGCGCGGGTGAAGCCCACCGTGTTGCGGGCACTCGATGAGCCTGGCGCAACGTTGGAAGATGCGGAGGTGGCCCAAATCCTGGTCTGGTGCTCCCTGAGTGTCGTCCGTGACATTGCCTGGGCGCAGATGACGCCACAGAACGCCCCCGCGTCGTTCGCGGTGTGGTCCCAAGTTGCTCGCCGAGCGGTTCCCCCGTTCGAGCCGGCGGTGCTCTCACTGGCCGGGTTCGCCGCTTGGATCAAAGGCGACGGGGCCGCGGCATGGTGTGCGGTGGAGCGGGCAGAGGATGCGGACCCGGACTACTCGATGATGCACCTGTTGCGTGAGACGTTGACCCGCGTCGTTCCGCCGTCGGCCTGGCAACCGTTCGACGAGGCGTTGGTGTGGTCGGTCCTCGATCGTTGAGGGGGTGGCGTTACCAGGGCAACTGGGCGAGGCTGGTAACGCACGCCGGGCGAGAGAGAGACAAACAGCATGGGCCAGGAGGTCGACAGCCAAGTCTTCACGCGTGAAGACCGCACCCGTTACCGATACAAGGTGCGGCGCTGCCTTGACGTGTTCGAGCGCATGCTGCGGGAGGCACGCTTCGAGTCAGGCAAGCCGAGCACCGGTTTGGAGATCGAGTTCAACTTGATCGACGAGCACGGTGATCCGGCGATGAAGAACATCGAGGTCCTCGAGGCAATCGCCGACCCAGACTTCCAGACCGAGCTCGGGCAATTCAACCTCGAGATCAACGTCCCTCCTCGCCGACTTGCTGGAGGGGGCTTCTGCGGTTTCGAGGACGATGTGCGGGCCAGCCTCAACGCGGCTGAAACGCAGGCAGCCCGTGTCGGTGCCCACCTGGTCATGGTCGGCATCCTGCCTACGCTGAGCCCGGACCACATGACCGCCAGCCTCTTGTCGCCCAATCCGCGCTACGCACTGCTGTCCGACCAGATCCTGGCGGCGCGGGGCGAGGACATCGTGATCGCGATCGACGGCGTCGAGCGGCTGCAGACCACGACGGACAGCATCATTCCCGAGGCGGCGTGCACCAGCACGCAACTGCATGTCCAAGTCGGTCCGGATGAGTTCGCGGACTACTGGAACTCGGCGCAGGCGATCGCCGGCGTCCAGTTGGCCGCCGGCGCGAATTCGCCGTTCCTCCTTGGCAAGGAGCTGTGGCGCGAAACGCGTATCGCGCTGTTCGAGCAGGCCACCGACACGCGCGCCGAGGAGCTCAAGGCGCAGGGGGTGCGACCTCGGGTGTGGTTCGGAGAGCGCTGGATCACCTCCATCTTCGATCTTTTCGAGGAGAACGTCCGCTACTTCCCCGCACTGTTGCCGATCACCGAGCAAGAGGATCCGGTCGAGGTGCTCGACAGGGGGGACACGCCGACGCTGGCCGAGTTGCGATTGCACAACGGGACCATCTACCGCTGGAACCGACCGGTGTACGACGTGGTTCGCGACCGTCCACACCTGCGGGTCGAGAACCGAGTGCTGCCCGCCGGGCCGACGGTGGTCGACACGATGGCGAACGCCGCCTTCTACTTCGGGCTCACCCGTGCCCTCGCGTCGAGCGAGCGTCCGGTGTGGTCGCAGATGTCGTTCCGGGTGGCTGAGGAGAACTTCCACACCGCCTCGCGCCACGGTATCGACGCTCAGCTGTACTGGCCCGGCCTGGGCACCGTCCCCGCGACCGAGCTAATTCTGCGCGGCCTGCTGCCATTGGCCCACGAAGGCCTCGACGACTGGGGCGTTGACCCCGCTGAGCGCGACCGGTTGTTGGGTGTGATCGAACAGCGCTGCTTGCTCTCCCGGAACGGAGCCACCTGGCAAGCCCACTGCTTCCACCAGCTCTACGACGAAGGGTCTGCCTCGCGCATGGAGGCGTTGCGCGGCATGGTGAGGCGCTACAGCGACCACATGCACAGCAACGAACCGGTCCATACCTGGACGGCATAGTGGAGGAGGCAGCGATGGGCAGCATCGTCGTCGGCTACGTGCCCAAGCCCGAGGGGAGAGCTGCCCTGCGGCGGGCTGCCGAAGAGGCCCAGCTGCGCAACGCGCGCCTGGTCGTCGTCAACTCGCATCGAGGAGGCCGAGAGTTCGACCGTGACGATGCGGCCGAGACCGAAGCCCAGCTCGAGGAAGTGCGAGACCAGTTGAAGGACACCGGGGTCGAGCACGAGGTGCGCCAGCTCGTTCGAGGCATGGATCCCGCTGAGGACCTGATCGCGGTGGCCGAGGACGTTGGTGCGGACTTCATCGTCATCGGCCTCCGCCGGAGAACCCCGGTCGGCAAGTTGATCTTGGGAAGCAACGCGCAGCGTGTCCTGCTAGATGCTCCCTGTCCGGTTCTGGCGGTCAAGGCTGTCGAGTGAACGACGTCGCGGAGAGTGCCGGATGTGGGCTCGGTCAGGAGAACGTGGCACACTTGGAACGCTGCGGTTGACCGGAGGGGGGTCTGCCGTGCCCAAACCCCGTCATCGAGAGGTTTTTTGTGTCGTCCAGCACGTCTCGAGTGTCGGCGGCCGAGAGCCGCGCGACGGTTACGGAAAGCGCCAGCAAGCGGCCAGCGAAGAAGGCCCCGGCGAAGAAGGCCGCGGTGGGGAAGAAACGCCCCGC
This sequence comes from Nocardioidaceae bacterium, assembly GCA_013696555.1. Classification (GTDB taxonomy): domain Bacteria; phylum Actinomycetota; class Actinomycetes; order Propionibacteriales; family Nocardioidaceae; genus JACCYJ01. The sequence goes on along the minus strand of JACCYJ010000174.1, from coordinate 4,518 downwards.
GCCGACGACGACGAACGCCCCGGCGAAGCCTCTGGGCAAGACTCCGGCGAAGAAGGCCGCCGAGAACGGGAACGCAGCCGCAACAGACACCGTGGCCCCGGGTGACATGGCCGCCGAGACCGCTAGCGGCGCGCCGGGCACCAAGAAGGTCCTGGAAGACATCGACGACGCGGTCTTCGAGAAGGATCTCGCAGAGGACCCGACGCTGAAGGTGGACGAACGCGCGGGTTTCACCCTCTCCGCGGCCGACGAAGCCGACGAGCCCGAGCAGCAGGTGATGGTCGCCGGAGCGACTGCGGACCCCGTCAAGGACTACCTCAAGCAGATCGGCAAGGTCCCCCTCCTCAACGCCGAGCAGGAGGTAGATCTCGCAAAGCGCATCGAGGCCGGCCTGTTCAGCGAGGAGAAGCTCGCCTCGGGAGACAAGATGTCAGCCAAGCTCACCGATGAGCTGGAATGGATCGCGGAGGACGGTCGCCGGGCGAAGAACCACCTGCTGGAAGCCAACCTGCGACTGGTGGTCTCCCTGGCCAAGCGCTACACCGGCCGCGGGATGTTGTTCCTTGACCTCATTCAGGAGGGCAACCTCGGTCTGATTCGGGCCGTCGAGAAGTTCGACTACACCAAGGGCTACAAGTTTTCCACGTACGCCACCTGGTGGATCCGGCAGGCGATCACCCGTGCGATGGCCGACCAGGCGCGCACGATCCGCATCCCGGTTCACATGGTCGAGGTCATCAACAAACTTGCCCGGGTGCAGCGTCAGATGCTCCAGGACCTGGGTCGTGAGCCGACACCAGAAGAGCTCGCACGGGAGCTCGACATGACCCCGGAGAAGGTCGTGGAGGTGCAGAAGTACGGTCGGGAGCCGATCAGCCTGCACACTCCGCTCGGTGAGGACGGTGACAGCGAGTTCGGGGATCTCATCGAGGACTCCGAGGCGATCGTTCCAGCGGACGCCGTGTCGTTCACTTTGCTTCAAGAGCAGCTGCACGCGGTGCTGGACACCCTGTCCGAGCGCGAGGCGGGCGTCGTGTCGATGCGTTTCGGCCTCACCGATGGGCAGCCCAAGACCTTGGACGAGATCGGCAAGGTCTACGGCGTGACCCGGGAGCGGATTCGGCAGATCGAATCGAAGACGATGAGCAAGCTGCGGCACCCTTCGCGCTCGCAGGTGTTGCGCGACTACCTGGACTGAGCTACTGCAGCCCGAATCCCACCCGGTCTGAGTGACGAGCTTGCCGACGATCTGCACCACGAGATTGAGCAGCGTCGTCTTGCTCAGCAGGTCGAGTACGCCGAACGTGCGGCCGCTGTCCAGCCCCGACTTGCCGACTACCAGGGCCGCGGTGAGCCACTGTGAGCGCCGGACCCTCGGAAAGCCTGACCCCTACGGTGCTGAACTGCTCGAGCAGTTGCTCACGGCTCTGAACCGGTACGTGGAGCTCTCATCGGCTCACGCCTCCATCGCCGTCACGCTCTGGATGCAGCAACGCGCGCTCAGCGGTCGTGGCAGTCCGCGCCACGGACGAGACGGTCGACAGTGGCAATGTGAGCGACGAGGATACGGGTTGCTTCAGTTCGGGTGATGGCGTCACCGAGGGAGGCTGCAAGGCGTTGAGTCCAGCGAACAATGATTCCCAGAGTCGCGCAGCGCCGCGACCGTGAGGAGCTTGCTGGAACAATGCCCGCCGTGAGCACACGTCGCGGCAGGCTTGGTGCTCCCCGTCCAGGCAAGGCGGTGCACCGCCCCGCAGCCCGCCTGGGTAGGGCTCGTCCCGGCTGGATGGCGCTTTCCATCGGCGCGGCCGTTGGTGTGCTCGGCGGCATGATTGGGCTTGGCGGCGCAGAGTTCCGGCTCCCTCTGCTGATTGGTGTGTTTGGGTTCGTTGCGCTGCAGGCCGTGATACTCAACAAGGCCATCAGCCTGCTCGCCGTTGTCACCGCGATCCCGGCGCGGCTGCCCGCCGTGTCCTACGCCGAAGTGTCCTCTCAGTGGCACGTCATCGTGACCTTGCTCTGTGGCAGCCTCGCTGGTGCCTGGCTTGGCGCGACTTGGGCGACCAGGATGCGGCGACGCTCTCCAAGGTCCTCGCTCTGTTACTTGTCGCCGTCGCCGCGGCAATTGCGGGAACGCACACCGGCTCGCTTCAGTATCTGTCGCCGTCGACGCCGGTTCAGACGACCGTTGGGGTGGCCGCAGGTGTCGTCATCGGGGCGGTGGCAGCCCTGATGGGAGTCGCAGGCGGTGAGTTGCTGATTCCCACTATCGTGCTGCTATACGCGGTGGACATCAAAATCGCCGGAAGCCTGTCCCTCGCGGTATCGCTGCCGACAATGATTGTGGCCGTCACTCGGTACAGCCGGGACAAGAGTTTCGTCGTACTCCGCGCGTACCGCGGGTTCCTCTTGTCGATGGCTGCGGGGTCCGTGATCGGGACTGTCGCCGGCGGACTCTTGGTCGGTGTAGTGCCCGCTGGGATTCTCATTCCGACGCTGGTCCTGCTCCTGCTGGCGTCGGCATTCCAGGTGTGGACAACCTCATAGAGGCGTGTCGCCAGACCGCTCCATCGTCCCGCACCACCGACGCCCACCTCACCGAGCAGCATCCGCTGCGCCACCACCCGCCTTGGCATCCCGATGATCGCGACAGTGACGACAAGCTCCAGAGTGTTGAGCACCGGCCACATGCGTCGGCGTCACGCAGACGCGGGTGCGTCGACGTAGCACCAGAGTCGGTCGGAGCTGCATCTCACCGGCGAACATCGGTCAGAGTGGGTCGGCCCTGTGACACGTCCACGCTCCCGGCAGGGGAACGTCTCAGCAGAGACGGCTTCGGCGGCGATGGCGACGACGTGCGCGTCGGCCATCGGGATGCACGGTCCTCGAGACTGTGACGCCCATGGCGGGCTCGGCGTCTTCGACGCCGCCCTCGTACCGAGTCAGCTGTAGGTGGAGGTCATTTCGTTCGGACGCACAGCGTTCAGGCGTCCCTAGTTCGCGACTCCCCGGACTGAGAGAAGTTTCTTCTCGACCGATCTGCGGCTCATGCTCGAAACGGGGACACACCGACCCAAAGCCCCGTCCTTCTCGGGGGAAGAACGGGGCTTGGGTCTGTTGGTGTTGCTCGCCGTGTCGCCCTATCTGCTTCGGTCTGGCCTACCGGTCAGAGCGGGCAGCCGAGATTGTTGAGGGTGTCGAGCTCAGCAGCGAGGTCAAGCATCGTCTGCCGGTCCCCGCTGGCTATCGCGGCGTTGACCTCAGCTACGAACTCTGCTCGACGCAGCGGGTAACCCACACCCTCGTTTGCCGCATTGAGCCAGGCGGCAACCGCCGCACGGAACAGGATGCGCTCTGCGCCAACCAGGCCGGCGCCACCCTTGAAGTTCAAGGCGTCCATGAAGGTGTCCGCGGTGCCATTACCGTCGAGGTCGCTGCTCGACGGCGCGAATGGCGGGAACGCCACACTGGTGTGGTCGAACGTCAACAGGGCTGTCGGGTTGACCTCTTCCCAGCTCGTGGGGTGGTTCTTCCAGTAACCAGGGGTGCAGCCCTCGTTGCCAACGTTGGTCGCCTGCGCGGGGGCGGCAAGGCTCAGCCCACCCAGCAGTGCCATCAAGAGCCCGACCAAACTCACTCTCTTCATCATTCTGCTTCGTCACCTTTCCGAGAAGGGTCACCATTTCGGCGACCGGGACGGGTCGCTACGTTGACACGAACGCCACGGTCACCGACCCGTTATTACAGGATTCGCATCGAGCCGTCACTATCCGTCGCGAGAGGCCCCTTGAGAGCCGGCATAACGACGATCGAGAACGTGATAATTCAGGCCCGTGATGGCGCGGCTGCGCGTCGGCCAGCGCGGGATGCCGTCGGTGTCGAGGCAGCTTGTTGCGTCCCGGCAAACGTCGCCCACGAGTCGATGAGGCGCAGCCGAGTGGCGGGTGCGTTCGAGCAGTCCACCTTGACCGCTGCCATCCGCCGGAAGCTGGACCGCACGTCGGAGGGGCCGGCGTAGTGGGGCGTCCCGCGTCCATGTCCAGCAGTCGATATCCGGGTTAGCCGCACCGTGGCTGCCAAAGTGGGGTTGGGCGACACCTTCGCGCAGGGAGTTCGCAGGTGCCAATATCGACGCCGTGTGATCGGGCGTATCGATTGGCGTCACAGGGCTAGCAACCGGCCTACACGTGCTGCAAGGATGCTGCCGTAGCCCCCGCTGCGCGGACCCGAGACCACGCGGCGGGGGCTCTTTGTGCGACAGACTAACTGTAGTCAATTGGTGACACAGGATCACTAAATATCTAAATTGCCAGAAACCCGTCATAATCAGCAGCTCTGCGCGTTATAACTACTACTAGGAACGTGCGTTCCGCCGTGCCTTTATTGCGCACTCTGTCTCGGAAGGATTACCACTATGCGCCAGGTCGGTCGCGCGCTCAGCCTCACCGCCGCAGGGCTGCTGGTGACCTCGGTCGCTGGCGTCTTCGCCGCGAGCGGTGCCGCAGCCTCCCTTCCGCC
>JACCYJ010000125.1 GCA_013696555.1 Nocardioidaceae bacterium | reverse complement strand
GCGCACGGCCCGAGGAAGTCGCCATGACCGGAACCACGCGGCCGACCCACGAGACCGCGTGCACCGCGCGCCCAGGAGACTCGGTCAGCAGGGTGAGCACCGAGTCGCCCCGCAGCACGGACAGGTGGCTGCTCTCACCGGTCTCGCGCACCAGCCGGGTCAGCACCGGCTGGGCCGCGCTGATAAGCCGCTGGTCACCTGACCGTGCAGCCAGCACAAAGACCATCCAGCCGAGCCGGTACCTGCGCGTCATCGGATCACGCTCGGCGAAACCTGCCTCGGCCAGCGTTGCGAGCGTTCGAGAGATCTGGCTCTTGTCACGACCGATCAGGGCAGCGAACTCGCCGACACCGTTCCCGCCCGCAGCAACGACCTCGTCCGAGCCAAGCGCCGCCAGCAGCGTCAACGCACGACCGAGGCTGCCGACGTGACCACCCATGCGCGTACTGTCCCACGCAGTTGCGCCACACACAATGGGCTGTGCATAATTTGCATCGGGGTCGGGCGAGCTTCGCTGGTGCCGGCCTCCGTCGTGCTGCCACCGCCCAGAGCCGGCCATCATCGGCCGACGGGTGCCGCGCACCGCGCTTCCGAACCCCTGTGGGCAAACCGCGGCCCTCGGTGACGCGAATCCTGCTACCGACCCGCCGCGGCTGACGGCAGACTCAGGTGGCGGGCCCTCTGGCAACAGCTGTCGTCGTCCGCGGAGACGACCGGCGTCGCGTGTTCGTTCTCCGCTTCAGGCGTTACCCGGGGGCGCACTAGGCTGACCTCCACCGGGAGCCGTGCTGACCTGCCCGCCGCCACCGTTGCCTCCACCGGGAGGCGCGCTCGGCTGCCCGCCGCCACCGGCGAAGCGCGACTCGTCGGGCTCGTTCTGATCGGCGCGTTCCAGCGCGTCCTGCTCTGCCCAAAGCAGTTCCACGGGCCGCCGTTCATCGACGTCGACGATCACAGGGTGTAGGGCTGTGACAGCCGACGGATCTCCCCCTGCAGCCACGACTGCAGTGATCATGAGCGGCGCGTCTCCCTCGCGGCCGGGAGCCGTTGGCAGCGGACCAGCCAGAGGTCTTACGAAAGGATCACATCTGGTTCGGGTGCGCTCGTCGCGATCTACTTCCGGCTTACCATGCGCCATGGCGGAGCCGGCGGACTCACGGGGTGGGCAGCCGGCAATTTCAGATTACGGTTTCGTGTCTGACTGTCATTCGGCCGCGCTGGTGGACCGGTGGGGTTCGGTGGACTGGTGGTGCCTGCCCCGCTTCGACTCGCCGTCCGTGTTCGGTCGCCTGCTCGACCCGGCCGCGGGACACTGGGTCTTGCAACCTGTCGGTGAGTTCGCGAGCGAACGTGCCTACGTCGGTGACTCGCTGGTACTGCGCACTGTCATGTCGTGCGAAACAAGTTCCGTCAGCGTGAGTGACGCGCTGCTGCTCGAGCCCGGCGCAACCGGTCACGAGATCGGCCGGCGGTGCCCGCATGTGCTGCTCCGTCGGGTGGAAGGTCTGCACGGGACGGTGCGGATGCGGACCGACCTCTCGCCCCGCATGGAGTACGGCCGCACAGAGCCCCACCTCCGCCTCGTTCCAGGCGGCGCGGTGGTCGTTGGCGGTCCGGTGACTCTCACTCTGGAGACGCAGCCACCCCTGCGCATCGAGGATGGAAGCCTGATCGCTGAGTTCGATGTCACCGAAGGGGAGATCGTCGACCTGAGGCTTGCGTACACGCCGAGCTTCGGTACGTCGTCCGACCCGGCAAGACTCGCGTCGTTGAGGACGACCCTGGACGTCTGGGCGTCGTGGGCGTCTCAGCACACCGGCTATAACGGCGACTGCCCCGAGCAGGTGCGTCGCAGCTCGCTGGTCTTGCAGGGGTTGACCTACGGGCCCTCGGGTGCCGTCGTCGCGGCGGCCACGACGTCCCTGCCCGAGACGATGGGCGGCGAGCTGAACTTCGACTATCGCTACGCATGGCTGCGCGACCTGAGCTTCACGATCCGCTCGCTGTGGCTTGCGGCCTGTCCTGACGAGCCCGCGCGGCTGTTCACCTGGCTCGCCAACAGCGCAGGCCACGTACGCGACGAGCTGGTCCAGATCATGTACGGCGTCGAAGGCGAGCGAGATCTCACCGAGCACGTCTTGGAGAACCTGGCCGGCTACCGCGGCAGCGCTCCGGTGCGGGTCGGCAACGAGGCGTGGAAGCAGGAGCAGCTCGACGTCTTCGGGGAGGTCCTCGACGCAGCACACCTGCTCAAGGATGACCTGGGTGAGCTTGCCGAGCCCACTCAGCAGCTGCTCGTCGCTCTCGCCGACCGTGCCGCCACCAGGTGGGAACAACCCGACGCCGGAATGTGGGAGGCGCGCGACCGGCAGCGGCACTACACATCCTCCAAGGTCTTGTGCTGGGTGGCGCTGGACCGGGCCGTCCAGCTCGCCCCGCACCTGGGAGCAGGTGCCGACCCGGAGCGATGGGCGCCCGCGCGCGACGCCGTGCGCAAGGCCGTCCTCGACCAGGCGTGGAGCGAGCGGGCCGGCGCCTACACCGGAGCGTTCGGCTCCGACGACCTCGACGCGTCGGTCCTCATCCTTCCTCTGGTCGGCTTCCTGCCGGCCGATGAGGGGCGGATGCGAGCCACGATCGACGCTGTTGAACGCGGGCTTGGCGAAGGCGGCCTGGTCCGTCGTTGGCGGGCCGACCGCAGCGGTTTCCTCATGTGCACCTACTGGCTGGTGGAGTGCCTGGTGCTCGCTGGCGAACCGGACCGGGCCCGATCGTGGTTCACCAGCGCCACCGGGCATGCCAACGACCTTGGCCTGCTCTCCGAAGAGGCAGATCCGCGGTCGGGTGAGCTTCTGGGCAACTACCCCCAGGCGTTCTCCCATGTCGGCCTGATCAACGCCGCCTGGCGCTTGGGCCAGCCCGCCGCGGCGAGACCGTGAACACGAGAAGAGGAGCATCAGATGGCAACGAACCAGCTTGCCGGCAAGGTCGCGCTCATTACCGGCTCGGACTCCGGTATCGGCCAGGCGACGGCGGTGGAGTTCGCCAAAGAGGGCGCGGACATCGTCGTGAACTACCTCAACGATGAGACCGGCGCCGGCCAGACCCGCAGTGCTGTCGAGGCAGAGGGCCGGCAGGCGCTTGTCGTGCAGTGTGATGTCAGTGACGAGCACCAGGTCGAGGCGATGTTCGACCAGACGGTGAAGCGGTTCGGCACCGTGGACATCTTGGTGAACAACGCTGGCGTCGACGCGTCCGGGAAGAAGGTCGCTGAGCTGTCCACCGAGACCTGGGAC
>JACCYJ010000164.1 GCA_013696555.1 Nocardioidaceae bacterium | reverse complement strand
CCCCTCGGTGACGAGGAGCCCACGGCCCGCCATCAGGCGCGAGTGCTGCTGGTGGCTGCGAGCCGCCAGGTGCTCGCGAACGGGCTGGGGCTGCTCGGGGTGTCGGCGCCCGAGCGAATGTGATGCGGATCCCGGAGCACGAGGCAGACATCCTGGATGCCTACCAGGGGCTGCGTGCGCCGTCCTGGCTGCGGACACCCACGGATCCGAACACATTGGTGTCGGCGCTGTGGTCGGCCAACGTCGAGCGCGCCGCGGGCGGTAAGCTGCAGGTGGCCGGCGTACCCGTCACGGCTCTGGCTCGCGAGCACGGCACCCCTGCGTATGTCGTCGACGAGGACGACTTTCGCTCCCGGGCGCGCGCCTTCCGGGACGCGTTCAGCACCTACACGGTTTTCTATGCGGGTAAGGCGTTCCTCTGTACCGAAGTGGCCCGTTGGGTCGTGGCGGAGGGGCTGCACCTCGACGTGTGCAGCGGCGGCGAGCTCGCGGTGGCAGTCCGCGCCGGCGTCCCCCCCGAGCGCATCGGCATGCACGGCAACAACAAGTCCGACACCGAACTGGTCCGCGCCCTCGACATCGGCGTGGGCTCCATCGTCGTCGACTCCGCCACCGAGATCGAGCGCCTCTCCACCCTGGCCGCCCAGCGGCACGTCCCAGCGCCCGTTCTGCTCCGCGTGACGGCGGGGGTCGAGGCACGTACGCATGCTTATGTCGCGACCGCACATGAAGACCAGAAGTTCGGATTCTCCATCCGCGGCGGTGGAGCCTTGCGGGCAGCCCTTCGGGTCGTCCGCGACCCGAACCTCCTGCTGCTCGGCCTGCACTCCCACATCGGCTCGCAGATCTTCGACACCACCGGCTTCGAGGTTGCTACCCGTCGCGTGCTGACCCTTCATGGGCAGATCGCGTCACAGACGGGGTATACCTGCCCCGAGCTCGGCCTCGGCGGTGGCTTCGGCATCGCCTACACGACCCAGGACGATCCGCAGTCGCCGCGGCAGCTTGCCTGGCACCTCAGCAGCATCGTCGCGGACGAGTGCCGCGCGCTCGGCCTGGCGGTCCCGCAGCTGTCGGTGGAGCCTGGGCGGTCGATCGCTGGCCCCACGACGTTCACGCTGTACGAGGTCGGCTCGGTAAAGCGGGTGACGCTCGACGCGGGCGTCGTTCGGACGTACGTGTCCGTCGACGGCGGCATGAGCGACAACATCCGAGCCGCGTTGTACGACGCGGACTACTCGTGCACACTGGCGTCGCGTGCCTCGGATGCCGAACCGGTCCTCGCCCGGGTCGTGGGCAAGCATTGCGAGTCCGGTGACGTCGTAGTCAAGGACGAGTATCTGCCCGGCGACGTCAGCGCTGGTGACCTGTTGGCCGTGCCCGGCACCGGCGCGTACTGCCGATCGCTGGCCAACAATTACAACCATGTGCCACGTCCGGCCGTCATCGCCGTCCGCAACGGCCGCTCCCGGGTGGTGGTCCGGCGCGAGACGGAGGATGACCTGCTGCGCCTGGACGTCGGATGAGCCCGCCGTGGCGCGGCGTGATCGAGGAGTACCGCGACTGGCTGCCGGTTACGGCCACCACCCCGGTCATCACCTTGGGCGAGGGTGGCACGCCGCTGGTTCACTCTGACTGGCTCTCCCGGCGCGTTGGTGCCGAGGTGTGGCTGAAGGTCGAGGGCGGCAACCCAACCGGCTCCTTCAAGGACCGTGGCATGACCGTGGCCATCTCGGTCGCTCTTGCCCAGGGCGCGGATGCCTGCGTATGCGCTTCCACGGGCAACACGTCGGCGTCGATGACGGCGTACGCCGCCCGGGCGGGGTTGCGGCCCATCGTCCTTGTCCCGCAGGGCAAGATCGCCGCAGGCAAGCTGGCGCAGGCAACCGTGCACGGCGCCCACATCCTCCAGGTACGCGGCACGTTCGACGACTGCCTGGTCATCGCCCGGGAACTGTCTGTCCGCTACCCCGTCACGCTGGTCAACTCGGTCAACCCCCTCCGTCTCCAGGGGCAGAAGACCGCCGCCTTCGAGGTTGTCGACGTACTCGGTGACGGACCCGACCTGCACGTCCTCCCGGTTGGCAACGCGGGCAACATCTGCGCGTACTGGCAGGGCTATCAGGAGTACGCCGCGGCCGGCCGCGCCAGTCGGTTGCCGAGCATGTGGGGCATTCAAGCCGACGGCGCGGCACCGTTCGTTGTCGGCCGGCCGGTGGCTGCGCCGGAGACGGTGGCCACGGCGATCCGGATCGGTAATCCGGCTTCTTGGTCGCTCGCAGCGGACGCATGCGACGAGTCCGGGGGCCGGATCGGCGCCGTGAGCGACGAGCAGATCCTGCGGGCGCAGCGCGATCTGGCGGCCCGTGACGGAGTCTTCGTGGAGCCAGCGTCCGCCGCGGGGGTGGCGGGGCTCTTGTCAGCCGCGGAGCGACGTGAGGTGCCGGTCGGCGGGCAGGTCGTGGTCACGCTGACCGGTCATGGGCTCAAGGACACCGCGACCGTCATGGCTGGGTTCGACTCGGTCATCGACACCGTCGTCGACGTGGAGGTTCACGCTGCGGCGGCCGCTGCCGGACTGAGCTGATGGTCGACGTCCTCCATGCGACGGTGCAGGTGACGGCACCGGCTACCAGCGCCAACCTCGGGCCGGGGTTCGACTCGTTGGGCATCGCATGGACCATGGCCGATTGCGTGACGGTGACGGCGGTGGCTAGCGGGCTGGTGATCGATGTGTCTGGCGAGGGAGCCGGCGCGCTGCCCGACGATGCGTCGCATCTGGTGGTCCGAGGCATGGCGGCGGCCTTCGCCGCGGTCGGCGCCCAGCTGCCCGGACTTCGGCTGCACTGCCGTAACACCATCCCCCAGGGTCGTGGACTGGGGTCGAGCGCTGCGGCCGTCGTGTCCGGAGTGCTTGCCGGACGCGCCCTGCTGGAGCACGGGGAGCAGCTCATCGATGACGCGGCAGCCCTGTCGTTGGCGGCACAGCTCGAGGGCCACGCCGACAACGTGGCGGCCTGTCTGCTCGGAGGTCTGACCGTCGCCTGGGCGACCGAGTCGGGTGTCCGAGCAGTACGCCAGGACGTGGACCTGCGAGCGGTCCTGCTCGTACCACCGCAGGTCATGGCCACATCGGCGTCGCGAGAGTTGCTGCCAGAGCTGGTGCCCCACCGCGACGCCGTCCGCAATGTCGGTCGCGCCGCTCTGTTGGTCGCCACCCTGAACAACCCGGTCTTGTCTCGAGAATCCCTGCTCGCCGCCACTCAGGACTGGTTGCATCAGCCGTACCGAGCCTTCGCGATGCCAGAATCGTTCGCCCTGGTGGCCGAGCTGCGGGCATTCGGAGTGCCTGCCGTACTTTCTGGCTCGGGTCCGTCGGTGCTGGCGTTCCTGGTCGGAGTGGACGACCCGCCCGGCAGCTTCCGGAGCTTGGTGACCGAGGGCTGGCGCGTTCACGAAGTTCTTGTGGATCCGTCGGGCGCCCGAGTGCTGCGCACCCTGCGGGAATGAACGGCGCGCGGTAGCCGTTGTGCCCCTTGAACGACACTCATGGGCCTGGAGTGCTACGCTCGGCTCGCAGACGATCCGCACCTGACCTTCTCGTTGCCATGAAAGTTCAGCGCGGTCGTAGCTCCTCTCACTCCGACCCGAGCTTTCTCCGGGAGGCGTGACATTGCGCCCCGGTGACTGGTGAGCCGGTCGACACCGCTCATCACCTCCGTGGCGTCGTGACAGGACAGCCTCCCTCACTCCCGAACGTGGGAAGGACCTCACGTGATCGACACTCACACTTTGCCTCCGACGGCTCCCGGCACCGGTGAGCCCGGAACGGCGGCTCCATCGGTGCCGGCCTCTCGCCGCAAGAGCGGGGGACTGTCCGGCATGGTGCTCGCCGAGCTGCAGCAGGTGGCGACCGGATTGGGCATCAAGGGCACTGCCCGGCTCCGTAAGGGTCAGCTGATCGAAGCGATCCAGGCAGCCCAGGCTGGGAGCGCGACCAACCGCCAGCAGAGCAACGGCGACGCTGCGAGGGCAAACGCCGCCGCGCCTCCTACCAACACCCCATTCGATGAGACCCAGCCCAACAGCGCCCAGGCCGGAAGCGGTCAGGACAGCAACGGCCACGCCGACGGCGCACAGGCACGGCAGTTGTCCTCGACGACCGCTGAAGAGCAAGGCAATCGGGACACCTCTCGAGCGTCCCGAGACCCTCAATCCCGTTCCGATGGCCGCGACAGCGCGCGTCAGGGTCAGGGTGACCAAAGCCACAGCAATCGGGGCCAGAGCAACCAGGGCCAGAGCAACCAGGGCCAGGGTGGCCAGAGTCAGAGCAACCAGGGCCAGAGCCGCTACGACGAGGACTCCGCGAACAGCCGACGCAGCCGGCGGCGCCGTAGCCGCGACCGTGGTCGCGACCGTGAGCGCCGGCCCGACTCCGAGCCGCAGGTGGGCGAGGACGACATCTTGCTGCCCGTGGCCGGGATAGTCGATGTGCTAGACAGCTACGCGTTCGTGCGTACCTCTGGCTACCTGCCCGGACCCGACGACATCTACGTGTCCTTGTCGATGGTCCGCAAGTGGGGTCTGCGAAAGGGTGACGCGGTCACCGGGCAGGTCCGCCAGTCTCGCGATGGTGAGCGTAAGGAGAAGTACAACCCGCTGGTGCGACTCGACACCATCAACGGGATGAACATCGAGGCGGCTCGTTCCCGCGTCGACTTCGCCAAGCTCACCCCGCTGTACGCACAGGAACGGCTGCGGCTGGAGACCGAGCCCACCCAGCTCACCACCCGGATCATCGACATCGTCGCGCCCATCGGCAAGGGCCAGCGCGGGCTGATCGTTGCCCCGTCCAAGGCCGGCAAGACCATGGTGATGCAGGCGATCGCCAATGCAGTCACCACCAACAACCCCGAGTGCCACCTGATGGTCGTGCTGGTCGACGAGCGGCCGGAAGAGGTCACCGAGATGCAGCGCGCCGTCAAGGGCGAGGTCATCTCCTCGACGTTCGACCGCCCCGCGGACGACCACACCACGGTTGCCGAGCTGGCTATCGAGCGGGCCAAGCGGCTCGTCGAGATGGGACATGACGTCTTTCTCCTGCTCGACTCCATCACCAAGCTTGGCCGGGCGTACAACCTGGCAGCCCCGGCGAGCGGCCGGATCCTGTCCGGTGGTGTCGACTCCTCGGCGCTCTACCCGCCTAAGCGTTTCTTCGGTGCCGCGCGCAACATCGAGCACGGAGGCTCGCTGACGATCCTGGCCACCGCTCTGATCGAGACCGGCTCGAAGATGGACGAGGTGATCTTCGAAGAGTTCAAGGGCACTGGCAACATGGAGCTGCGACTGCGGCGCGAATACGCGAACAAGCGGATCTTCCCCGCGATCGACGTCGACAGCTCCGGTACGCGCCGCGAAGAGTTGCTGATGAGCAGCGAAGAGCTGGCCATCGTGTGGAAGCTTCGCCGAGTGCTGTCGGCCTTGGACGGCCAGCAGGCATTGGAGCTGGTGCTGGAGAAGCTGAGGTCGACCAAGAGCAATGTCGAGTTCTTGTTGCAGATTCAGAAGACCACCCCGATGTCGGGCAACGGCCGCCGCGACGACAACTGAGCGACGAGGGATTGCGTGACGACAGTCGAGGACTTCTCAGCCACGTCCATCGACGGCGACGAGGTGTCGCTGGCCACATACCAGGGCAAAGTTTTGCTGATCGTCAATGTGGCATCGAAGTGCGGCTTCACACCGCAATACGACGGCCTCGAGCAGCTGAACCGGACTTACGGCGACCAGGGGTTCGCGGTGCTGGGATTCCCCAGCGACCAGTTCGGTCACCAGGAGCCTGGCAGCGCCGAGGAGATCAAGCAGTTTTGTACGTTGACCTACGGGGTGTCGTTCCCGATGTTCGCCAGGATCGACGTCAACGGTCGCGACGCGCATCCGCTGTACCGGTGGCTGCGTACTCAGAAGTCGGGTGCGCCCGGCGAGGTGATCAAGTGGAACTTCACCAAGTTTCTCGTTGGCCGAGACGGCCGAGTGATAAGGCGGTACGGCCCGGCCACCAAACCCGCGAAGCTTGTCCCCGACATCGAGACAGCGTTGAACTCCAAGCGGCCCCTGCCAGCTTCCATTGGCTAACGGTCACTTCCAATGGGTTCGAACCCATTGGAAGTGACCCGCTACCACGTTCACGTGGGAAAGGGACATCCGCGGCCCAGGAATGGGGTGAGCTGGAGTGGCGTTGATCGAGAGTGCGATGCCAGACTGGCACTTGGCACCGGTTCACGCCGCTTCCGTTGTGGCGACCCGGCGGCCGCGTCGAAAGGACACCATGAAGCCCGACATTCATCCGCAGTACGGCGAGACGCAGGTGACCTGCACGTGTGGGAACACATTCACCACGCGCAGCACCGCCAAGAACGCCACCATCCACGCCGACGTGTGCTCCAGTTGCCACCCCTTCTACACCGGCAAGCAGAAGATCCTTGACACCGGTGGTCGGGTGGCCCGCTTCGAAAAGCGGTACGCCGCAGCCAAGGCCAAGACCGGTTCCAAGGACGCCGGCTAGCAAGACATCCGCACCGGCTCGCAGGCTTTCCTGCGGGCCGGTGTGTTGTTCGTTCGTCGACAGGAAGGTCCCATGTTCGAGGCAGTGGAGGCGGTCGTCGCCGAGCACGCCGAGCTGGAACGCCTCCTTGCCGACCCGCAACTGCACGCAGATCCTCGTCGGGCACGGTTGCTCGGACAGCGCTACGCGCAGGTGGCGGCGATCGTGCGGACCTACCGCGATTGGCTGCGCACCGGTGGGGATCTCGCCGCCGCGGCCGAGCTCGGCGGCGAGGACGCGGGCTTCGCGGCGGAGGCCGCCGGGCTGGAGCTACGTCGAACGGAGCTGGCCGAGCGACTCCGCCAGCTGCTGGTGCCGCGCGATCCCACTGACAGCAAGGACGCGATCCTCGAGGTCAAGGCGGGGGAGGGCGGCGAGGAGTCGGCGCTGTTCGCTGGTGACCTTTTCCGTATGTACCTTCGCTTTGCCGAGCGACGCGGCTGGCGCACCGAGGTCATCGACGCAACCGAATCCGACTTGGGCGGCTACAAGTCGGCGACCCTGGCGGTCAAGGCGAAGCGGACCCCCGAGCTCGGCGAGGCGCCGTACGCGCTCTTGAAGTACGAGGGCGGGGTGCACCGGGTGCAGCGGGTACCGGTCACCGAGTCCCAGGGGCGCATCCACACCTCGGCCGCGGGTGTGTTGGTGATGCCGGAAGCGGACCCGGTCGACGTCGCGATCTCCGACAACGACCTCCGCATTGATGTGTTCCGCTCCTCCGGGCCGGGCGGTCAGAGCGTCAACACCACCGACTCAGCTGTCCGCGTCACCCACTTGCCCAGCGGCATCGTGGTGAGCTGTCAAAACCAGAAGAGCCAGCTGCAAAACAAGGAGCAGGCGCTGCGCATCCTGCGGTCTCGGCTGCTGGCCGCCGCGGAGGAGGCTGCGCACGCGCAGGAGGCCGATGTCCGCCGATCCCAGGTTCGGACGGTAGACCGCTCCGAGCGGATTCGCACCTACAACTTCGCCGAGAATCGCATCTCCGACCATCGGATCGGCTTCAAGGCCTACAACCTCGACGCGGTGCTCGACGGTGCACTCGACGAGGTGGTCGAGGCCTGTGTGGCCGCAGACCTTGCTGACCGGCTGGGAGCCGTGGAGGCCGGCGGGCGGTCGTGAACGTCGCCGCGCTGCTCGTCACCGCAGCGGGCGACCTGGCAGCGGCCGGGGTCGCCTCGCCCCGCTTCGATGCCGAGGCGCTCCTGGCACACGTCCTCGGCGTCGCGCCGCCCCACGCGCGCGGGGCGCGGACTCTTACAGCGGAGCAGCAGGCAGCGTTCGCGATCCTGGTCCGCCGCCGAGCCGCTCGGGAGCCGCTGCAGCACCTGGTGGGGTCGGTGGGCTTTCGCCACGTGGAGATCGCAGTGGGACCGGGAGTCTTCATCCCGCGACCGGAGACCGAGGTCCTCGCCGGGTGGGCAATCGACCAGCTGGCGGCTGCCCGTGCGCTCGGGCAGGCGGGACCCGTTGCCGTCGACCTGTGCACCGGGTCGGGCGCCGTGGCCGCCACGATGGCCGACGAGGCGCCCTACGCCCGGGTTCATGCCGTCGAGCTATCCCCTGACGCGGTCCGGTACGCAGCGCGCAACCTCTCCGGCACCGGCGTCGACCTGCGACAGGGGGACATCGCCGACGCGCTCGACGACCTGGACGGATGTGTCGACGTCGTGGTCGCCAATCCGCCGTACATCCCGTTGACCGCCTACGAGTCGGTCGACATCGAGACCCGTAGGCACGACCCGGCGTTGGCGCTGTGGTCCGGCGCCGACGGGATGGCCATGATCCGGACCGTCGAACGGGTCGCCTACCGGTTGCTGCGGTCGGGCGGCGTGGTTGGTTGCGAGCACGCCGATGTCCAGGGTCGATCAGCCCCGTCGATCTTTCGCGGGTCGGGGCGCTGGGGCGACGTCCGCGACCATCAAGACCTGGCCGAACGACCGCGCTTTGTCACAGCGCGGCGGGTGTGAGGCCGGCTGGCATCGGCATGGGGCACCATGTCCTAGGTGAACGCGTCGGCCGGTCAACGTTTCGATTGCACCTTGGGCGACGAGGAATGTGACCGTGGTATCGAGGCAGCGGTCTCCGCTCTGGGCGCCGGTGGGCTCGTTGTGCTGCCTACCGACACCGTCTATGGTCTGGCGGCCGATGCCTTCGACCCCGCCGCAGTACAACGGCTACTGCGGGCGAAGGGACGAGGGGCGGACAAGCCGCCACCTGTTCTGGTGGCGGCCGAAACCACGCTGGACGCCCTGGCCATCCGGGTGCCGGTCATCGCCCGAGAGCTGGTCTCGGAGCTGTGGCCTGGCCCGCTCACGCTCATCTGCCACCAACAACCGTCATTGACTTGGGATCTGGGGGACACCCGTGGCACGGTGGCGATACGGATGCCCGACGCGCGGCTCACGCTCGATGTCATCAAGCTGACCGGTCCGCTGGCAGTCACCAGCGCCAACCGGACCGGCATGCCGCCAGCGGTTTCGGTTTCAGAGGCGCGCGAGATGCTCGGGAGCGCAGTC
Organism: Nocardioidaceae bacterium; assembly: GCA_013696555.1. GTDB lineage: Bacteria > Actinomycetota > Actinomycetes > Propionibacteriales > Nocardioidaceae > JACCYJ01. Next base: position 1,769 of record JACCYJ010000164.1, on the reverse strand, counting down.
GACGTCTACCTCGATGAGGGGCCGAAGATCACCGCACTCGCGTCTACGATCCTCGATGTCACCCGCGACCCACCACGCGTCGTGCGCGTCGGAGCCGTGAGTCTGGAGCGGCTGCAGGCGTTTGCTGCTGGCATCGAGCTGGACTCACGGGATGCGTGAATACCTGCTGGTAGCCACCGTCGCTGCCGTGGTGACCTACCTCGTGGCCGTGCTCGCCAGGGAGGCGGCGCTGCGGATCAATGCCGTCGCGGCCGTACGCGACCGCGACGTGCACGCTATCCCCATTCCATACTTCGGGGGCATCGCCATGCTCGCCGGGCTGCTGGCCGCCTACTTGGTTGCGCGCAACCTGCCGTTCCTCTCGACCTCCAACGAAGTCGTCTTCGACGATGCCGGGGCGGTGCTGTTGGGCGGTCTCATCATCTGTGCGGTCGGTGTCGTCGACGACATCTTCGAGCTGGACGCGCTGACGAAGTTCGCCGGCCAGGTGGCAGCGGCGACGGTGGTGGTGGCCCTGGGGGTGCAGTTCTACTACCTGCCGCTGCCCGGCGGCGGCGCGTTGACGCTGGACCCGGTTCAGGCCCAGCTGCTCAGCGTCTTCCTCGTCGTTCTGACCGTCAACGCGGTCAACTTCGTCGACGGTCTCGACGGCTTGGCCGCCGGCGTCATCGGGATCGGATCCGGCGCCTACTTCATCTACGCCTACATCTTGGCCGCGGAGAACGGCGTGACCCAAGCGATCGCCGCGGCGCTGCTGACGGCGGCGCTGGGCGTTGCCTGCCTCGGTTTCCTCGCGCACAACTTCTTCCCGGCGCGCATGTTCATGGGTGACTCGGGCTCGATGCTGATCGGACTCGTCCTGTCCTGCTCGGCTATCAGCCTGCTCGCGCAGTTCCAGTCGGGTGCGCTGACCGAAGGGGTCGCCGGCGCCAGGGCGGGTCTGGTGGCTCCGGCGTTCCTACCCCTGATCCTGCCGGTGGCGATGCTGTTGGTGCCGTTCGTCGATCTCTTGCTCGCTGTCGTTCGGCGAACGCGCGCCGGGCGGTCGCCGTTCAGCCCGGACAAGCTGCACCTGCACCACAGGTTGCTCGAGATCGGGCACTCCCACCGGCGGGCGGTGCTCGCGATGTACATGCTGGCGGCGCTGGTTGCGTTCGGCAGCGTGGTGGTGAGCCTGTTCGAGGGCTGGCGTTCACTGATCTTGGTCGGAGTGTTGGCAGTGGTCACCCTCGGCGCGACGTTCGTGCTGCCACGGTGGCGGCCGACGATGATGCATTGAGGCTGGTCCGACACAGCGCGGTTGGCCCTCTCCTCGACTTTGTGCTACTTTTCACAAGCACTTTCCCGCGCTTACCTGGCACCAGGACGGCCGCCACCATGACGACCGACGAAGACCGGGCTCGACCGCCGCGCAACAGCGCCTCGACTGCCATGTTGCGGAGCGGTTTCACTGCTGCGTTGGTCGTGAGCGCTGCCTGTGTTGGGGTCGCCACCTGGCTCGAAGGCGTGGCCGGGTTCTGGGGTTCGCTGATCGGCGCGGTGATCGTGTCTGCCTTCTTCGCAACCAGCATCCTGGTCCTGGGCGCAATGCAGACGGTCGAGCCGTTGTTGCCGTTGCTGGTGGCGCTCGGCCTCTACACCGTCAAGGTCGTTGCGCTGGCCGTGGTTTTCGTCGTGCTCGGCTCGCAAGGTTGGCTCGATGACCCGTTGCACCGTGGCGCTCTCGGGCTGACGATCATCGTGTCCACGCTGACCTGGACGCTCGTACA
>JACCYJ010000160.1 GCA_013696555.1 Nocardioidaceae bacterium | reverse complement strand
GGTGGTAGGAGTTCACGGTCGGGTTGGTAAACGCCAGCAGCGACGGCGCGTGCTCGAGGATCCCGCCGATGTAGAACCTCGCGCTGTCCGACAGCCCGGCGTACCCCTCCTCGTCGAAGAACAGTGGCTCACCGTCGGCCCACAGTGACTGGTGGCAGTGCATGCCGGAGCCGTTGTCACCGAAGATCGGCTTCGGCATGAAGGTAGCGGTCTTGCCCGCTGCCCAGGCAACGTTCTTGATGATGTACTTGAACTTCATCAGGTTGTCCGCCGCCGTGAGCAGCGTCCCGAAGCGGTAGTTGATCTCTGCCTGACCGGCGGTGCCGACCTCGTGATGCTGGCGCTCGACGACGAGGCCCGACGCCTCCAGCTCCCGGGACATTTCCGCGCGCAGGTCGGCGAAGTGGTCGTACGGCGGTACCGGGAAGTAGCCGCCCTTGTAGCGGACCTTGTAGCCGCGGTTGTCGGTGCCCTCCGCCCCGGTGTTCCAGGCCGCCGCTGCCGAGTCGATGTGGTAATAGCCCTCATGCTCGCGCGTGGCGAAACGTACGTTGTCGAAGACGTAGAACTCCGCCTCCGGTGCGAAGTAGACGGTGTCGCCGATACCGGTGCCGGAGAGATAGGCCTCCGCCTTACGGGCAACGTTGCGCGGGTCACGCGAGTACGCCTCGCCGGTGAGCGGATCGTGAATAAAGAAGTTGACGACGAGCGTCTTGTCGCGGCGGAACGCGTCGAGGAACGCGGTGGTCGGGTCGGGGAACAGCGCCATGTCAGACTCGTGGATCGCCTGGAAGCCCCGAATCGAGGAGCCGTCGAACATCAGGCCTTCGTCGAAGACCGCCGGACCGAACGACGAGACCGGAACCGTGAAGTGCTGCATGATGCCCGGCAGGTCACAGAACCGGATATCGACGAACTGCACGTCTTCGTCCCTGATGTACGACAACAGCTCCTCGGCGGTGGCAAACACGGACTCTCCTTGGATCTGGGCGGTAGCGGGTCGGGCGATAGTGCGACGGTAACCAGAGCCGGTTACTCGACCGTGTCCTCCGTGTTTCGGTCGTGTTACGAGCCCACCACTACGCTCGCGACGTGTCCAGCACCGACGACGTCGAGCCGCTCGGTTACCCCGGCCAACGACTGGGCCGGCCGAATCATGGCGCTGGCTCGGTGGCCGGCTGGGGGCGTCGGCTGGGGGCGCTGGCGGTTGACTGGGCAGTTTCGCTGCTGGCCGTGGGCGCGTTCATCGGGAACGAGGTGTGGACCGGGCAAGGGTTCGCCGTGTGGGCACCGTTGGTTGCGTTGTTCGTCCAGCTCACCGTGTTGACCGGGCTGGTCGGAGCCTCGGTGGGCCAGCGCCTGTTGGGCATCGGCGTCGTGATGCTCGATGGTCGGCCGCCAGGGCTGGGCCGAGCCGCTGTGCGTTCGCTGCTGATCTGCCTGGCTTTGCCCCCGCTGGTGTTCGACCGTGACTGGCGCGGCCTGCATGACCTGGCGGTCGGCACCGTCGTCATCCGCCACTGACGCCCTGCGGACGTCCGTCCTTTCCCAAGTGAAGCACCAGGGCATCAGCCGTGCCAGCGTACGGTCCTCAGCGTCCCTGCATCATCCGGCGGGCGCCTTTGGTACTCGTCGGCACTGGCCCCCGTGGCAGCGGTGCCTGCGGGCGCATCGCGTCGAGCGCTTTGAGCCGCTGCACCAGCTCGGTCATCTCTGCGGGCCGGATGTTGCGCGGCAGTTTGCGAACGTGCTTGACGAGTTTGGGCAGGGGCACACAACCCTCGCCGTCGCCCACCAGGACGTCATAGATCGGCACCTCCGGGGCCACCCGGGCGTGCTTCTTACGCTCCGCGGTGACCAGGTGCCGCGCCCGGGACGGGTTGCCCTCGCCGACCAGCACGATGCCCGGCAACCCTACGACCCGGTGCACGACGTCCTGGTTTTTGGTGAACGCGATGGCCGGCTTGACCGTCCACCCCCGCTTCAGCATCTGCAGGGCACCGGCTCCCGCGCCGGCTTGGCCCTCCACCTGCACGTACGCTGCCCGTTCTGCTCGTCGACCGAACACCACCAGTGCAGCCAGCAGACCCGCCATTAAGCCCATCACGACGCCGAATATCGGGAACAGCAACCAGCCCAGTAACCCAACGACGAGTCCGACCCCGAGGAACCAAGCCAGGATCACCCAGCCGACCCGCCGATCGGACTTCTTGGTGATGCGGTACGCCTGTGCGATCTGGCGCAGCCGGCCGCGCTTGGCCGGAGTCTCAGCTGACGACATGGAGGCTGCTCTCAATGGTGGCTGGACCGAATCGGTCGAGCCACAGCCTACGCGTCCACCCCCACGGATGCGGTCGCCCGGCGGAGTTCATCGGCTTGCCGGTAGAGCCGCCCGGCGCGATAGGACGACCGGACGAGCGGCCCCGACATCACCCCTGCGAAGCCCATCCCGATCGCCTGGTCGTGCAACGCCACGAACTCCTCGGGCTTGACCCAGCGAGCAACGGGGTGGTGGCGGACCGAGGGCCGCAAATACTGCGTGATCGTGACCAGCTCGCACCCCGACTCGCGCAGGTCGTGCAACGCCGCGGTGACTTCCGCCGTCTCCTCGCCCATCCCCAGGATGAGGTTCGACTTCGTGACCAGACCGTACGTCCGGGCCTGCGCGATGACGTCGAGGGAGCGCTCGTACCGGAAGGCCGGTCGGATCCGGCGGAAGATTCGCGGAACGGTCTCGATGTTGTGTGCGAACACCTCGGGCCGGGAGGCGAAGACCTGCTCCAACAACGACGGCCGTCCGGAGAAGTCCGGGGCCAGCATTTCGACCCCGGTGCCGGGGTTCAGTGCGTGGATCTGGCGGATCGTCTCGGCGTACAGCCAGACGCCTTCGTCCGGAAGGTCGTCGCGCGCGACTCCGGTCACGGTGGCGTAGCGCAAGCCCATGCTGCGGACCGATTCCGCCACTCGACGCGGCTCGTCGCGGTCCAGGTCGGCAGGCTTCCCCGTGTCGATCTGGCAGAAGTCGCACCGACGGGTGCACTGGTCACCGCCGATGAGGAACGTCGCCTCCCGGTCCTCCCAGCACTCGAAGATGTTGGGGCACCCAGCTGCTTGGCAGACCGTGTGCAAACCCTCTGCCTTCACCAGCGACTGCAGCTCCTGATACTGCGGACCCATCGTCGCCCGGGTCTTGATCCACTCCGGCTTGCGCTCGATCGGGGTCTGCGCGTTGCGGGCCTCGAGCCGCAGCAGCTTGCGGCCTTCGGGAGCGATCGTCACCGCGCCAGCCTACGTGCCCGCCGCCGGGACTGACGTTCTCACGATGACACGCCGGGCGAATATCGGCGACAGCGTCAGTCTCAACGGTGCCTTGCCCGCGTCAGGCGATGTCGCGCCGCCGGAAGACGAGGTACGACAGCAACAGCACCACCGCCATCCCCACACCCAGGTAGATCGCTGACTCCTGTAGGTGGAAGCGAACCACCTCCGGCGGGCCGTCAGCGGGATAGTGGGTGACCTTCAGCCGGCCGTCGACGAAGGCGGACACGTGGTTGGACACCAACCACCGCACCGTCTGCTCGAACAAGACCGCTCGCAGCAGCGCTTCACCCACCAGCAGATATCCCAGTACGAGTCCGACCGTCGCGATGGTGGAACGCAGTGCCGCGGTCACGGCGGCTCCGAGTAGCGTCGCCCCACCGACGACCAGCGCCGCGCGCAAAGCGCGGTACGCCAACGCCCACCACTGATCACCGGTGTACGAGACGTCAGTCCATGCCATCCCGAACGCGGTGATTGCCCCGTAGCCGAGCACCACCGTCAGGATGGCGGCGGCCCCGACCAGGGTGCCCGTGGCCGCCATCTTTGCCAGCCACACCCGCCAGCGGCGGGGCTCGAACAGCAGGACATTGGAGATCGACCCGGAGGAGAACTCGGCACCGAGGAACGAGGTCCCGGCCAGCAAGACCATGAAGCCCAAAGTGACGACGATTGGCAAAGAGATCGTCTTGATCGACTCCAGCGGCTGAAGCGTTTGCTGGTTCAGGAACCACTCAGCCTGCGGCAGCAGGTTCTCACACTGGCCGCCGTACCGCCGGGGCCGTTCGAGGCAGCGCTTGTAGTCCCGTTGCACATAGGGCTGCTGCGCCTCGGCGTCCGCCCTATCCTCCGCATTCTGGAGGGTCTGCGCGCTGACCGGTCGGTGGTTCCAGAGCTCGGCGCCGACGATGAACAGGCTCAACCCGAAACCGGCCACCAGCAAGAGGACGACGGCACGGCGGGCGAGAAACCGGCGGACCTCCGCGCCGAATAGTTTCACGCGCCAATCCCGGAGTCGCTGGTCAGGGACAGGAAGACCGACTCGAGGTCGGGACGCACCGGCGTCAGCTCGGTGACGAAGAGGTCATGCGCCGCCAGCAGCCGGGTGACGTCGGCCGGATCGTTGGCGCCTTCCACCATCAGCTGCCCATTGACACGACTCACCTCGAGACCGTTGCCGACGAGCACGCGTTGTGCCGCGTCCAGGTCACCCACACCGACTCGCAAGACGGTCGCTGCCTGCCCGCCGACCACGTTCGCGACCCGCCCGGAGGTCACCAGCCGGCCGCGCTGAACGATGGTGACCGAATCGCAGACCTGCTCCACCTCGGCGAGGATGTGGGAGCTGAGCAGCACCGTCACACCGGAGCTCCCGAGGGCACCGATCATGTCTCGGATGTCGCGGATCCCTTGCGGGTCCAACCCGTTGCTGGGCTCGTCCAGGATGAGCAGGTCGGGTGACTTCAACAGCGTCGCGGCGATGGCCAGGCGTTGCCTCATCCCCAGGGAGTAACCCTTGTAGCGGTCATCGGCTCGCTCTCTGAGGTCGACTCGTTCCAGGACCTCATCGACACGTTGCCGAGGCACGCCAGCGACTCGCGCGAGCAACGACAGGTTCGTCCGACCGGTGAACCCGGGCAGGAACTTCGGCTGCTCCACCACAGCGCCGACGCGGCTCATCACCCGGGGCAACCCGCTCGGGACCGGCTCCCCGAAGAGCGTCATCTCGCCTCGGGTCGCCGCCGCCAGGCCAAGGAGCATCCGGATCGTCGTCGTCTTGCCGGAGCCGTTCGGCCCGAGAAAGCCGTGCACACCCCCCGCCGGCACCGCAAGGTCGAGATCCTCGACAGCCACGATGGTGCCAAGACGGCGGGTGCGGTAGACCTTGCGCAGCCGCCGGGTTGCGATGACGTAGTCGGACACGTCAGGCCGTACGTACGTTGACGAGCGCTGACCGTACGTCGGGTGCTCGGTCATATGTCGCCCAGCCCAGCAGCGTGCGCAGGTGTGGCTCGACCGCGTCGGCGGCTTCGGACACGCTGACGTGACGACCGAGCTCGGCGCTCAACGACGTCACCCCTGCATCGCTGATACCGCAGGGCACGATCTTGTCGAAGTCGCCGAGCTCCACGTCGCAGTTCAGCGCGAACCCGTGCATGGTCACCCCACGAGACACCCGGATCCCGAGGGCCGCGACCTTGAGCTCGGGCCGCCGAGCGTCCGCTGCGACCCAGACCCCGGTACGCCCTCGTACCCGGCCGGTTGGGACGCCGAGGTCCGCGCAGGTACGGATCAGCGCTTCCTCGAGGCGGCGGATGTAGTCGACGACGAACACGTGGTCAGGCAGGGCGAGGATGGGGTATCCGACGAGCTGACCCGGACCGTGGAAGGTGATCTTGCCGCCGCGATCGACTTCGACCACTGGTGTGGCGTCGGCTGGGCGTTCGTCCGGTTGAGTCCGCCTCCCGGCGGTGTAAACGGGCGGGTGCTCGAGCAGCAGCACCGTGTCATCGATCGACCCCGCATCCCGCGCGGCGTGCAGACGGCGCTGCTCGGCCAACGCCACGGCGTACTCGATGCGATCAGCCCCCAGCCCCCAGCGCCGAATTGTCACCGCCGTTTCCACAGCCTCAGGGTACGCAGGAGCCAGGTCGCACGGCTGCCTGTGGACGACGCCGCCGCGGTGGCAGAAATGGCCGATGCTGTCGGCATGAAGCCCTGGCGCTACCTCGTGCTCACCACCGTGTGCACGATTGCTCTGTCGGCGTGTTCCAGCGCGGCGCCGGTGGAAGATGCCGCGCCTGCGGCAGCGACATTCGGTACCAGCGTGGCTCCGACGTCGCCCGCACCCACCTCGCGCTGGGCTCGCGTGCTCACCGGACTCGACCGCAGGAGGGCACTCGCGTACGCCTCGGCGGAACCGAAGTCGCTGCGCAATGTCTACGCGAGGGCATCGACCGCCTTGACCGCCGACCGCCGGATGCTGCGGGCGTACTCCGAACGCGGAATCACACTCACCGGTGTGCGCCTCGATCTGCTGGCGGTGCGCCTTGTCGGTCGTGGCTCCCACTGGGTGCGGCTGCGTGTCATCGACCAGTTGCGGCGCCCCGTCGCGCACGCAGCGGGAGCAACGATGCTGTTGCCGCAAGACCAGCCCACGCGATGGCTGATCGGCCTGCGGCGGAACGCTGGCGGTTGGCGGATTGCCAACGTGCACCGCCTTGCGGGCTGACGCCCAGCGGGCCACTTCAGCGACGCAGCGTCGCCCGGACGATGGCCGCGAGATCGGGGTGTTGGAACTCGAATCCGGCTTCGGTCAGCCGCTGCGGATATACGCGCAACGAGCCGAGAACCTGGTCGGCCAGACCACCGAGCGCGGTGCGCAGGGCGACGGCGGGAACCCACATGATCGCCGGCCGGTGGAGGGCAGCAGCGAGGAGGCGAGTGAAGTCGGCGTTCGTCCCCGGGTGCGGGCAGCTGACGTTGTAGCGCCCTTCGGCATCGTCGGTCGCCGCCAGGAATGACACCGCCCGGACCCAGTCGGCCAACGAAACCGCCGAGAAGTACTGCCGGCCGGAGCCGATCCGGCCCCCGAGCCCGAGCCGGAACGGCAGGCTCATCACGGTGAACGCGCCGCCGCCGGGGCCGAGGACAAGCCCGTTGCGCAGGTGGCAGACCCGAGCACCTGCGTGGCGAGCCGGCTGGGCAGCGTCCTCCCAGGCTCGCACCACACCGGCCAGGAACCCGCTCCCATCGGTCGACGACTCCGTCAAGACCTCAGCGCCACGGTCGTCGCCGTACCCGGCGATGCCGGAGGCGACGAGGAAGACCGGCGGCCGACTGGCCGACGCCACAGCACGCGCAAGAGTGCTGGTCGCGGCGACGCGAGAGCGCAGGATCTCCCGTCGGTACGCCGTCGTCCACGGCCAGTGCGCGATCGGCGCACCGGCGAGGTTGACGACCACATCGGCGGCGGCCACGACATCGGTGTCGACAGCACCGGCATGCGGGTCCCACGTGGACTCCGAGGGCGTAGCCGCGGACCCGCGTACCAGCCGGATGACGGTGTGACCGTCACCAGCAAGGTGGTCGCGCAGCGCCGTACCCAAGAAGCCGGACGAACCGGCGATGACGAATCTCACAGGCCCAGCTCCGCGGAGAACTTCGCCTCCTCCAGGCGTTGCTTGACCGCGGTGAGGAAGCGGGCGGCGTCAGCACCGTCGACGATCCGGTGGTCGTACGTCAACGCCAGGTACACCATGCGCCGAATCGCGATCGTCTCGCCGAGGTTGGCGTCGTCGATGACAACGGCTCGCTTCACGACAGTGCCGGTCCCGAGAATCGCGACCTGCGGTTGGTTGATGATCGGGGTGTCGAACAAGGCGCCGCGGCTGCCGGTGTTGGTTAGTGTGAACGTCCCGCCGGACAGCTCGTCGGGGGTGATCTTGCTGTCGCGGGTACGGCTGGCGAGGTCGGCGATCTTGCGCGCCAGGCCCGCGATGGAGAGGTCGCCGGCGTCCTTGATGACCGGGACCAGCAGGCCGCGCTCGGTGTCGACGGCGACGCCGAGGTGCTCCGCGCCGTGGTAGGTGACCGTCCCCGCGTCGGTGTCGATGGAGGCGTTGACCATCGGGTATGTCTTCAGAGCATCAACGGCCGCCTTGGCGAAGAACGGCAAGAACGACAGCTTGACGCCCTCGCGCTGCTGGAACTGGTCCTTGACCCGGTCGCGCAGCCGGGCGATCCCGGTGACGTCGACCTCGACGACGGTCGTGAGCTGAGCGGAGACCTGGAGCGACTCAACCATCCGCGCCGCGATGGTCTTCCGTAGCCGGGAGAGCTTCTCGGTCTTCCCGCGAAGTGGCGAGATCTCGGCTGGTTCGGGCGTTGCCGGCTGTTTCGCCTCGGGTGCCTCCGCTTGCTCCTGCTGCGGCTGCTGCGACTGCTTCGACTGCGCGGCTGCGAGCACATCTTGCTTGCGGATGCGCCCGCCGACGCCGGTTCCGGTGATGTCGGACAGGTCGACGTCATGTTGCGCGGCGAGCTTGCGGACCAAGGGAGTGACGTATGACGTTGCTTGACCGTCACCTCGCGACGGCGTCGGCTCTGGTGGTTGTTGCGCCGGCTGGGATTGCTCGAGCGACTGCTGCTCCTGCGCCTGTTGGACCTGCGTTGGCGCGGGCTGCGGTGAGTCGGGCTGCTCCGGTTGCTTGGGCTGCTCCGGGCTGCGGTCGCCATCGGACTCGCCGACGATGGCGAGCTCGGCGCCGACGGCGACGGTCTCGTCCTCGGCGACTTTGATCTCCAGCAGGGTGCCGGCGACGGGGGAGGGGATCTCGGTGTCGACCTTGTCGGTGGAGACCTCG
>JACCYJ010000074.1 GCA_013696555.1 Nocardioidaceae bacterium | reverse complement strand
CGCGGCTGATCTACGCGAGCATCACCGGCTTCGGGCAGACGGGGCCGTACGCGCAGCGCCCGGGCTACGACCTGATCGCCCAGGGTCTCTCGGGCGTGATGAGCGTCACCGGCGAGCCCGACGGCGACCCGGTCAAGTGCGGCATCCCGATCAGCGACCTCTCGGCCGGGCTGTTCTGCGCGGTCGCCATCCTGTCGGCGGTCATCGCGCGCGAGCGCACGGGGCGCGGCCAGCAGATCGACACGTCGCTGTTCGAGGGCGCGCTGGCGCTGTCGATCTGGGAGACGGCGGAGCTGTGGGCGACGGGCCGCGTGCCGGGGAAGCTGGGCTCGGCGCACCGGCTGACAGCGCCCTACCAGGCGCTGCGCACGCGCGACGGCCACCTCACCGTCGGCGGCAACAACCAGAAGCTATGGGAGCGCCTGTGCGCGGTGGTCGGCCGTGAGGAGCTCGTCCACGACCAGCGCTTCGCGACCAACGACCACCGGATGGCCAACCGCGCGGAGCTGACGGTAGAGCTCGAGGCCGCGCTCGCGGCGCGCGGCACGGACGAGTGGGTCGACGCCCTGCTCGAGGCCGGCGTCCCGGCCGGGCCGATCCACGACTACGCCGAGGTGTTCGCCGACCCGCACACGCAGGCGCGCGAGATGCAGGTCTCGCTCGAGCATCCCGTCGAGGGGACGATCAGCGCGCTCGGGATCCCGGTCAAGCTCAGCGAGACGCCCGGGGCGATCCGGCGGGCCGCGCCGCTGCTCGGCGAGCACACCGAGGAGGTGCTCCGCGAGGCGGGCTTCGCGGACGACGAGATCGCGGCGCTCGCATGAGCCAGGTGCTCGCCGAGAAGCAAGGGCCGGCGCTGTGGGTGACGTTCAACCGTCCCGAGGCGCACAACGCGATGACGTTCGCGATGTACGAGGAGCTGTTCGCGCACTGCGAGGCCGCTGACGCCGACGGCGAGGTGCGCGTGCTGGTCTTGCGCGGAGCCGGTGGGAAGGCGTTCGTGGCGGGCACCGACATCCGCCAGTTCACGGCGTTCGAGTCGGGCGAGGACGGCCTGCGCTACGAGGCGACGATCGACCGCATCGTCGGCCGCCTGGAGACGGTCGGCAAGCCGACCGTGGCGCTCGTCGACGGCTTCGCGATGGGCAGCGGCCTGGCGCTCTCCGCCGCCTGCGACCTGCGCATCTGCACCCCGGCCGCGAGGTTCGGCCTCCCGATCGCCCGCACCGTCGGCAACTGCCTCTCGATGGACAACTACGCTCGCCTCGCCGCCCTCCTCGGGCCGGCGCGGCTGAAGGACATCGTCTTCACGGCGCGCTCGATCGGTCCCGAGGAGGCGCTCGCCACCGGCCTCGCGACCGAGGTCGTCGACGACGCGGAGGCCCGCGTGGCCGAGCTCTGCGACACACTCGCCTCCTTCGCCCCGACCACCCTCCGGGTCACCAAGGAGGCGCTGCGCCGACTGCGCACCGCCAACCTGCCGGACGGCGACGACCTGGTCCGCGAGGCCTACGCCAGCGAGGACTTCCGCACCACGGTCGCCGCCTTCCTGGCGAAGCCCTGAGCTACTTGCGGTCGGGGTTGACCGTGTCCTTGACCTTGTCGGAGGCGCCGCCGACGGCGTCCTTGACCTTGCCCGAAGCGCGGTCCACCTTGCCCTCGTTCTTGAGGCTCTGGTCACCGGTGAGGCCGCCGGCGCCCTCCTTCGCGCGTCCCTTCAGATCGTCCTTCGTGCCGTCGCCCATGGCTGGACCTCCTGGATCGGGGTGTGTTCATCCTCGTTCCCGCTTGCGCAGCTTCGCGAACTCCGGCCACGCGCGGGTGTTGGCGACCTGGTCGGGCGTGAGCCAGGCGCGGCGGGCGGTGGCGATGCCGTACTCGAGCAGGCGGAAGTTGCGGGTGTAGTGCGCGTCGGAGTCGATCAGGACCGGCACGCCCGCCTCGGCGGCGGCGCGGGCGTGGATCTCGTTGAGGTCGCGGCGGTCGGGCGCGGCGTTGATCTCGAGCATCGTCCCCGTGCGCGCGGCCGCCTCGATCACGCGGTCGACGTCGAGCGCGTAGGGCTGGCGGGTCTCGATCTTGCGGCCCGTCGGGTGGCCGATCGCGTCCACGTACGGGTGCTCGATCGCGGCCACCATGCGGGCGGTCATCTCCTTCGCGCTCATCTGGAAGGAGGTGTGCACGGAGGCGATCACCCAGTCGAGCCGCGCGAGCAGCTCGTCGGGGTAGTCGGGCGAGCCGTCGGTGAGGATGTTGCTTTCCGTCCCGATCAGCAGCTCGATGCCCACAAGCCGCTCGTTGAGCGCGCGGACCTCGTCGATGCGGCGCTCCAGCTCGCCGGGCGAGACGTGGTTGCCGAACCCGTGCGAGGCGGAGTGGTCGGTGATGGCGAGGTACTCCATGCCGCGCTCGTCGCGAGCGGCGATCGCCATCTCCTCCGCCGTCTGGCGCCCGTCGGACGCGGTCGTGTGGCAGTGCAGGTCGCCGCGGAGGTCCTCCAGGGTGACCAGCCGCGGCAACCCGGGCCCCCCGGGCAATGCCGCCTCCAGCTCCCCGCGGCCCTCGCGCAGCTCGGGCGGGATCCACTCGAGGCCGAGCCGCTCGTAGACCTCCTCCTCGGTCGCGCAGCGCAGCGTCTCGCCCGTCGCGTCGTCGAGGATCCCGTACTCGGAGACGTGCAACCCGCGCCGCACGGCGGACTCGCGCAGCGCCACGTTGTGCGCCTTGGAGCCCGTGAAGTGCTGCAGGACGTTGCCGAACTGGCCGGGCTCCACGACCTTGAGGTCGATCCGCATGCCCGTGTGGGTGGTCACGCGGGCGCCCGCCTCGCCGGCGGACTGGAC